>JBCDFL010000038.1:0-20691 GCA_039178165.1 Pseudomonadota bacterium | reverse complement strand
CCCAGGGCTGCTCCCAGTCCGCCGCGCGCTCCGCCGTCCAGGTGAAGCCGTGGCGCGGCACTTGGATCATCGTTTGACGCACGTAGTCGGGAATGTCGGTCGCCACTCGCAGCGCAGCCCCCGGCTGCATCACACGCGCCAACGGCGCCAGATGCTCGGGCGTCACGAAACGGCGGCGGTGGTGGCGCTTTTTCGGCCACGGATCGGGATAGAGCAGGAAGGCCCGCGCGATGCTCGCCTCCGGCAACACGTCGAACAGGTCGCGCGCGTCACCCGGATGGACAGACAGGTTGGTCACGCCGGCTTGCCGGATCTTGCCCAGCAGCATGGCGACACCGTTGATGTAGGGCTCCGCCCCGATGATGTGCACGCCCGGGTTGGCCGCGGCCTGGTGGATCAGATGCTCCCCACCGCCAAACCCGACCTCGAGCCAGATCGGCTTGCCGCCCCCGAGCGCCTCCATATCGAGCGGCACGCGCTGTGGGTTCTCCTCCCAAGCCACCGCGCCGGGGCTGAGCGCGGCAAGGTCTTCGTCCAGATAGCGTTCCTGGCTTGCCTTCAGGTGCTTGCCTTTGATGCGGCCATAAAAGTTGCGATGGGGGCGCTGTGTCATGGGGCGGCGTTTAGCGAGCCCGGGACGGATCGCCAAGGGGCGTCTGGCCTACTCCGTCAACACGCCCGCCGCGCGCAGGACGGGGCGGTAGGGGCGCCACATCTCGTCCCCGTCATAGGACAGGCTGCGGATGGCGAAGACCGGATCGACCCCGCGCGCGATCATCCACATCAGATGCGCCTGCACCTCCGTCTGCGTGTCGGAATAGATCCAGCTTGCCTGATCGAAGGGCGTCGCCCAATCGCGCCGGTCCTTGTGACGCTCGAAATGCGCCTCGACATCCTCCGCGTCCCAGTAAAAGCGGTGAAAGCCCAGCGAGGAGCCGCGCGACATGGTGCGCTGCGTGCCCGCCAACAGCAGCCGAACACAGGCGCTTTCGCAGGTGCCGTGCACGTGAACGTGCATGTCGAAGTCGACGATGACGTCCGCCATATCGTGCGCCGCGAAGACCCGGCCGCCCGTGGAGTTGAGCTGCAGCACCGCGATGTCGTGGGTCTGAAGCAGCGTGCGCAGCCTGTCCACGTGATCCCAGTCGATCTCTTCGTCGTCATCCCGTTCGGTGTCGTAGATCAGCGTGTCGCCCTCGACCGTGAAGGGATCGGCGAAGGCAGGAGAGGCGAAGAGCAAACACAGCGAAAGGAAAAAAGCGCGCATGGCCCGACGGTAGACCGGGCCGTGCGCCGTGTGAAGGTGCCGCCGTGCGCGCCGCCGGATCAGAGCGCCGCTTTGAGGGCCTCGGCCAGATCGGCCCGTTCCCAGCTGAACCCGCCGTCGGCGTCCGGCGCGCGGCCGAAGTGGCCATAAGCGGCGGTGCGCTGGTAGATGGGGCGGTTCAGCTCCAGATGGTGCCGGATGCCGCGTGGGGTCAGGTCCATGACCTGCGGGATCGCCGCCTCGATGGCCGCGGCATCGGCCGCGCCCGTGCCGTGGGTGTCCACGTAGATCGATAGCGGCTTGGCGATCCCGATGGCGTAGCTCAGCTGGATCGTGCAGCGGTCAGCCAGGCCAGCGGCCACGACGTTCTTCGCGAGATACCGCGCCGCATAGGCGGCGGAGCGGTCGACCTTGGTCGGGTCCTTGCCCGAGAACGCGCCGCCCCCGTGCGGGGCCGCACCGCCATAGGTGTCCACGATGATCTTGCGGCCCGTCAGGCCTGCATCCCCATCCGGCCCGCCGATGACGAAGGTGCCCGTGGGGTTCACCCACCATTCGGTGCGATCGGTCAAAAATTCGGCTGGAAGAACCTCGCGGATGTAGGGCTCCACGATGGCGCGGATGTCGTCCGAGGTCTGGCCGGGATCGGCATGCTGGGTCGAGAGCACGATGGAGGTCGCCTCCACCGGTTTGCCATCCTCGTAGCGCAGAGAGACCTGGCTTTTCGCATCCGGGCGCAGCGTCGACTCCGCGCCCGATTTGCGCGCCTCGGCCAGGCGGCGCAGGATCGCGTGGGCATACAGGATCGGCGCGGGCATCAGCTCGGGCGTCTCGCGGCAGGCATAGCCGAACATGATGCCCTGGTCCCCCGCACCCTCGTCTTTGTCCGCACCCGCATCGACGCCTTGGGCGATATGCGCCGATTGCTCGTGCAGCAGGTTTGTGATCTCGCACGTCTCGTTGTCGAAGCGGACCTCCCGGTCGGTGTAGCCGATATCGGCGATGCAATCGCGCGCGATGGTGTCGATCTGCTCCATCTTGCTGGCGAGCTTCGACTTGTCCGCCAGGCCGATCTCTCCCCCGATGACGACGCGGTTGGTGGTGGCGAAGGTCTCGCACGCCACGCGCGCCTCCGGCTCTTCGGCGATGAGCGCGTCGAGGACCGCATCGGAAATGCGGTCGCACACCTTGTCCGGGTGGCCTTCGGACACGGATTCCGAGGTGAAGATATAGCTGCTGCGGGTCATGGGGGGTGCTCCAATATGCGGTCTCGCGCCACGCCAGGAAGCCGTTGTGGCGCGCGGGTCAGGCCCGCTTAGGCCCGCCGCCGCGCCCCGTCAATCGAAATGCGCCGCGCGGTGAGCGCCAGCGTGCCCAGCACGAGGACCAAAATCGCCGGCAGATCCCCCGTCCGGGCATAAAGCGTCGGCGCGCGCGGCGCGGGGAGTGCATGATCGCCGTGACCGTGGGTGCCCAGCGCCAGGGTAACCAGCGGGCGGCCGTAGGGATCGATGATGCCGGAAATGCCGGTATTGGCGCTGCGCACGACCGGCAGGCCTTGTTCGATCGCGCGCATCCGCGCCTGGGCAAAGTGCTGCTGCGGGCCTTGGTACTGGCCGAACCAAGCGTCGTTGGTCAGATGGAGCAGGAGCGCCGGGCGGGTGGGCGCGGCGCCCGCCCGGTGGGCGAAGACCGCCTCGTAGCAGATGAGCGGCAGCGCCGGCCCAATGCTGGGCAGATCGATCAGCTGCGGCCCCGGCCCGGGCGCAAACCCAGCCAGATCGCTGGCCGCCAGACCCGCGATCCCCAGCCGCGCCATGAGCGGCGCGAGGGGCATATACTCGCCGAAGGGAACCAGGTGGTATTTGTCGTAGCTCTGCGTGATGCGCGCACCGTCGAGCAGCGCCATGGAGTTGTAGTATCGCCCGTCCGTCTGGCGCATCAGCCCCAGCACGACCGGCGCGCCGCGGGCGCGAATGCCGACCTCGTCCAAGATCGGCTGCGCGTGCCGCTGCAGGTAGGGGATCGCGATTTCGGGCCAAACCACCAGAGCCGGCGGCACGATGCCCGCCTCCGTCGCGTCCAGAAGGCGTTGGTTGAAGACCGGGACCATCGCAGGCTCGAACTTCAGGTGCTGCGGCGCGTTGGGCTGCACGACGCGCACGATGTGAGAGGTCAGTGGGGCCTCGGGCGGCGCGAGCGGCGCGAACAGCGCGGCGGCCAGAATGACACCCGCGGGCAGCGCGGTGCGGCGGTGGACGAGCGCCACAAGAAGCGCCGTCAGCGCGAGCATCAGCCCGTGCGGGCCAAGCCAGGCCAGCGCCTGCGCGGCGGGGGTGTCCAGAAGGCCCTGGGGCAACATCGCCCAGGGAAAGCCGGTGAAGATATAGGCCCGCGCCAGCTCCGCCAGGGGCCAGGTCAGCGCCAGCATCCACGCGGCGCCGAGCCAATGCGCCAGCCCAAAAGCGCCGGCCCAGAACAGCGCCATGCCAAGGCTCAGCAAAACCAGAGCGAACGGGGCCATCCAGCCGTGGCGGGCGATGTCGACTAAGAACGGCTCGACGATCCAGGCCAGCGCGAGCACGAAATGACCAAAGCCGAAGGCGAGCCCGAGCAGCGCGGCGGCCCGCGGGCCAGGCGCGCCGCGCAACAGCCAGATCGCCGGCGCCGCGCCCAGCACAATCGCCCAGGACCATCCCAATGGCGCCTGCGCCAAAGCCGCCACAGCGCCCAGCAGCGCTGCCGCGCCAAGGCGCTGCCAGGCCGGGCGGGCCATCCCGGCGGCGGGTGTCATTCGCCGGGGGGCGTGGGGGTCAGACGCACCCGCAGCCGCTTGATGCGGCGCGGATCGGCGTCGATGACCTCGAATTCCGGGCCTTCGGGGTGGGCGATCACCTCCCCCCGCGTCGGCACGCGGCCCGCCAGCATGAAGACGAGGCCGCCCAATGTGTCGATCTCCTCCTCATCGACATCGTCATGCGCAGTGAGGGAGCGGCCAATCTCCGCCTCGAACTCGGTCAGCGGGGTCTTGGCCAGAGCGAGGTAGCTGCCCCCCTTCTCCGCGCTGAAGGAGGCGGCGTCGGAGGTGTCGTGCTCATCCTCGATCTCGCCGATCACCTGTTCGATCAGGTCCTCGATGGTCACCAGCCCGTCGACGCCGCCGTACTCGTCGATCACGAGCGCCATGTGCCGCCGGCCCGACTGCATCTTCGTCAGCAGCACGCCGATGGCCATCGACGGCGGCACGAACAGAAGGGGGCGCAGGATCGCCGCCATGTCGAAATCCGCCCCGCCGCCGTTGAAGCCGTGGTTCAGGGCGAGGTCCTTGAGATGCGCAAGGCCGACGGGCGTGTCGAGCGTACCGTCGTAGACCGGCAGACGGGTCAGGCCGCTGTCTTTGAAAATGGCGACTAGCTCATCCAACGGCGCGGTGCTGGAGACGGCGACGATCTCCGCCTTCGGGATCATCACATCCTCGACGCGTTTGCGCCGCAGGTTGATCATGCCGCGATCCGTCTCTGCCGCCGTGTCGGCGGCGGTATCGGCGGAGGTGCTGGTGAACGCATCCCTGACGCGGGCCAGCAGCCCGCCGGGCCTAGAGTCGTCTTCGCTGTCGTCGGAGGCGGCTTGGTCCGGCTGTGCCGGGCCTGCAGTGTCGGCCATCGGGGGTCCTATATGTGGGCGCGGCGCTAGGGGCGCCGCCGGAATGCACCCTAATATGGGTCAGGAAGGCCCAGTTTGCCAAGGATTTCCCGCTCCAGCCCCTCCATCATCGCGGCATCGCTGTCGGTTTCGTGATCATAGCCCAGCAAGTGCAGCAGGCCGTGGACGATAAGGTGGCAAACATGGTCCGCCACAGGTTTGTCCTGATCGGCGGCCTCGCGCGAGCAAGTCTGAAACGCCAGGGCGACGTCACCCAAATGCAGCTCGCCCCAGGCATCCGGCACAAGTGGCGCGCCGGGAATGCGGTCCGCGCTGGGCCAGGACAGGACGTTGGTCGCCTTGGCCTTATCCCGGTGATCGGCGTTCAGCTGGGTGACCTGTGCGTCGCCTGTGGCCAGCAGTGTCGCCTCCACCTCTGGCAAGGCCAGGTGGGCGGACAGGGCGTTCGCGGCACTGGTCGCAACGGCCTCTAGGTCCACGGCCTGCCAGGCCGGGTCTTCGATCAGGATATCGAGCTGAAGTGCGATGGTACCTCCCGGGGACCAGCCCCCGGACCCCCGGAGTTGTTTTTCGCCAAGTGAAGGAGATGCCTTTAGCTTTCCTCGTGCGTGAGAGGAAGTCCCTGGCCGTTCAGCGGGAGCTGGGCGCGGTCACGTCAGCGCGGCTTCGGCGTCGGCCTCATAGGCTTCGATGATCGCGGCGACGAGCGGGTGGCGGACGACGTCCTTGGAGGTGAAGTAGTTGAAGCTGATCTTCGGGATGTGCCGCAACAGCCGCTCCGCATCGGCGAGGCCCGACATTACGCCCCGCGGCAGGTCGATCTGCGTGCGGTCGCCGGTGATGACCATGCGGCTGCCTTCGCCGAGGCGGGTCAGGAACATCTTCATTTGCATGGAGGTGGCGTTCTGCGCCTCGTCCAGCACCACGAAGGCGCGGGCCAAGGTGCGGCCACGCATGAACGCGAGCGGGGCGATTTCGATCGTCTTCTCTTCCTTCAGCTTGGCCAGTTGCTTGCCGGGCAGAAAGTCGTTCAACGCGTCGTAGAGAGGCTGCATGTAGGGATCGACCTTCTCCTCCTGCGTGCCGGGCAGGAAGCCGAGGCGCTCGCCCGCCTCCACCGCAGGGCGGCAGAGGATGATGCGGTCCACATGGCCCTGGATGAACATCGACACGCCCACGGCCACTGCAAGGTAGGTCTTGCCCGTGCCCGCGGGGCCGATGCCGAAGGCCATCTCGTTCTCGAAGAGGCTCCGGACATAGGCCTTTTGGGCGTCCGTGCGCGGCTCGACCAGTTTCTTGCGGGTCTTAATCTCCACCCGCGCGCCGACATCCATCTCCATCTGGTCGCCGGGGCGGGTGCCGGTGTCCTGTTCCGACCCGCCCATGCGCAGCTCCCGGTCGATATCGACGGCTTCCACGCCCTTGCCCGCCTCCAGACGCAGGTAGAGTGCATTCAGCACGTCCGCCGCGCGGGTCTGCGCCGACTCGTCGCCCAAGATCGCCAGCACGTTGCCGCGGCGGACGATCTGCACCTCCAGCGCGGCTTCGATCGCGGCGAGGTTGCTGTCGACGGGGCCGCACAGATCGACCAACAGGCGGTTGTCGGGAAATTCCAGAAGCACTTCTGGCGGCAGGTTTCCGGTGGTCAATAGACGCTCCGCTGACTCGGGGGTTTGGGCAAACGTGGCCTGTTGCGCAGGCGGGCGCAACAGGCGAGCGGTCCACAAAACGCGGCGGGGCCGAAGCATCGCTTCGGCCCCGCAGATAAGCTGTCCACCGGATCAGTTATGGCGGTGGGGGTGACGGTGCACCTGGTGTCCGTGGCCCGATTGGCTGCGCACGACAACCTGTTCGGTGCGCGTCGGGAACGGACGGCGCGGCACGCGGTCCTGGATGCCGCCGGTGCCCGACCGGTAGGGGCCGTAGACCACACCCGGCTCACCCGCGCAGACTGGCAGACCGGAGACCGGGTCCAGACGGTTAGAGGCACGCGCCTCAAGACCGTCATCGATATACCAAGTCTGGCAGCCATCGGGCGTCACCGCGATACCGGCGTTGTCAAGCGCATTGTTCGACGCGTCCCGGCCCCGGTCATTCGCCACGGCGATGAAGCTTTCGGCGCCGCGATAGGCGGTCGTTCCTTCGAACGCCTCGCTACACGCGGACAATCCGCCTGCGGCAAGAGCGATGAGTGCGAGTGTTTTAGCTGTCATATCTCTTACCACCGATAGCAGATGACTTCGACGCGGCGGTTCTTCTTCATCCCCGCGGCGGTGCTGTTGGAGGCGCGGGGACGGCTTTCGCCAAAGCCCACCTCGCGTTCGATCACGGCGCCGACGGAGCGGCCCACATTGGCCACGGCCACCGCACGCCGTTCGGACAGGCGCTGGTTGTAGGCGCGGCTCGCGCGGCTGTCGGTGTGCCCGTAGACCGCGTAGCCGAAGACGCCGTCTTGGCTGAACACTTGTTGTAGACGGGCGCGGGCATTGGCGTTCAGGCTGGCGCTGTCGGTCGAGAACATCGTGTCCGCATCACCAACGAAGCAGGTGTTCTGCTGAATGCACACCGGCTTGCCGGTCTTGGGGTGAAGTCGGTTGACCTGAACCTGCTCAAGCCCGCCATCGGCCATCCAGTGCATGCACCCGTCCGGGTCGATCCAGACCCCCCATTGGATGCGGCCCGACGGCTCGCCCCGCGCGACGTTCTGCGCGTGGGCCATCCGCCCCTCGAACGCGATGCCGAACACGAATGCGAGCGCAACCGCCCACATCGCAAACCGATTAAACATAAAGTTTCCCCCTTCGATCCACCGGCTGGACCGCACGTGGCTGTGCATCGGCCCGCCCCTGTTTGGTTATACGCTCCCTGGCAGCTTGAACGGGAACGGATGCCCAAACCATACCAAGCTTTTGGATCAGATGAAGGAAAAACTACGCCGCTTCACACGCTTAAATGGCGCTGTGGACAAAATTTGGCCCCTGGCGGCGGCCAAATCGCAAGATCGGGTAGGCGTCAGCCCTGCGAGAGCCGTTCACCCGTGAGGGAGTTCGGCCCGGCGGCGACGATTCTCACCCGGGTCAGCGCACCAATCTGGGCGTCCGGTGCGTGGACGTGGACGGCGTGCAGGTGGTCCGACTTGCCGACCAATTGGCCCGCCTGCCGGCCCGGTTTTTCAAACAGGACGCCGACCTCTTTTCCGACCATGGCGTCCTGCGCCGCGCGCTGTTGGCGCGTTAGCAGCGCCTGCAAGCGTTGGAGCCGCTCGTCCGCCTCAGCCGGGTCCACATCCGCGCGCTCCGCCGCCGGTGTGCCCGGGCGCGGCGAGTATTTGAACGAGAACGCGGAGCCGTAGCGGACCTCTTCGATCAGATCGAGCGTCGCTTGGAAATCGGCCTCCGTCTCTTCTGGAAAGCCCACGATGAAATCGCCGCTCAGCAAGATGTCAGGCCGCGCCGCGCGGATGCGCTCAATCAAGCGGATATAGCTTTCGGCGGTGTGGCTGCGATTCATCCGCTTGAGGATCTTGTCGCTGCCCGACTGCACCGGCAGGTGCAGGTAAGGCATCAGCTTGTCGCAATCCCCGTGCGCTGCGATCAGCGCGTCGTCCATGTCGTTGGGGTGCGATGTGGTGAAGCGAATGCGCTCCAGCCCGTCGATCTTCGCCAGGTCCCAGATCAGACCGGCCAACCCGTCATCGTGACCGTGGTAGGCGTTGACGTTCTGGCCGAGCAGCGTGATCTCGCGCACGCCGCGCTCCACCAGATCGCGCGCCTCGTCCAAAACACGGGGGGCGGGGCGGCTGACCTCGGCCCCGCGGGTGTAAGGCACCACACAGAAGGCGCAGAACTTGTCGCACCCCTCTTGCACAGTCAGGAAGGCCGTGGGGCCGCGCTTGGCCTTGGGGCGCGCCGGCAGGTGGCCGAACTTGTCCTCTTCGGGCATGTCCGTGTCCAAAGCCTTGGCGCCCTGCCCCGCCTTGGCCACCAAATCGGGCAAGCGGTGGTAGCTTTGCGGACCGACGACCAGATCGACCATGGGCTGGCGGGCGATAATCTCCGCCCCTTCGGCCTGCGCCACGCAGCCCGCAACGCCGATCTTCAGATCGGGGCGCTCGGCCTTCAGGCCCTTGAACCGCCCCAGTTCGGAATAGACCTTCTCCGCCGCCTTTTCGCGGATGTGGCAGGTGTTCAGCAGGATCATATCCGCGCCGTCGGGCGTGTCCGTCCGCTCGTATCCCGGCAGGGCCTCGGCCATCCGCTCGGAATCGTAGACGTTCATCTGACATCCATACGTCTTGATGTAGAGCTTCTTGGGCATCGCGCACCGGTCCGTGTGGCTGGGGATGCGCGCATGTACCAAGCGGCGCGGCGGCTTGCAATGTGGGCCAATTCGCGATTCAAACGGAGGTATGACGGGCGACATGCACTATCCCTCTCTGGCCGCGTTTTTGGACGGCGGCAAAGCGCGGCTGGCCAAAGGGCCGATCGCGCTGATCATGGTCGAAGACGACGTAGAGGTCGCAACGACCCTGCGCCATCACGTGCAGGCCGGGTTTCGCGTCGTCGTCGCCTTCATGCCCGCCGGTTTCGATCTGCCCCGCGATCTGGAAGGGGAGGTCGTGCGGGTCGATCACGACATCACACCCGATGGCGCGGTGGAGGAGACGGTGGATCAGGTGATCGAGGCGGCGCACGGGCAGTGGCTCTATTACTGCTTCAACGCAGAATATCTGTTCTTCCCGTTTTGCGAGACGCGGCGCGTGGGCGAAATGCTCGCCTTCCACACCGAAGAGCGGCGCGATGCCATGCTGTCTTACGTGGTCGACGTCTATGCCGAGGACTTGGATGCCTTTCCCAACGCCGTGTCCCTGGACACTGCACATCTGGACCGGTCGGGCTATTACGCCCTGGCGCGCAAGGGCGGGCCGCACGATCACCCGCTGGAGCGGCAACTCGACTTCTTCGGCGGCCTGCGCTGGCGGTTCGAGGAGCACGTGCCCGCCAACCGCCGCAAAATCGACCGGATCGCGCTGTTCCGTGCCAAGCCTGGGCTGCGCCTGCGGGCGGATCACACGTTCTCGGACGAGGAATACAACACCTACGCCTGCCCCTGGCATCACAACCTGACGGCGGCCATCGTGTCCTTCCGCACGGCCAAGGCGCTCAAACGCAATCCGGGCAGCACCTTCGACATCGACACCTTCAAATGGCATAACTCAGCGCCGTTCGAATGGCATTCGCGGCAGCTGCTCGACCTGGGCCTGATGGAGCCGGGGCAATGGTTTTGACCCAGGCCCACCGCCGGTAGGTTGCCGCTCGGACGCTAAGCGGCCCGCCGGCGCTTCACAAACGGTCCGTCAACACGCGCAACGTATCGGTGGCATTTTGCGCCGATGCCTCGATCTGCTCGGACAGCGCCTTCACCTCGCCCGCGATGATGCCGAACGACTTGCCCGCCGCGCCGGCATGCGCGGCCTCCACCGATGCGTTGAGCGAGATGAGCCGCACCATCTGGCTCACGGTGCGGATCCGCTCCACGGCCTCATCGCCGTCGCGCCGCATCTCGCCCACCTAGCTTAGACGCGCGCGTTCCTGCGCCTCGAGAGCTTTGCTGTGAACGTCGAAGAGAGTCGCAACCTCGGGCGCCAGGGTGTCGGTGATGTAGCGGCTCAGCCCTGTCATCAGCGCGGGCGCGTGGCCGGAGCCTTCGGCCACCGCGCCGTGGATCTCGTGCAGCATCTCGCCCGTTTTCAGAAAGGGGGCGCCTTGGCCGGGCAATTGACGCAGGCAATCGCGGAACCACTCCACAGCGACCGGGTCATAATCCGGCAGATCGGACACGAGGGAGAAGTACGGCAACACGCCGTCCAGCGCCGCGCGGGCCAATTCGCAATCCGCACGCAGCCGCGCGACATCCTCCGGGTCATCACATTGGCCGATCATCGCGCAATTGAAGTTGAGCCAAGCGCTGACCCCGCGAAATTCGTGCGGGACCGACGCCAAGGCACGGCATTGTAGCTGTAACGTGCGGCTGAGCGGCGCGTCTGGGCGGTCCGGGTCAGGGCGCATGCGGGGTCCTTTGCGGTTGCAGCACTCCCCTCCTATCTGCGCAGCCCTTACCGAAGCGTGAAGGTCGACCAATCAGCCGCGCAGCACCGGGAACCAATCCTCGCGCAGTCTGTCTCCGGCCTGCATGCCGTGGCCCGGAAAGGGCGGCGAAGTGGGGCCGGGGCGCTCGGTGTAGCGGGCGTCCTCGCCCACAAGCCGAAGGCTGAACGCGCGGCGGCGGGCGGGGCTGGTATTGCCGCGCGCGCCGTGCAGGGTGCGGTAGTGGAAGGCCACGGCATCGCCCGGCTGCATCTCCCAGTCCAGGATGCGCATCCCCTCGGCCTCCGGATCAGGGACCGGGATGTAGGGCGCGGGATCGAAGAACGGGTCGCCCTTGGCCCAGCGCGTCGGCAGCACGTCCCGGCCCCACAGATGCGAGCCGGCGACCAGGCGCAGCGCCGCGTCCCGGACCGGGTCGAGAGGGGACCAGAAGCTGACGACGTCGCGCCCGGCAACGAAGTAATAGGGCCCATCCGAATGCCAGGGCGTTGCCATCGACGTGCCCGGCTCCTTGACCAGAACATGATCGTGGAAAAGCTGCACCCGCGCACAGCCCATCAGATCGCCCGCCACGTCCGCCGCGGCGGAGGTGCGGATCACCCGCTCGAATTCTGGAATACGCTGCCAGTTGCAGTAATCGTCGAAAAAGCGCCCCGTCTCTCCCGCGCGCTCGTTTTCCGACGCGTAGGGGCCCGGCGTGTCCATGTTGCGGGCGATGCCGGCGCGCAAGGCGTCCACGTGATCGGCAAAGAGGCCGGGAATAAGCACCGCACCATCGGCGCGATATGCATCAATGTGCTCTTTTGACAGAAGGGGATGCACTATCGTGCGTCCAGGCCGCGCCTCAGCGGGTCTTGCGCAGGCGAATCACCACGTCGACCGAGGCAATCTCCGCCCCGTCCGGCGCCGCGGGCAGCCGCGCGATTTCCAGCTGATCGGCCGGCGCATCGGTCAGCGACCCTTCGTCTTCCCAAAAGAAGTGCGGATGGTCGTGCGTGTTCGTGTCGAAATAGCTTTTAGAGCCGTCGACCGTGACTTCCTGCATCAACCCCGCCTCGCAGAAGGCGCGCAGCGTATTGTACACAGTGGCCAGCGATACCGCTTCGCCGCGCGCTTTGGCGGCGTCGAACAGGCTCTCGGCCGTCACGTGGCGGTTTTGGCCGTCACCGACCAAAAGGGCCGCAAGCGTGGCCCGTTGGCGGGTGGGGCGCAGGCCCGCTCCGACCAACCAGCGTTTTCCGACATCGATATGCGTTGCGTGGCTCATAGCTCATCTCGCTGCGTTTGGTGTAATATAGGGGCGCGGGTGGCCCCTTTACAATTGATAATCGGTCGCAACTTCAGGCGGTCCGCCCGAAAAAGCCCATTTGCTCTGCCGGGGAAAAGCGCGCGCCGGGTCTGTCGTAATGCGCCAGGACCGACACGATCCGGCTTGGCCCGGCTTCCGGCGGCGTGACGCGGTGCGCCGTGTTGACGCCCAGAAAGACGTTCAGCGTCCCCGGCTCTTGTTCGAGGATGCGCGTCTGGGCCTCCCCACGCAGAAGTGCCGTGATGCCCGCATGATTGGGATCGGCGGCGCTGCGCAGATCGCGCGCGTACTCGAAATCGCCCCCGCGTTCGGGGCGTTGGAGAAGCAGCGTCGTGGTGAAGACCGACCGGTCGAAATGCCAGTTCAGCGCCTCCCCCCGCCGATATTCCAGCACGTTCAGCCCGGACAGCGGATCGTCCATCACATGCAGCGGGCCCTGCCCCGTCACCGCCGCCAGGAAGTCCATGAACGGCGCCCAATGGTATAGACGGTCCAGAGGCGTGCCGATCAGTTGGTCGTGGCAGAGCGTGTGGTTTTCCGTGCGCACCTTCGCGAGCGCCGGATCGTCCGGCGCCAGCCCTTCCACCTCGTCCTGGAAGTAGATGTTGTGGGCGCGGGCGTGGTGAAAACTCTCCGCCGCGAGGCGGGGGCGCACGTGCGCCAGCGTTTGGCCCAGCGCCTCTTCCGTCAGAAAGCCCGGCAGGTTGAAGAGCCCCTCGCGCTCCAGCATCTGCCGGCAAGCAGCCACCAGGCGGGTGCCGTCCGCACTGGCGAGCGCATGGACGGGATAGCGGGCCAAGTCGACGACATCTTCCATTGCGCCACCCTGCACCGCGCTTGCCCTTGCGGCAAGGCGGCGGGTCTTTGCAAGCGCGCGGCATGGATGCTAGGGGAGGCGAAATGCGCCTCTGCCAAAGGGAGCCTCCGTGGCCTACGACCAGACCCATTTCGACAAAGACGACCTGCTGAAATGCGCCCGGGGTGAGCTCTTCGGCCCCGGCAATGCACAATTGCCCGAACCGCCGATGCTGATGATGGACCGTATCACCGACATCTCCGAAGACCGCGGCGCGGACGGCAAGGGGCACGTCGTGGCGGAGTTCGATATCACGCCCGATCTGTGGTTCTTCGGCTGCCACTTCCCCGGCAACCCGATCATGCCCGGCTGCCTCGGCCTGGACGGTCTGTGGCAGCTCACGGGCTTCAACCTCGGCTGGCGCGGGTGGACCGGGCGCGGCTATGCGCTGGGGGTTGGCGAGGTGAAGCTGACCGGCATGGTCCGCCCGGACCGCAAGATGCTGACCTACTTCGTCGATTTCACCAAAGCGATCCAGACGCGCCGCCTGACGATGGGCGTCGCCAACGGCCGGGTGGAGGCCGATGGCGAGGTTATCTATCAGGTGAGCGACATGAAGGTCGCGCTGAGCGAAAGCTAGATGCTGCTGGACCCGCTCACCCTGCCCTGCGGCGCGGTGCTGCGGAACCGGATTGCCAAATCCGCAATGTCCGACTCGCTGGGCGATGGCACCGGCCAGCCGACAGCCGCGCAAGCCAATCTGTACCGCATCTGGGCCGAGGGCGGCGCGGCCGTATCGATCATCGGTGAGGTCCAGGGCAGCCCCCTTTTCGCGGAAAAGCCCGGCAACCTCGTCCTGCAAGGCGGCGATGCTGAGGCGCCGTGGGAAGCGCTTGCAGAAGCGGGCCGCACGGGCGGCGCGCACCTCTGGGCGCAGCTTGGGCATGCCGGCGCGATGGCGCACCCCCCGATCAGCCCCGACCCCAAGGGGCCGAGCGCGCTGGACGTGCCGGGCCTCAAATGCGCCGCGCTCAGCCTGCCGGACATTCGCGCCCTGCCCGACGCATTTGCACGGACCGCCAAGCTGGCCGAAGCGCGGGGCCTCGGCGGTGTGCAGGTCCATGCCGCGCACGGCTTCTTGCTAAGCCAGTTCCTCTCCCCCCTCTTCAACCGGCGCGGCGATGCCTATGGCGGCAGCATCCAGAACCGGATGCGCCTGGTGTTGGAAGTCGTGGAGGCGGTGCGCGACGCCGTGGCCCCCAGCACGCCCGTGGCCGTGAAGCTGAACGCAACCGACCAGCTCGACGGCGGGCTGACGGAGGACGACGCGCTGCGCGTCGCGGCAGAGCTGTCGGGGCGCGGGGTCGATCTTCTGGACGTCAGCGGCGGGACGTACTTCCCCGGCGCGCCCTCGGCGTCGGATGCGGGTGGGAAGGGGCCCTATTTCGCCGACTTCGCCCGCGCCGCGCGGGGCAAGATCGATGCGCCCGTGATGCTAACGGGCGGCGTGAAGACACAAGCACAGGCGCGGCATGTATTAGAAAGCGGCACCGCCGACATGATCGGCCTGGCGCGCGCGCTGATCCTCGCGCCGGACCTGCCGCAGCGTTGGGAGGCGGGCGAGGATATCGAGTTTCCGCGGTTCAGCACGCCGCCCCCGCCGGGCGGCATCACCGCCTGGTACACGATGCGCCTGACCGCCCTGGCCGAAGACCGCGCGGCCGAGGACCTGGAGCCTGCCGCCGCCCTCGCCGCTTACGACGCCCGCGATGCGGAGCGGGCGGAGGCGTGGCGCGCCGCCTTCGACTTGCCGGCACCGCACTAGGCGCGCTTTGCGGGCGCTGCGCGGGCATTGGCAGCTTTTGGCCCTGACGGGTCTGGTCTTCGTTACATGGCAGACGCCCGTGGTCACGCCGCTGAAGATCCTCTTCGTCTTTTTCCACGAACTCTCCCACGCTGCCGCGGCCTGGGCGACGGGCGGCGCGGTGCTGGAGCTTCAGGTCTCGGCCCGGCAGGGCGGCTATGCGGTGACGGCAGGCGGCAGCCGGTTCTGGATCCTGTCGGCG
The DNA here is from genome assembly GCA_039178165.1 of Pseudomonadota bacterium. GTDB lineage: Bacteria > Pseudomonadota > Alphaproteobacteria > Rhodobacterales > Rhodobacteraceae > JBCBCP01. The sequence goes on along the minus strand of JBCDFL010000038.1, from coordinate 5,483 downwards.
GGGTACCTCGGCTCCCTCCTGATCGGGGTGGCCCTGCTGATCCTCGCCGTCCGCACGCGGGCCGACCGGGCGGTGCTGGGCGGCCTTGGCGCGCTGCTTTTGATGTGCACGGCGCTCTATGTCCGCGACACCTTCGCCCTGCTTTTCTGCGGCGGCGCCGGGGCGGCGATGCTGGCCGCCGCGCGCCTACTGCCTCGGCAGGGCTGCGACCTGATCTTGCGAGTGATCGGCCTCACCTCACTCCTCTACGTGCCCTACGATATCTTCGACGACACGCTGCGGCGGTCCGCGCTGCGCTCCGACGCGCAGATGCTCGCCGAAGAGGTCGGCGGCACCACGATGCTCTGGGGCGGCGCCTGGCTGGTGCTGTCGCTGATCGTCATCCTCTGGGTCCTGCTGCGCGGCCTTGGCGCGCGGAGCAACCTTGGCGCGCCCCGCCGGCGCTGACAGGCCGCGACGCGCTGTCGCACGGCCTGAACCAATGATGCACCCCCAGCGTATCTTTCCGTGATTGCAGGGTCGTGTGCGCCGCCCTGCGCGATAGTAAGGAGACGACGACATGACGATGCTCGACACTGCCGGCGCCCTCGAACGGCGCCTTCCCACCATCCGCAGCGCGGATTGGTTCATTCGCATTCCGCTGGCCATCATCATCTTCCAGCAAGGCCTGATGAAGCTGCCCGATTTCGCCATCCAGGCCGAAGGCTACGGCCTGCCGCTCTGGGCCTTCGGCCTGGCGACCCTGGCTGAGCTTGGCGGCGCCATCGCGTTGATCGCCGGCGGCGTAATCCGCAACAACTGGATGACCGACGCCCTGACCCGTCTGGCCGGTTTCGCCATCGCATCGGTCGTGGCGGGCGTGATCGTAATGATCTATTTCGGCCCGTTCAGCGGCTGGCAATTCCAGGGCATGCTCCTGGCCGGTGGTCTCTACTTCCTGTTCCGCGGGAACGGGGACGTGAAGGGCCGCACGCTGATCTAAGCGCGCCCCAGCACCCAAGACATCAAGGCCCGGCCCCTGCGCCGGGCCTTTTTCGCGCCATGCGGGAGGCCCTTGCCCCTGGCACGCGCGTTTCCTAGAAGGCGCTGAACGCAGGAGGGAGCAGCGCATGCGGCGGGTCGTCGTCACCGGACTTGGGATCGTCTCGTCCATCGGAAACAACGCCGCCGAGGTGCTGGAGAGTTTGCGCGCCGGACGCTCCGGCATCGCAGCCAGCCCCGAGATGGCGCAACACGGCTTTCGCAGCCAGATCGCCGGCACGCTGAAGCTGGACGTCACGGCGCATGTCGACAAGCGCACGCTCCGCTTCATGGGCCCCGGCGCAGCCTACGCCCACATTGCGATGGCAGAGGCTATTGCGGACGCGGGTCTGGAGGAGGCCGACATCGTCAACCCACGCACCGGTCTTGTGGCCGGCTCCGGCGGGCCTTCGACCTCCGCCATGCTGACCGCGCACCAAACGGTGATGAAGACCGGCGCGACCAAGCGGATCGGGCCCTTTGCGGTGCCGAAATGCATGTCCTCGACCATCAGCGCCAACCTCGCGACGGCCTACAAGATCAAGGGCATCAACTACTCGATCACCTCCGCCTGCTCGACCTCGCTCCACTGCATCGGCAACGCGGCGGAGCAGATCATGCTTGGCAAACAGGACGTCATGTTCGCGGGCGGCGGGGAAGAGCTTGACTGGACCCTATCCTGCCTTTTCGATGCGATGGGCGCGATGTCGTCGAAGTATAACGACACGCCCGAACGCGCCTCCCGCGCGTTCGATGCGGGCCGCGACGGGTTCGTCATCTCCGGCGGCGGCGGGATCGTCGTGCTGGAGGAGTTGGAGCGCGCCAAGGCCCGAGGCGCGACGATCTACGCCGAAGTGACGGGATATGCCGCAACCTCCGACGGCCACGACATGGTCGCCCCCTCGGGCGAAGGCGGCGAACGGGCCATGCGCGCCGCGCTGGAGACGCTGCCCGAAGGCCGCAAGGTCGGCTACATTAACGCGCACGGCACCTCGACTCTCGTGGGCGATGTGGGCGAGGTCGAAGCCGTCCGCCGTGTCTTTGGCGACGGTGCCCCGCCGATCAGCTCCACCAAATCGATGACAGGCCACGCGCAGGGCGCCGCCGGCGCGCTGGAGGCGATCTTTAGCCTTCTGATGCTGAAACACGATTTCATCACCCCGTCGATCAATGTCGAAACGCTCGACCCCGCGCTGCAGCCGCACGAGATCGCGACGGCGCTGGTGGAGAGTGCGGGCCTTGATTCAGTGATGACGAATTCCTTTGGGTTTGGCGGCACGAACGGATCCATGATCCTGTCGCGATATACGGATTAAGACGATGACGGGTGTGTTGAGCGGAAAGCGCGGTTTGGTCATGGGCGTAGCCAATGACCGATCGATTGCCTGGGGCATCGCCAAGGCCATGGCGGAGGCCGGGGCCGAACTGGCCTTCACGTACCAAGGTGAGGCCTTCGGGAAGCGGCTGGAGCCGCTGGCCGCGTCCGTCGGGTCGGACTTCATGGTCGACGTGGACGTGACGGACGATGACAGTTTGGATGCGGCCTTTTCGCAGCTGGAGGCGCGCTGGCAGACCATCGACTTTGTGGTCCACGCCATCGCCTTTTCGGACAAATCCGAACTGACGGGCCGGTTCCTGAACACCAGCCGGGCGAACTTCAAGCATTCCATGGACGTCAGCGCCTACAGCTTCATAGAGGTCGCGCGCCGCGCCCATCCGATGATGCTAGAGAATGGTGGCTGCCTTATGACGCTGACCTATTTCGGCTCCAACCGCGTTGTACCGAATTATAACGTAATGGGCGTGGCCAAGGCGGCATTGGAAAGCGCGACGCGCTATCTGGCGAACGATCTTGGACCCGACGGCATCCGCGTCAACGCGATCAGCCCCGGCCCGATGAAGACGCTGGCCGGCAGCGCCATCGGCGGCGCGCGCAAGACCTACAAACACACCGATCAGAACGCCCCGCTGCGCGCCAACGCGACGCTGGAAGCTGTGGGCGGGACCGCCGTCTACCTCGCCTCCGATGCCGGCGCCTGCACGACCGGAGCCATCGTGCCGGTCGACGGCGGTTTCCACGTTCTGGGCATGCCGCAGCCCGATCATCTGTAGGGCCGGCGCGAAGGCCCCTTCCGAAGCGCGCGCCCCCGTGACAGGGTGCGGCCAAGGAGACGCCCATGCCCATCACCACTTGCATCTTCGACGCTTACGGCACGCTGTTCGACGTGGCCGCCGCCGCGCGTGAGGCGGCCGAGGAGGACGCGGACCTCGCCGAGGTCTGGCCCGCCTTGGCAGAGGCCTGGCGCCTCAAACAGCTGCAATATACGTGGCTGCGAGGCATGACGGGCGCCCATACCGATTTTTGGCAGGTCACCCAGGACGGGCTGGATTTCGCCCTCGAAAAGGTGGGGCTTGATGGCGCGGACCGGCGCCAGCGGCTTCTCGACCTCTACTGGCAGCTCAGCGCTTATCCTGAGGTGCCCGCCATGCTGGCCGCGCTAAAGACGGGCGGGATGAATACGGCGATCCTGTCCAACGGCTCGCCCGGGATGCTGGACGGCGCCGTGTCCTCCGCCGGGATCGGCGCGGTGCTGGACGATTGCCTGTCGGTCGAAAGCGTTGGCATCTTCAAGCCCGACGCGCGGGTCTACGACCTGGTTGGGGCGCGGTTCGGCTGCGCGAAGGACGAAGTGCTGTTCGTCAGCTCAAACGGCTGGGACGCGGCAGCAGCGACGGGCTACGGTTTTACCACCGTCTGGGTCAACCGCGCGGGGGAGCCGATGGACCGCCTGCCCTGGACCCCGGCCCATGTGCTGCGCGACCTTACGGGCGTACCCGCGCTGGCGGGGCTTTAGCGTGCCGCACTTCACCACATCCGATGGCCTGTCGCTGCACTACACCGACGAGGGCACAGGCCTTCCGCTGCTGTGCCTGCCGGGTCTGACCCGGACGGGGCGAGATTTCGACTATCTGCGCCCGCACCTGCCGCCCGGCCGGATGATCACCCTGGACGCGCGCGGGCGGGGCCAGTCGGACTGGGACCCCGAGCCGATGAACTACGTCCTGCCGGTCGAGGTGCGCGATGTCACCGAGCTGCTGGACCATCTGGGGCTGGGCGCCGCCGCGATCCTCGGCACTTCGCGCGGGGGGCTGGTTGCCATGGGCCTCGCCGCCGCCGCGCCGGACCGCCTGCTGGGGACGTGCCTGAACGATGTTGGCCCGGAGCTGGACCCTGCGGGCCTGGGGGCGATCATGGTCTATCTGGGCCGGCGGCCCGCCGCGCGCACGCATGCGGACGCCGCCGCGGCCATGGCCGCCCTTTTGCCCGGATTTACGAATGTCCCGATGGCGCGTTGGTTGAGCGAGGCGCGACTTCACTACCGCGAAGGACCGGACGGGCTAGACATCACCTACGATCCGGCTCTGCGTGTGCCGGTCGATGCTGGGGGCGAGATCCCGGACCTGTGGCCGTTCTTCGACGCGCTGGCGGGCAAGCCGCTCGCGCTGATCCGCGGCGCCGGTTCCAACCTGCTGAGCGCGGAGACAGCGGCCAAGATGCAGGCCCGCCGCCCGGACATGATCCACGCCGAGGTGCCGGGCCGCGGCCACGTGCCGTTCCTGGACGAGCCAGAGGCTGTGGAGACCATAAGTACCTGGATGGAGATGCTGTCATGAACATCGAAATGATCCGCGCCGCCGCGGCCCGCGCGCATGGCCACGTGCGGCGCACGCCCTTCGTCTCCTCCCCCTTCTTGGACTGGATCGCGGGCCGACGGGTCTGGATCAAGGCTGAATGCGTCCAGCACACCGGCAGCTTCAAATACCGCGGTGCCTGGTCTGCCATTTCCGCCTTGGACCCCGCACAGCGGGCGCGCGGCATCTTCGCCTATTCCAGCGGCAACCACGCCCAGGCCGTGGCCCGCGCGGCGCATCTGCACGGCGCCCCGGCGGTGATCCTGATGCCCGCCGACGCCCCGGCGCTGAAGATCGCCAACACGCGCGCGCTCGGCGCCGAAGTCGTGACCTACGACCGCGCGACCGGCGACCGGGACGCGTTGGGCATGCAGCTCGCCGAAGAGCGCGGCCTGACCCTCATCAAACCCTTCGACAACGCCCAGGTCATCGCGGGCCAGGGCACCTGCGGGCTGGAGATTGCGGCGCAGGCCGCCGAACACGGTATCGCGCAGGCGGACGTTCTGGTCTGCTGCGGCGGCGGGGGCCTGACCTCCGGCATCGCCCTCGCGTTCGAGGCGGACGCGCCGGGCCTGCGCGTGCGGCCGGTGGAGCCCGAAGGCTTCGACGATGCGGCCCGCTCGCTGATCTCGGGCAAGATCGAACGGAACGCGCAGATGTCCGGCAACATCTGTGACGCCATCATCGGGCCCGTCGTGGGCGATATGACCTTCCCCATCCTGCACCGCCTGTGCGGGCCGGGCCTCACGGTCAGCGAGGATGAGGCCCTG
>JBCDFL010000037.1:0-20914 GCA_039178165.1 Pseudomonadota bacterium | reverse complement strand
GAGGTCGGCAATTCGGTGCGCAGATGCACCAGAACAGCGTCCACCGCCCGCTGCACGGCCACCTGTTGCGGATCGCCGAGCCCTTCGGGCATGGGGCCGGAGACCGTGGCCCGCAGCGCCTCCGCCTCGGCCATCAGATCGTGGCGCAGCTGCATCGCGCGGTTCACGCAGGGCAGCAGCATATCGTGCGCTTCTTGAAAGCGCCCGGCGATGGCCAGGTCGTGCGCGGCATTCGCCACCTCGTCGATCGGGCCGCGTTCGGTGTAGTCGTCGGGGATCGCGTCGGCGTGGGACAGGAAAATCGCCTTCACATCGTCGTAGTCGCCGTAGGCCGCGATGATCGCGCGGTTGGTTTCCGTCTTCTCGCGCTTGCGGAAGAGGTCCATCGGGCTGCGCTTGAGATAGCGGGTGATGAACGATTTTTGGTCTTTGGTCAGGTCGGCCCAGGTTTTCATGTCAATTCCCGCGGCAAAAATGTCTTTTCACAAGCCTACGCGAGGCACGGGCCAGCGCAAAGCGTGAAAGTGCGGGCAGGCGCGCGCGTTCACAAACGCGTTGACAGGCGCCGGGTCAGATCGGTGCGGGACGACAGGATCGCGACGATGCGCGGTTCAGCGCGTTCGAGCCAGAAGATAATGTGATCAGCGCACCGATGCGCGATCAGGTCCGGTGGCACATCCGGGTATCGCTGCCGCACCGCGAGGCCGCGTCCAATCCGATCCAGACAGGCGAACATCTTGTCGAGGTAGATGTCGGCCTGGCGCGCGCCCCAGGTGTCGTTGGTGTACCGCCAAATCTGATCAAGGTCCGCATCAGCGGCGGTCGTCAGCTTGTAAAGCGCCACAAATCAGGCCCGGTTCGCGTATTTCCGGCGTGCCTCGGCTTTGATCTCGTCGATGGTCCGGGTCGACACATCGTCCGAATTCGCAATCCGTTCGAGCAAGAGCGCGTTCAGTGCCTCGCGCGCTTCATCATCCGAGAGGCCCTCAAACCGGTCCGGGAAGTGCAGGTCGTCCAGCCCATCATCCTCGAACGCGCGGGCGCGCACGTAGTCCTGCACGCTTTGGCCCGCTTGGGCCGCGCGGGTTTCCAGAACGCTTTGCTCTTCGGCGGTGATGTCGAGGGACAGGCGGGGCATGTTGGAAATCTAATGGTGATGGATCACATCGGCAAGGTCGCGCTTTTGCGGATAACTCGAGTTATGTAAGATATCTGGCCGATTTACAGCTTGCCCTCGGAGATCCACTTTTCGACCAGATCGCGGCTGACCTCGAAATGCATGGAATCTTCGCGGCTGAAGCCGGCGCCCCAGTACCAGCCTTCTTCGCGGAAGAAGTCGGCCAGAATCGTCAGGCCCAGCTGCGTGCGGCCGTCGCCCAGCCGGTCGAGCTGGCCGTCGATGTTCAAATCCACCGACAGACCAAATGCGTGGGTCGAGGTGCGGCCCGGCGCGCCGCGGATATGGCGCACGCAGAGCGCGCCGGCTGTGTTGATGCGGGTGTAGAGGTCTGGATCGACCTCTTCGATCTTGGCGAAAACGCGGCCCAGGCTGTCGAGGGCCGGGCGCAGCATCCGCACGCGGATCGGGCCGACCTGCTCGGTAAAGAGTTTGGAGCGCAGCCGCTCGTTCGTCATGCCCTGGCACTGGCTGGTCAGGTTGGCGCGCGGCTTGCCGAACACCCCTTCGAGGTAGCTGGGCGAGGCGATGCGCAGGCCTTTGTTCAGCTCACGCCTTTGCGCGATCAAGACCACCTGGGCGTAGCTGTCGATGATGTCGTTATTGCCGTTATCGAAGACCGGCGCTTGCCCCGGTCCGCTTTGCTGGACCGGGGCGCGGGACTGCGCGGCTTGGTCCACCCGCCGGATTTCCTTTTCCAGCGTTTCGATCTGTTCGGCGAGGGCTTCGATCTGGGCGCGCAGGTTCTCGATCTCGATCCGGGCGCCGCTGTCGACGGCGGAGGTGTTGAAATCGGCATTGCTGTCGGAGGCGTAGACCGGCACGCGCGGGGTGCGGAACTCGAAATAGGCAAAGACGCCCAAGCCTACGACGATGAGGGCCATGACGCCAAGGAGGATGGGGATGATCCGGTTGTCCATCGGGGGGTGCGCTCTGTTTCCCAGTGTTTGTCCTGCGCCGGCCGCAAGCTGTCAATGCATGTGCTTAGCCCAAGCCGACCGCGTGGGTGGCGTGGAACACGCCGCCCGTCAAACCGAAGGTTTGCCTTTGGCAAAAGGGGGCGGTCGGTGTGTCGACATCCTACGGATGTCTGTGGGCTTAGATCATCAGGCGTTTCATAGAATATCGACGACGATGATCGAGATATTGTCAGCGCCCCCGCCATCGAGTGCGAGCTGTTGCAGCACCTCCGTCACCTCTTCGATCGGGGTGCCGGACAGGATGTCTTCGAGCACCGCGTGGGTCGCGTATTTCGTCAGCCCGTCCGAACACAGCAGGAAGCGATCGCCGCTGAGGACCTGACCGCGGCGCTTTTCCAGCTCCAGCGCATCACCGACGCCGATGGCGCGGGTGATGGCGTTGCTGTCGGGATGCTGTTCCGCCTCATCCCAGGTCATCATGCCAGCCAGGACCAGCTCGGCCACCAGCGAATGGTCGGTCGTCAGCATCTCCAGGGTGCCGTTCTGCAGCCGGTAAAGGCGGCTGTCCCCGGCCCAGAAGGTCACGAAGTGCCCCTCCGCGATGGCGAAGGTCACAACGGTGGAGCCCATCGTAACGCCGCCGCGCCGGTTGCTTTCCTGCACGACCAGATCGTGCGCGTTGGCAAGCGTCTGGCGCAGGGCGCCGGGCAGTTCGGCGGGCGGCAGGACCGGGTCGATCATCGCGACGCTGTCCACCACCGCCTGGGACGCGAAGTCGCCGCCCTGGTGCCCGCCCATCCCGTCGGCGACGACCCAGATGCGCTGGTCCGGCAGCGTAAGCACGCTGTCTTCGTTCACCTTGCGGCGGTGGCCGACATGGGTCGTGGCGGCGAAACGGATGGGCTGGCTCATGAGGGCATGGCTTCCGGCTGGGACAAGTCAAAAAGGAGGGCGCCGTTGGGCAAGCTGCCCTGGGCGATCAGGCGGTGCCCGTCGGCGAGGGCGCTGGACCAGATGGCTTTGGCGCTGCCCGCCTCGGCCGACAGGGAAACGGCGGCAAAGGCGTGTTCGGGCGCGGCGGTGCCGTGGTAGGGCAGCGTGGGCGGCGCGGCGGGACCAAGCGGGTGCAACGGGGCGAGTGCTTCGGCCAGGCGCTCCTTGCTCGCGCCTTCGTCCAGCATCGACAGGGCCACATCCTCCAGATGCGCAAAAAGAGGCGTGTTGGCCATGTGCAGGGCCGCAACGCTCCCCTCCACTGGCGCGGCGAGGGTCAGGGGGAACTGCCGGCCCACCCGGTCGACGGAGGCCATCAGCACCCCCATCATCCCCGACGGCCCTGCGAGGCCCGGGGCCAGCGTGAACCGCCAGATCGGCGCGGTCAGATAGGTGTCGTCCCAGCGGTCCGCCAGCGCTTGGCGCGTTTGCAGCAGCGTCTCTTGCAGCCAGGTGTCCCAAGCCTTGGTGAAGCTGCCCGGCAGGTCGAGGCGAAAGAAATCGCCCAGGGCCGGGATCTTACCGTAGGCGCCGAACGTCCCGCTCATCACAGGTTCGACGGGCAGTTGAAGTTGCGCAGCGCTGGCAGGGCGAAGGGGTTCAGGACCGAGCCCGACTGCATGATGTAGATGGCCTGCCGCCCGCCGACGTTGAAGATCACGCGCACCCGGTCGCTGACATTGGTGCGCCGGACCTCCGCCCGGCTGAGGAGGCGGAACCAGGCCCAGGGGCCGTCCTGGGTGATCGCGTTGGAGGTGTTGTTGACCACCGGCTGCATCACGATCCGCGCGCTGCCCACGCCGCCCGGCCACGTCACGGCCACCGGCTTGGGCGCCGGCCCGTGCTGGTAGCTGACCTCGGTCCCGTCGATGTCCAGGATCACCGATTGCGCGGAGGGTGAAAGCGCCTGCGGCGTGATCTGGAACCGGACGGAGGTCGTCGGCCCGCCGGAGAAGAACGCGTCGCGGATCTGCGCCGCGTTCTGAAACTGCTCCAGCACTTTGGGGCTGATGCCGAGGTCCACGTCGTTGACCCGCTTCCACGCCCAGGGCCGGGCACGGGTATCGACGAAATCGCGCAGGTTCTCGTTGAAGAAGCCGTCGATCAGTCCGCCGGGGGCAAAGAGCCGTTCGAAATCGCCCATGGCTACGTCCGCCCGGGCCCGCCGGTCGAACGGGTAGCGCCCGTTCAGGGCTTGCGTGCAGAAGGGCAGCACTTCGGCCTTCCACTTGGCGTCCAGGCTGCCGCGCGTACCTTGGGCGGTGATGCCCGAAGAGCCTTGCACGATCTGCTGCGACCAGCGCGGGATCGGCCCGGGCAGGCGCGTCGCGGCCTCTTGCAGGCGGATGATCGCGGTGCTGCCATTCGCCTGATCGCCGAAGCCGCGGGTGCGGTTCAGTTGGTTCAGCTCCTGGTACACATCCGTCAGAACGGAGGTGTAATCGTCCAGCTGCGAGGGCTGACCCTCGATACTGTCGACGAATTGGTGCAGCCAGGAAAAGCGCTGCTCGACGAATTCGCCGGGCACGGCGGGCTCTTCGTCGCTGCCTTCGGGGACCGCGCTGCGCAGCGTCTCCAGCAGCATTTGGGTGCGGCCCGACAGGGACGAAGCAAGCTCCAGCTCGGCCACCTCGGACGCAGCACCGGCGGCGGCGGACGCGCCGGTGGAGCGGTCTTCCGTCAGCCGCGTCTCTTCAGCCACGGCGCGCAGGATGTTCACGATGGGCGAGGTCGGCCCGCTGAGCACGTTGGTCACGTCCGCGGCGTGGCTGAGGCTTTCCAGCGGGATGATGTCGATATCCCCCAGCAGCGCGTCGTAACGGGCGATGTAATCGGCGTAGTACAGATCCAGCACGTCCCGGCTCATCGCCGCGAGGACCTGCTCGGTCTGCTCGGCCGCGCCGCGCTCGCCCAGGACCCAGCTTTCGCGCTGAATGCGGACAGCGATGCCAAGCGCCTCGTCCAGGAACACTTGGTTGAAGCCATCGTAGGTGAAGATGCCCTCGATACCCTCGTTCAGCGGCTTGCCGGAGGAGCGCACGATGGCCCGCGTGATCGCCGGCCCGCCCACATCCGTCAGGCGCCATTGCGGCAGGTCCTTGGCGCGCGGGCTGTTGATGATGCCGTTATAGACGCGCTGCGCGAGCGGCATTTCGGTCAGGATGCCTTGGATCTGTTCGACCAACGGGCCGTTCAGCGCGATCTTGTCCATCGGCGCGCTCAGTAGAGCATTCAGGTGCCCTCCGAGGTCGCGGCGCAGGTCCTCGTTCCGCGCCCCGTCGAAGGAGATGGACCAGTCGAAGGCCATATACTCGCGGATGAGGTCCGCGTTCATCGGCCCCTGTTGGCCCAGCATCAGGTAGATTTTCAGCGCCTCATACAGGAAGTCGGGGCTGTTCATGTTGCTGGCCATCTGCTCTTCCAGACGCAGCAGCATCCGGGGCAGCATGTGTTCGTTCAGCGCTGCCTGATAGGATTGCGCGGCTTGGTTGCCGATGGCCTTGCCCTGATAGAGCCCCCAGGTCAGCGCGCCCTCGACCTCCGGATCGCCCACGGCGGGGTTCACCGGCATATCGCGCAGAATGTTCAGCGCGGGCACGACGCCGGGCAGATCGCTGTCCTCGATCGGGCTGCCCGGGATTTGCGCGGCGGCGGTGCGGTAATCGTCGATGCTTTGCTGGGCTTCGGCCAACAGCGCCTCGTTCCCGACATAGCTGCGCGCCCAAAGGGCCGTCATGCCGAAACCGCCCAGAACGGCGGCGGTGATGGCGGTGTATTTGGTGACCTTGTAGCGACGCTCCACCCGGTCGTCGGCACTGACAAGGCCCGCTTCGGGGAAGACAACCCCCTCGAAGAGCCGCGTGAGGAAGAAGGACCGTCCGGTCCCCCGCCCCGTCCCGATGGCTTGGCGCCCGATCCCGAAGGTGCGCGCCATACCCATCATCAGACGGTCGATTGGCGTGCCCTCCTGCGTGCCGGAGGTAAAATAGACCCCGCGCAGCAGGTGCCGGTCCTTGAACCGGCTGTCCTGGAACACCTCACCCAGGAAGGTCTGGGCCGTAGCGCGGACCGATGCGACCTGCGTCGGGAAGGACGCGATCAGCGCGCGGCGCTGGTGGTCGGTCTCCTGCTGCATCCGCTCCAGGCTTTGAGAGTTGAGTTGCCCCAGAAGAAGGCCGAATTCGTCGTCGAAGGCAGCGACGGGCGACACCTCGCCCTTGGTCTTCTTGGGCAGCGGCAGGGTGAAGCCCCAGACTTGCTCGCGCTCTTCCTTGCCCAGGTGGTCGAAGAACTCGGTAAAGCCCGCGATCATGTCCGACTTGGTGAAGAGGACGTAGACCGGAAAGCGCACGCCAAGCTGCTCGCGCAGCTCGTGCAGCCGGCGGCGGATCGCTGCGGCGTGGGCCTTCTGTGTGACCTCGTCCTGCAAGCTCAGGTCGGACAGGGACACGGCCACGATCGCGCCGTTGATCGGTTGGCGCGTGCGGTTCTTCTTGAGCAGTTTCAGAAACCCCAGCCAGCCGGCATTGTCCTCGGCTTCGTCGCTTTCCTGGGTGGTGTAGCGGCCCGCCGTGTCGATCAGCACCGCATCGTTGGTGAACCACCAATCGCAGTTGCGCGTGCCCCCGACCCCGCCGATGGCGCCGGTGCTGGTCGTGTCGGACAGCGGGAAGTTCAGCCCGGAATTGACGATGGCCGTTGTCTTGCCCGCGCCGGGCGGGCCGATCATCACGTACCAGGGCAGCTCGTACAGGGACCGCTTGCCCAGCTTGGATTTGCGCAGCGTCGTCAGCGCCTCGCGCAGCTTGCCCTTCAGCTCGGCCAGCTCCGCCTTGACCTCCTCGTCGGCCTCGTCGAGCTCCGTGTCGTCGACGCTGTTGACGATCTCTTCCTCCATCGCCTTCTCGGCGCGAGACCGGCGCAGGAGGATCAGGATTATGGTCAGCAGCGCGATCAGGGCCAGGATCGCGATCCCGACGATGCGCCCGAAGACGGAAGCGAACGGCGTCCAAGAGCCCAGCGTCACAAACGGGCCGAGGAACCAGATCACCAGCCCGAAGGCCACGGTGAGCAGCAGCGTCATGGTGATGCCGGAGCGGATGCGGCGAAGATAGTAAACGATCATTGCGCGTCCTCCTTGACGAGCACGATTTCGATACGGCGGTTCTTGGCCCGGCCGTCGCGCGTGGCGTTGTCGGCGATGGGCTCTTTATCCGCGACGCCCTGTGCCTTGAGCCGGGCGGGGTCTTCGATTTGATCGGCCAGTTTTTCCATCACCGATTCCGCCCGCGCCAGCGACAGCGCCTGGTTGGACGGAAAGCGGGAGGAGCGGATCGGCACGTTATCGGAATGGCCCACGATCAGGATGGGCCCGTCGGTGTCATCCAGCGCGTTCGCGACCTTTTGCAGCGGCACGATGAACTTCTCCGTCAGCGCGTCGGAGCCGGAGCCGAACATGCCGGAGCCGGCCAGGCGCACGGTGATGGTTTGCTGATCCTGGAAGGCCTCGACGATCCCCTCGTCGATCTCTTCTTCGAGGAAGCCGGCCACGCGCTTGAGCTGCGCATCGGGCGGCGGCTGCGGCGGTGGTGGGGGCGGCGCGCGGCGGAACAGCTCTGCCACTGCGCCGGTGTCGAGGACCGAGAGCTGGCCGGTCACATTCTCCGTCCCGCGGTTGAGGATCCACGAAAAGGTGACGAAGGCGACCGTCAGCGCCATCGCGACGACGGCGGTCGTGATCCAGAGGGGCCGCCAGATCGACAGGACCTTGTGCGGCTGCTCAACCCCTTTCCAATGGGGGGAGATATCGCGCTCCACCACGCCGCGCTGGCCGCGGATGATGCGCGACAGGCCCGCGCGGATTTGCAGGTGCTTGTCGGAGCCTTGCTGTTCGACCCGAAGCCGCCCTTCGAACCCCAGCGACAGGCACATGTAGAGGAATTCGAGCAGGTCGATGTTGCTGCCCGGCTCCTTCTCCAGCCGCGCCAGCAGGTCGTAGAAGCGGTCGCCGCCGACGGTTTCCTTGTGGAAAGTGCCGACCATGCTTTGCTGCGCCCAGACCGACTGGCCGCCCCAGGGGGTGTTCAGCACCACATCGTCCAGCGTGGCGCAGATGGCGTAGCGGGCGATCTTGACGTCCTGGGCGTCGACGCCCGATTGCATCGCGCGGTTCTCGAACTCGCGGATTTCCGCGACGACGGACCGGCGCAGCTTTTCGGGGTCCATGTGCTGGGCGCGGTTGCGGATGCGGCTGACGAGGGAAAAAAGCGTCGCGGCGGCGGCGTTGATCCGGTTCATGCCGGTCATGCCCTGCTCCACCCCCGGCTCGGAGGCGGTGCCCTCTGCTGGGCCGGCCTGCGGGATGCCGACGGCGGCCGGCTGCTGCTGCGGGATGCCTTGGGGCTGCGCGGCTTGCTGGCCAAAGGGTTGCGCGGCGGGCTGCTGGGGCTGGGGCGTGCCGAAGGCGGCGCCGCCCGCGGGGCGACGGCCACCGGGGTTGGGCCGGATGATGGTCCGGTCCGCGTCGTCCGGTTCGGCGAACGGATCGTTGTCAGACATGCCTTCCCCCTCTGCGCCCCCGCGCGTCTAGCCCTGCCGGATCGCCCAAAGCTCCATCTTCAATCCCGGGAATTCGCCCGATACGTGCACGGCGATCCCCCCTGACGTGCGCATTTTGCCCCAATGGTTGCTGTCGCCGTCAAGCTCGAAATAGACGACGCCGGCATGGTACGGGATCTGCCGCGGCGCGACCGGCAGGGGCCGCAGCGGGATGCCCGGAAGGGCCGAATTGACCAATTGGCGGATTTCCTCGACCGGGCCGATCTTGGCCTGGTTTTGGAAGTGCCGGCGCACGTTCTCCGCCGGGATGTCCGCCTGCACCGCCAGCACGAAGCCCGCCGTGGACAGCAGCTTGCGGTCGGCGATGACGCCCACGCTGATGCCGTATTTGCGCGGGTCCAGCGGGATGGAGATCGCCGTCTGCTCCAGCACCGACGACAGGTATTTGCGCAGCGCCTTGAAGACCGGCGCAAACGTCTCTGTCAGGCGGTCGTGGGCGTAGGGCTCGAATTCCGGCGCGCTTTTGTCGTCGGCCATGAAGGTCGCCAGCTCACCCGCGAGGCCCACGCACATGCGGTAGAACGCTTCGGGATGCACGTTCTCGATCCCCGCGATGTGCTGCATCACCGGCTGGGCGCGGTTCACGACCATCAGCAGCATAAAATCGGAAATCTCCGCCACGCCTTTGGCGCTGCCGCCTTCGGACATGCGGCCCGCCAGCGCCTGCTTGCGCGCATTGAGAAGGCCAACCAGTTCGCCCCGGAAATCCGCCAGCGGCTGCGCTGCGCGCAGGTCGAGGCAGGAGGCGACGAAGCTTTTGTCCAGCAGCACTTCGCCATCGGGTTTGACCTCGATGATCTTAGCGATGGGAATGACCAGCCGGTCGGCGAGGTCATCGACCTCCAGCGCGAATTGCAGGCGCAGCTTGCCGACGCCCATCGTCACGGCCTTCTTGCCGGTGCTGGTGACATCCGTCACCTCGATCTCCGCCGGGCGCAGGCGCGCGGCGGACAGCTCCGCGCCGGTCATGTCGACCTCCAGCGCGCCCTGGCGGCGCTGCGGGACGGATAGGTAGACCACGCAGTTTTTCAGGTCTTTTGGGACCTCGAGCGCGGGCGGGTGATCTTCGGCCCCCGGCACGCGGAAGACGGTGCCGTCCGGGGTCAGGCCCGCGCAGGACTTGATCGCGAATTGCCCGAATTTGAGGTTTTCCTCGTCGATCTCCAGCGCGCTGACGCCCCACAGATAGGGGCCCATACGCTGCGCGAGCCCGGTGACCAGCGTCTCGTGATAGCGGTCGGCCTGCTGGAAATGGTGCGGTTGCAGGAACAGCCCTTCGTTCCACAGCACCTTGCTGTCCCAAGACATCAGGCGGGCCCTCGTCGTGCAATCGTCATTTCAACTTGTCCAATTGGTCTTTGTAGGCGCGCGCGAATTCCTTGGCGAACAGCTCGTTGAAGTCGTTCTCCGCCTTGTCGGAAATGTCGGAATACATCCGCAGATAGACCTCCCAATAGCGGGCCTGGCGGCTTTTCAGCATCCCGGTCAGCGAGCTATCGGCGCTAATCTGGCTTTCCAGAACCGCCGGGTCCAGCCGTTTGAGGATACCCTTGAGCGCCGCCTCCATGCCCGTCACCATACCGACCTCGTGCGCTTTGACATCGTTCAGCGCCTCCTCGGCCGCCTTGGGCGCGGCGAGGTAGCCTTTGGGCGTCGGCTTGGCCATCATCTCGATCGCCATGTCGGGCGAGAGGGAGAATTTCAACGGGTTGTTTCCGCCCGCTTGGATCATCGTCTGTTCGATGCGGAACTCGGACTTGATCGAATTGCGCGTCATCAGGATTTCGCGAATGCCCTCGATGAAGACACGCATCGTCTCGCCCATCCGCTCCATCGTCTCTGTCAGGTGGGCGTCGGGCACGGCCTCTTGATCCGCGCCGAGGGCCTTGAGGAAGGCGCGCGCTGCGGCGTCGCCGCCCCCAGTGGCCGGGCCGCGCGGGGCGGTCGTCTCGTCCGCGTATTGCGGGGCCGGGCGGCGGGCGGTCGCGGGCTGCGGCGCGCGCACGGGCGGCTCCGGAATGAGGCCTTGGCCCATAGAGGCTGGCGCCGCTGCGCCGCCCCCCGAGGGCGACAGGAAATCGTCGTCCCAATCGTCGGGGATCGCGTTCATGTTCCCGCCGATCTCGGCGGGATTGAAGTAATCGCTGGGCGAGGGGTTGTGCATACCCGCGCTGGCCCCCTGCCCCTCGTAGGGATCGGGCGCGGGGCCAAGCAGGTCTTCGTCCCCGGGCAGCGGCGGCAGAAGGCCGTCCTCGTCCGGCTCCGCCCGGTCGACGCTGCGCGGGCCCTGCGGCGCGGCCTCGCGGCCCCCCAGCAGATCGTCGAGGAAATCGCCTCCGTCGCCCGGCGCATCCAGAAAGTCGTCCCGGCCCGGCGCGGCGAATGCATCGCCATGCCCGATGGGGCCATCCGCCACCGGGTCCGCGATGGTGTTCGCGGCTTCGGCGGCCATGATGTTGACGAGGATCTCGTACGGCCCGATGGAGAGGATATCGCCATCGTTCAGCGGCGTCGGCGTCGCCCCGAGAGCCAGCTTGCCGTAGTTCAGGAATGTGCCGTTGGTCGAGAAGTCGACGACGATGACGTTGCCGTTGTGATCTTCGATGGCACAGTGGCGCTTGGACAGCTCGCGGTTCGGGTCCGGCAGGACCACGTCGTTTTCGGACCCGCGCCCGATGGTCAGGCTTTCGCCCAGCATCGTGATCGGGTCGCCATTGCCCGGGATGGACCCGGTCGACTGAAACCGCAGAACAACCGCCATCAGCCGCCCGTCAGCACGGTGGGCGCGCCCATCACAATGGTGCCCCCAAACGAGCAAACGTCCGAAATGCGCGCGGCGGGCAGTTTCTGCATCAAAACGGTGGCGGAGCCTTTGGCGATGGGATGCGGCGGAAAATTGGCCACCGGGGGCGCGACCATCCCCAGGCACATATCCGTGATCCGCGCCGCCGGCAGCTTGCACACCAGCACCGTCGGCGCGCAGGGCCCGATGATCGGCATAGGCGTGCCCATCGTACAGGGGCCGACATGCACGTCCGTCAGGCGGGCTTGGGGCGGGCCGGGCATCAGGATTGTCCTTCGGTTTCAGGTTGCTGCGGCGTTTCAGTCGCCGCCGGCTCAGACACGCGCAACTCTACCTTGCCATTGCCGCCACGTGCAATGTCCAGCGCGCGGTCGATGGCCAGATCGAAGCGCGCCTGGGGGGACGGGCCCAGCTCGATCGTCTGGATGTTGATGCCGAAGGCGCAGGCCGCAACGATGCCAACGGGCGCCGGCATCTTCTGCAAATCCTCGCTGTCGCCCATATTCCCGGGCGCATAGAAGGCCGCGGTGGCGCACAGGCTGGCCCGTTCATTGGGGTTGGCCGTATCCATCACCGCCTGCACACGCGCGCGCTTATCGGCGTTCGGCTCGAACACCCAAGCCTCCGCAGCACTCAGGCACGCGCTTTGGCCCTCCGCGCCGATGATGTCCCGGCCCGCGCAGCAAGCCCACCAGACGCATTCGCGCGGCGGCAGCGACACCGACAGCATGCGGATCATGTCCACGGGCGCCTGCGCCTCTTCCAGCGCGGTGAGGACCTGCGCCACCGAGGCGCTGGCCGGCACGCTAAGCTTCGTCTCCAGCACCGCGTTGGCCGCGGCCAGAAGCCGGGCGGCGGGCTGTTCGGGCACCTTCTTGAGGTCTGCAAATCGCTGCGACATCGGCGGCGTCCCCTAATTGATCATCGTCACGCCGCCGTTCAGGATCAGCATCGCCTGGCCCTTCACGTTGGTCATGGGCGCTTCGACATTGGCCATCGCCTTACCTTTGATCTTGATCATGATCCCGTCGAGGGTGATGCCCGACTGGTCGATCTTGATCGAATTGCCGCCCACCTTCAGCTCGATCTTGGTCATCGCTTCCATGCTGATCGCGCCGAGCGAGGTCTTGAGGCTGTAATTCCCCATCTTCAGCGTGTGGCTTTCTTTGCCCATGCTGACCTCGCGGGTCACGTCGCCCATCTTGACGGTCTGGGTGTAGTTGCCGTCGGTCACCGTGACGGTGCTGTCCTTCTTGATCGTCTGATCGGCCTTGCCGTCAATCGTCTCGTCATGGTCGACGGCAACGTAGATCTTCTGATTGCCGGACTTGACGGTGAAGGTGTGATCGCCGGTGTTCAGTGTCTCCGTCTTGTGGCGGTGGATCGTCTGGGTCAGATCGCCCTTGTCCTTCTTGTCGAGGCCGATCTTGATCTCGGCATTGTTCTCGACTGTCTGGAAATAGTCCTTTTCGGAATGGAAGCGGATGAACTCCTCTCCCTTCTTATCCTCGAAGACCAGCTCGTGATAATTGTCCGATCCCGCGCCCTTGGTGGACCGTGTCTTGATCCCCGTCTGGGTCATGTTGGCCGGCAGGCCGTAAGGCGGCATCGTGTCGGTGTTATAGAGCATGCCGGTGCAGATCGGGCGGTCCGGATCGCCTTCCTCGAACTGGATCACGACCTCTTGCCCGATCCGCGGGATGGAGATCATGCCCCAATCCACACCCGTCCAAGGCATCACGCAGCGGACCCAGCAGGTCGTCTTTTCGTCCTTCTTGCCGTCGCGGTCCCAGTGGAACTGCACTTTGATCCGGCCGAATTTGTCGGTGTAGATTTCGTCCCCCGACGGCCCGGTCACCACAGCCGTCTGCATGCCCATATTGCGCGGCCAGGGCGTGTTTTGCGGGGCGCGGAACGGCTCCGTCTTGGGGATCACGTCGAAGACGGTGCGGTAGGTGTCCTTATTGTCCTCGTCGACCTCCAGCTTGGTGTCGAAGAGCGGCTTCTTGGTCTCGTTATCTTCGTAATCCGTTTCGATCTGCAGCGAATGCACCGCGCGGACGATCAGGTATTCGATGTTGTTGACCTTGCGCGGATGCTCTTTGAGCTTGAAGGTCTGCCCGACGCTCATCGTGCGCACGTTGCCCGCGCCGCGGGACAGTTTGTGGCGCACGGCCTCCGCCTCCATCCGCACGCGGGCAAAGGTGTCCCCGGTGCCTTCGCGCACCCGGCCGGGATAATGGTAATCTTCGAAATTCTTGAGGTTATGTTTGCCCTTCGGCATCGCCTTGACGACCTTCAGGTCTTTCTTGGGGGCCTCGAAGTCGTAGTCTTCCAGCGTGACCTTGCCGGTCGTGGCGCCCGTCGCTTCGGCCCAGTCGAAGATGTGGTCGTCGTCGCGGCGGTATTCGCTTTCCTTGAAATGGAACTGAATCTCCGCCTTACCGGGCACCGGTTTGTGGGCGCTGATGCTGTCGGCCAGAACCATCTTCAGCCGCTTGCCGTCCTGGATGAAGAAGTAGTAAATCCCCTCCTCCTCCATCAGCCGGCAGATGAAATCGAAATCCGTCTCTGCGTATTGCACGCAATAGGTGCGCGGCTTGTAGGACGCCGAGCAGCT
Organism: Pseudomonadota bacterium; assembly: GCA_039178165.1. GTDB lineage: Bacteria > Pseudomonadota > Alphaproteobacteria > Rhodobacterales > Rhodobacteraceae > JBCBCP01. Next base: position 6,782 of record JBCDFL010000037.1, on the reverse strand, counting down.
GTTTTTCACATCGGCCCAGAACCCGTATTTGCCCAGCACATCCTTGAGGATGTCCAGCACCGACTTTTCCTGGAAGATGCGGTTTTCGCGCGTGCGGGTCAGGAACCACAGCCAGGGGCGCAGCTCGGCCACGAAATGCGACATGCCCTGGTAAAGGCCCACATATTCGACCGATATGCAGGTGCCGGTGAAATAGCGCTCCGACTTGTCCTCATCCTCCTGGATCAGGGTGACGGATTTGCCCAACATGTCTTGCAGATCAAGCGCGTGGTTCGAGCTGAGGAACTCGATCGTCGTTTCGGTCAGGGTGCTCAGCTGTTCGATCACGCGCGCGTTCTTGAGGTTGGTCGGGCTGCAGGAATAATCGCCCTCCATCCGCAGCATGCGGTTCTCAAAGTCTAGGTCCTTGGACATATGGTCCCTCCTTGCGGCCGTGCCGCGGCGCGCCCGCTAGTTGTGCGACTCGATCAATTTCTTCTCGTCGCGCAGCCGGTTCACCACCTCGGGGTGGAGCGCCCAGCAATCGGCGACCGAAAACGTGCCGCCCAAAATGCGTGTGGCGTCGATCATGGTTTCGAAATTCAAACACACAATGGGGAACGGAAATTTGCCGTCCACCAGTAACAATTGGTCCATGAATTCGTCGCCTTTGACGACGTAGTACGATGAGCCTTTGATACCGACCAAGATGATGGCCGGCTCTTCGCCCGGTTTATCCGGGCGGGGATCGCCGATGGCGTTCATTCACAAACCCTCCAGCAAGGCAGCCAATTCGGGGTCCATATCATCATCGTCCCCGCCCTCGGCGCTCGCGTCATCATCAAACCCGGCCAGAAGATCGTCAAGGTCAGCATCTCCACCATTGCCGAGCAGATCGTCCAGGTCGCTGTCACCGCCCGCATCGTCGTCCAGGCCGCTCAGCAGCGCGTCGAGGTCGTCGTCCCCGCCGCTCTCGTCGTCCAGACCGCCCAGCAGGTCGTCCAGATCACTGTCCCCGCCTGCATCATCGTCCAATCCGCCCAGCAAATCGTCCAGATCGCCGTCCCCATCGTCCGCCGGTGCCGCGTCCTCGGCCGCTGGGGTGGGCTCCGGCGCGGGTTTCGGCTGGGGCGGCGGCATGCCCGTCCAGGGGCCCATCAGCATCTCGCCGCCGAGCGAGCGGAACGAGCCCAGCCGCACCTCGTTGCGGCCCTTCATCCAGACCACGGGCATGATCCCGCGCCCGAGCGCATTCTGCACCGACGCCTCCACCAGGTTGCGCTCGGTGCAGGGCAGCGCGACCTGATCGCCGTGCCGGTCGGTGACGTAGTGGAACGGCAAATCGCCCAGCGACATCACGCTGCCCAGTTGCAGCGCCTTGCCGTCCTTGGCGTAGGTCGCGGCCAGCAGCACAACCGCCAGCGCCGCCGGGTTGGCCCACAGCATGCCCTTCAGGCCCTCCTGGGGCGTGAATTCCTCGAACTCGAACGCGTCGATCGGCTCGGATTTCTTACCGTAGGGCAGCCGCAGCAGGAAGCGCGGGCTGACGAGGCCCAGGTGCCCGGCCAGCGGCTCCGCGCGCAGCGCGTCCCACGCCTCAGTCACCAAGGGGTGGCGATCTTCCTTCGCCGTCTCCAAAAAGCCCGGCGCCATGCCGGCGATGAAGGGCGCGTCTACATGGGCCGCCACCAGACCGATCCGGGCCAGAAGCTCCGCGTGGGGCGGCGTTTCCTCGAACGTATAAAGCCCGCAGAGCGCCGAATACCCGCCCGCGCCGGTCTCGGGGTCCAGCACGTCTGACAGCAATTTGCACAGCCCGCTGTCCGCGATGTCCTCCTGCGCGGCGAGGTCTGCGGCCAGCTCTTCGGCGGAGATATCGTAGAGCGTGATGTCCAGCTCCGCATCCGTCTCGATCCGCCGGGCCAACAGGTCGAGCGTGCGCCACTGCGCCTCCACCGCCTGGAAGTCGGGATGGTGTAGGATCATCCGCATCGCACTGCTGAGCGCGGCATCGACCGCCTCCTGCATGGCCGCGGCGCCGGCATCGGGGGCCTTGACGATATGCGGGCCGACGACTTGCGCGATCAGATCGTCGGCCGGCCCCTTAGGCGTCAGCGTCCCGCGCGTGTCGCCGATCAGCGCCTGGAAATCCGTCAGCTTGAGGTGCGCCGGGATCGATGTCGCCGCCGACCGTTTGGGCAGCTTGATGGGCGTGCCGTGCGCCGCGCCCCAGTTCTGCAAGGTCTGCGTGGCGCGCTCCGCCATGGACCCCATGGCCAGCTGCTGGCGCAGGCCGGCGATCTCTTCGAACATGGCGACGTTGTCATAAATTTCGTCCGGGTGCAGATCGTCCAGCTCCTTCAGCGGGACGTCCACACTGCCCGCCGCGCCTAGGTCCAGCGTCAGGGTCGTGGCGAAACCCTCGATGATGTCTTCCACCGAATCGACGTCCAGATCGACACCTTGCTTGGCCGCCAGCGCCTCGCCCGTCTCCATCACGCCGCGCGCGGCCCGGCCGGTGAAATCCCCGAAAAGCGCGATGCGGAACTTTTTGCGCTTCAGCGTCTCCGCACTCAGGGGCGCGGCGCCGAACGTGCCGAAGGGCGTTTGCTTTGGTCCGGTCTCTGCGGGCGGCTCGGGCGCTGTGTCCTCCGCCGGGGCCGCGTCCGCCGATCCCAGCACGACCTCCGCCCCGCCGAGCTCCGCGCCCTCCGCCGGCGCATCGAGATCGCCCAGCAGCGCGTCCAGATCGTCCTCGGCCGTGTCGCCCTCCTCCGCATCGAGGCTTCCGAGCAGAGCATCCAGATCATCCGAAGCGCCATCGCTTGCTGCGTCCAACCCGCCCAGGACACCGCCCGGATCACTCTCAGCCGTTTCGTCCGCGTCGTCCAATTTGCCTAGGATGTCGTCCAGATCATCCCCGCCATCGGTCGTGTCGGAGGTGTCCAGGCTTCCCAAGATATCGTCCAAATCGTCCCCGGCGGCCGGTTCTTCGGCTGTGTCCAGCCCGCCTAGGATATCGTCCAGATCGTCCTCACCCTCGGCGTCCGCAGCCGCCTCCACCGACCCAAGGATATCGTCCAGATCGTCACTGCCCTCATCCTCCGCGGGCGCGTCGAGGCCCCCCAGGATGTCATCCAGATTATCGGTATCGTCACTGTCCTCAGCCGGCGCGTCCGGAGCCGCTTCGACCGACCCCAAGATATCGTCCAGGTCGTCGGTCGCTTCGCTGTCCTCCGCCGCGTCGAGGTCGCCGAGGATATCGTCCAGGTCGTCCTCCGCGGGTGTTTCTGCAGCTGCCTCGACCGATCCCAGGATATCGTCCAGATCATCGGCTTCGAACGTTTCATCGACCGCCTCCACCGCACCGAGGATGTCGTCGATATCGTCACTCTCCGCCCCATCTTCGGGCGCGTCGATATTGCCGAGAATATCGTCAAGGTCGTCGCCCGCAGGCGTATCTTCGACGGCCTCGACGGAGCCGAGTATGTCTTCCAGATCGTTAGCCTCTGGGGCGTCGTGCACTGCCTCAATGGAGCCTAATATACCGTCTAGATCGTCGTCCTTTTGAGCGTCGTCCACGGCCTCGACCGACCCCAAGATATCGTCCAGATCATCGTCCTCTGGCGTCTCCTCGGGGGCGTCGATGCCGCCTAGGATGTCGTCCAGGTCATCGGTGTCTTGCGTGTCCTCCACCGCTTCGACGGAGCCGAGGATGTCGTCTAGGCTGCCCTCCTCCGGTGCCTCCTCCGCCGCCTCGACGGAGGCGAGGACGTCCGCAAGATCGTCGTCTGCGGCCATCTCCTCCGGCGCCGGCTCCAAGCCGCTCAGCACATCGTCCACAGCGGTACCTGGTGCCTCCGGGGGCAGATCGGCCTGCGCCAGGCTGGCAAGGGCGTCGGCGCCGGCCTCTGCTTCAGCCTCGGGCACCGGCGCCGCGCGCAGGGCCTCCAGCGCGTCGCTGGTATCGTCGCCGCGCATCTCCACCTCGGGCGCGGCGCTTGCCAGGCCGTCCAGGATGTCCGATGTCTCATCGACCGCGTCCGCGACCGGCGCGTCCGGCAGAGCGTCCAGCACCGCGGCGGCCTCATCGACGTCCGGCGCTTCGTCCGGCGCAGCCTCCGCCAGCCCGGCCAGCACATCCGCGCCGTCGTCCGCAGGCGCGTCTTCTGGTGCCGCCGCGGCGAGGCCCGACAGAACATCCGCAGATGCATCATTCACAGGCACGTCTTCCGGTGCCGCCGCGGCCAGGCCCGCGAGCACATCGCCCGACTTCTCTTCCGCGGATCCCTCTACGGGCGCGGCGGCGGCCAAGCCAGCGAGCACATCGGGCGTATCGTCCGCCGCCTCCTCCGTCGGCTCAGCGGCGGCGAGGCCCGCGAGCACATCGGCCGTGCCATCCTCCTCTGGCCCGTCGTCCGCGGGGGCCGCGGCGGCCAGACCGGCCAGCACGTCGGCACTCTCGTCCGCCGCGGCCGCCTGTGCCACCTGCGGCAGGGAGGCGACCGCGGCATCCAGATCGCCCTTATCCTGGGCCTGCCCCGACAGGGCTGCCAGCACGCCAGGGTTTTGCAACAGATCCTCGATCAGACCCTCCGCGCCCGCCTTGCCGTCCATATAGGTGGCCAGGTTCATCAGCTGGGTCCGCGCCTGTAGCAGCGGGGCCAAGCCGGGCACCGCGCGCGCAATCGCGGCGGGCGAAAAATCGTCCATGGAGGAGAAGGTCAGATCGACCGCCACATTCCCCTCGCCCGTCAGGGTGTTGGGCACGGTAAAGGCCGCGCGCGGCGCCATCGCGCGCATCCGCTCGTCGAAATTGTCGACATCGATCTCAAGGAACTTGCGATCCGCAACCGACGGCTGCGCCACCTCCGACTTGCCGGCAAGGTCCGACATCACGCCCATCACGAAGGGCAGCTGCACCTTCTTGGCCGCGCCATACAGCTCCACATCGTATTCGATCTGCACCCGCGGGGCGCGGTTGCGCGCGATGAACTTCTGCCCCGACATCAGCGCTGCGCCTTCAACTCTTCGCGCAGGGCGCGAATTTCGGCCTGCAGCTCCATCACGCGGGCCTCCACCTGGTCGGTCTCGTCCCGCACAACCGTTTGCAGGCGCTCCAGCTCCGCCTCCGTCTCGGCCTCCACCGCCGATTGCATCGTGTTGACCAGCAAACCGATGAAGAGGTTCAGGACCGAAAAAGCCGTGATGACGATGAAGGGTACAAAGAAGGCCCAAGCCATCGGGTAGACTTCCATGACCGGGCGCACGATGCCCATAGACCACGATTCCAGCGTCATGATCTGGAACAGCGAGTACAGCGACCGGCCCAGCGTGCCGAACCATTCGTCGAACGTGCCGCCATACATGATCGTCGCCATCACCCCGAAGACGTAGAACACGATGGAGATCATCACGATCACCGCGCCCATTCCCGGCAGTGCATCCAAAAGGGCCTGAACCACGGCGCGCATCTGAGGGATCACCGACAAAAGCCGCAGGGCTCGGATCACGCGCAGGCCGCGCAGGGCCGAAAGCCCAGCGGTTTGCGGCAGAAGGCCAACGCCCACGACGAACAGATCGAAGATGTTCCAGGAGTTGCGGAAGAAGTCCTTGCCGTAAGCGTAAAGCTTCAGCAGCAGCTCGATCACGAAGACGCCGAGGATGATTTGGTCGAGCGTCCGCAACGCGCCGCCGAAATTGTCTTGGACACTCTGCGAGGTCCCGACGCCCAACGTGATCGCGTTGAAAATGATCAGCGCGAGGATCGCATTCGTGACCCGCGGCTGTTCCAAGAAGGCGCGCAGGCGGGCGCGGTGCGTGTCCGGACTTTGCTCGATCTGGGCCTCTGCCATCTCCGCTTCCCCTATTTGACTGCCTTGGACGCGTCGCTGAACGCTTTGCTGACCTTCTTGACCGCGGCGACGGCGGCCTTCAGGTCCTTGTCTTTGTCCTTGTTGTCATTACCGAAGGCGCGGGCCCGGTTCTTCACCTGATCGCCATTGCCCTTTTCGGCCTTCAAGAAGGCGATCTCAGCCTCCAGCGCGTTCTCGAACCGCATGACCGCCTGATCGAGGGAGGTCAGATGCGGCTTGACCGCGTTCGAGTTGATGAGGTCCCCGACCTTTCGCAGTTCGGGCGCGGCGCCCTTGTCCTTGGCAATCTTGGGGCCTTGATCCTTGAGGTATTTGACAACGTTGCGGGCCGTCTTGCCCGTTTTCTCGAAATCGCTGTCCACTTTGGTCAGCGCCGTATGCGCGGCGGCCCAGGCCTTGGGGTCTTCGGCGTTCTTCTTCAGCGCGTCGCCCAAGGCGACCAGCGCAACTACCGTGCCTTTGGTCGGGTCGGTGAACATCTTGGAGGTGTCGAGTTGATCGAACTTGCGGATCGCGGATTTGCCAGCGGCCAGCGCCTTGGTGTTGTCGCCCTTGTCGCTCGCGATCTCTTCGAGCGCGATGGACACCTTGTCGGCGATTTTGACTGCGATCTTCTTCCACGCCGCTTCGGCTTTGGCCGCCGCCTCATCCAGCGCGGTGATCTGGGGCTTTTGCAGACCCTTGTCGCCGGGCTTCAGCGCCTTGTGATCCTTTTCGGGGATCTCCTTGGTCAGCTTCTTGGCCTGCTCGCCCAAGATGGTCGAAAACAGCGCCAACTCATAGCGGGCCACGCCGCGCACGCCGTCCTCGATCACCTTCTTCTTCCACTTGCGCGGGTCGACCTCCAGCTTGCTCTTGACCGGGATCGGTTTGATCTTGGCCGCGACTTTGGGCCGGGCGGCCAGCCACAGGGGCGCTTTCTTCCCG
>JBCDFL010000036.1:0-21683 GCA_039178165.1 Pseudomonadota bacterium | reverse complement strand
GGCTCCAGCACATCGCCCAGACCCATATCCCGAAAGCAGCTATTGGCGGCGTTGATCAGGTCGCGGCTGGTATCGGCGAGCGTGCCGTCCAGATCGAAGATGACCGATGCGACCATGCGCGATTCCCCGCTTGCCTGTGTTGCAGCGCGACACGCAAGTTGACGTGGCCCAGCCTTGCGCCGCGACCCGAGTTGGATAAAACGATTGCCAGCCAAAACACAATGAGCAGCGGGTTAAGAGTTTTCAAATGTCCATCGCGACCGTGATCCTCGCTGCCGGTAAGGGCACGCGGATGAACTCCGATTTGCCGAAGGTGCTGCACCCGATCGCGGGCGCGCCGATGCTGGTGCACGCGATGCGCGCTGCGGCCGCGCTGGCGCCCGAGCGCACGGTCATCGTCGCGGGCCACGGGGCGGACCGGGTCGAGCGGGCCGTGCGGGCCGAAGATGGCGCAGCACAAATCGTCGTTCAGGATCAGCAGCTTGGCACCGCCCATGCGGTTCGTATGGCGCAAGATGCGCTGGAGAGGTTTTCGGGTACTGTGCTGGTTCTTTACGGCGACACGCCCTTTGTGCGGCCGGAGACATTGCAGCAGATGGCGGAGGCCACCGCGCGCCACGACGTCGTCGTTCTAGGGTTCGAGGCCGCAGATCCGGGCCGCTACGGACGGTTGGTCATGGACGGCGAAGACCTAACGCGGATCGTGGAATACAAGGACGCCAGCCCAAAAGAGCGGGCGATCACCCTGTGCAATTCGGGCGTCATGGCCTGCCCCGCCGTGCATCTTTGGGACCTGCTGGCGCGCATCGGCGACGACAACGCCGCGGGCGAATTCTACCTCACCGACTTGCCAGCCCTGGCCCGCGCGGCGGGGCTGCGCGTCGGCATCGTCACCTGCGCGGAGGCGGAGACGCTGGGCGTCAATTCCCGGGCGGAGCTCGCCGCCGCCGACGCGCTCTTCCAGGAGCGGGCCAAGGCGGCGCTGATGGCGGACGGGGTGACCCTGCTCGACCCGGCCAGTACATATCTCTCCGCCGATACGGTGATCGGGCGCGACAGCCTGATCGATCCCAACGTCTATTTCGGCCCGGGCGTCAGCGTGGAGTCGGGCGTCCATATCCGCGCCTTCAGCCATCTTGAAGGCTGCCATGTCGCCCGCGGCAGCGTCGTCGGCCCCTTTGCCCGGCTACGGCCCGGCACGGAACTGGCCGAAGACGTCCGCGTCGGCAATTTCGTGGAGGTGAAGGCGGCGGAAGTCGCGGCGGGGGCCAAGATCAACCACCTGTCCTACGTGGGCGATGCCCAGATCGGGCCCGCCGCCAACATGGGCGCCGGCACGATCACCTGCAATTACGACGGCTTCGCCAAGCACCGGACAGAAATTGGCGCCGGCGCCTTCATCGGCTCCAACACGATGCTGGTCGCGCCCGTCTCGGTCGGGGCGGGAGCGATGACGGTCACAGGCTCGGTCATCACGCGGGACGTGCCGGCGGACGCCATCGCCAGCGCCCGTGCGGATCAGGACACCAAACCGGGCCGCGCGCCGAAATTGTTCAAAATGCTCAAGGCGCGGGCCGAAAAAGCCCGCCAGAAGGGGTAGATATGTGCGGTATTGTGGGGGTCCTCGGCAATCACGAGGCGGCACCGATCCTGGTCGAAGCACTTAAGCGGCTGGAATATCGCGGCTATGACAGCGCCGGCATCGCCACGGTGAACGGCGGCGCGCTGGACCGCCGCCGCGCGGTGGGCAAGCTGGTGAACCTGAGCGATTTGCTGGTGCATAGCCCCCTCGCCGGCAAAGCGGGGATCGGTCACACCCGCTGGGCGACGCACGGCGCGCCCTCTGTCGACAATGCGCACCCGCATCAGGCGGGCGTGGTGGCCGTCGTGCACAACGGCATCATCGAGAATTTCCGCGAACTGCGGGACGAGATCACCGCCGCCGGCCTGGAATTCGTGACGGAGACAGACACAGAAACCGTCGCCCTTCTAACCCAGCACCACATGGCGCAGGGCATGGCGCCCGCCGACGCCGCCTTTGCCACACTCGACAAGCTGGAGGGCGCCTTTGCCCTCGCCTTCCTGTTTCACGGGGAGGACGATCTGATCGTCGCGGCGCGCAAGGGCTCGCCGCTCGCCATCGGTCACGGTGTGGGGGAGATGTTCGTCGGCTCCGACGCCATCGCGTTGGCGCCGCTGACGGACCAGATCACCTATCTGGCCGAAGGGGACCGCGCCGTCGTCACCCGCGCTGGCGTGACCATTTGGGACGCAAACGGCGCGCTGGCCAACCGGCCGATGAAGCAGATCCAGATCGAAGCGACGCGGATCGACAAGGCCGGGCACAAGCATTTCATGGCCAAGGAAATCGCGGAGCAGCCCGCCGTTCTGGCCGGCGCGCTGTCGCATTACCTGGGCGCGGAGGGACAGATCACCCTGCCCGGCGTATTGGACTTCAGCCAGATCGACCGGCTGACGATGGTTGCGTGCGGGACAGCCTACTACGCCTGCCTGACGGCGAAATACTGGTTCGAGCGGATCGCCCGCCTGCCGGTGGAGGTCGATGTCGCGTCGGAATTCCGCTACCGCGAGCCGCCGATCCCGGCGCGCTCGGTCGCGCTGTTCGTGTCCCAATCGGGGGAGACGGCCGACACCCTTGCCGCCTTGCGCTATTGCGAGGGCCAGGCGGATAAGATCGTGTCGGTCGTGAACGTGCCCGAAAGCTCCATCGCCCGGGAAAGCGATCTGGTCCTGCCGATCCATGCGGGCGTTGAGGTGGGCGTTGCGTCCACCAAGGCGTTCACCTGCCAGCTTGCAGTGTTGCTGGCGCTCGCGCTCAAAGCCGCGCGGGACCGGGGGGTGCTAGAGGACGGCGCGCTGGCGAAACACCTCGCCGATCTGCGGTCTTTGCCGGGCCTCTTAAACGCGGCCCTGAGCGCCAATAGCGCCATGCAGCGCGTCGCCCGCCGCCTGGCGGAGGCGCGGGATATCCTGTTCCTGGGCCGCGGGCACATGTTCCCTCTGGCGCTCGAAGGCGCTCTGAAACTAAAGGAAATCAGCTACATACATGCCGAAGCTTATGCATCGGGTGAGCTAAAGCACGGCCCTATCGCGCTGATCGACCAGCACGTGCCGGTCGTCGTGATGGCGCCGCGCGATGCGCTGTTCGACAAGACGATCAGCAACATGCAAGAGGTGATGGCGCGCAAGGGCCGCGTCGTTCTCGTCTCCGACGCGGAGGGGCTGTCGGAGGCCGGCGCTGGCGTCTGGCAGAGTGTCGAAATGCCCGGCGTGCCCGAGCTGATCGCGCCGATCCTCTATGCCCTGCCGGCGCAGCTCCTTGCCTATCACACCGCCGTCGCCAAGGGCACCGATGTCGACCAGCCCCGCAACCTGGCGAAATCCGTGACAGTGGAATGACGCCCGAGGACGCGCTGGCGCAGATCGCAGCGCAGGCCGACCCAGACATCGCGGCGAAGGCGGCCGCCTATCACACATCCTCCCGCACCCATCTGGGCGTGCCCAATCGGGTTCTGAACACGTTGACCCAGACCTGGCGCGGCGCTTTGGACGTGCCCGAGCGCGTTGCCCTCGCGGACGGACTGTGGCGGACCGACATCTACGAGGCGCGCATCGCGGCGGCCAAGCTGCTGACCCAAGCGCGCCTTCGCCCCGATGCGGAGGCTTGGGATTTGATCGCCTCCTGGGTGCCGTCCTTCGACAGCTGGGCTATCGCCGATCATGCCTGCATGGCGGGGCAGCGGCGGCTGGTGGCGGACCCCGCGCGTCTGGACGAGGTGGAGGCCTGGACCGGGTCGGGCCACATGTGGACCCGCCGCGCGGCGCTGGTGATCACGCTGCCCTGGACGAAACAGAACCACCCGAAGCCCGCCGACGCCGCGATCCGGACGCGCGTTCTGGGCTGGGCGACGAGCTATGTGCCCGACCGCGACTGGTTTATCCAGAAGGCCATCGCCTGGTGGCTGCGCGAGCTCAGCAAACACGACGCGCCGCGGGTGCAGACATTCCTGGACCAGCACGGCAGCGCGATGAAGCCGTTCGTCGCGCGCGAGGCGGGGAAGTACTTGAACCGGTCCGGAGGCTGACGCGGACGTCCTAGCCCGCGAAGACCGTCACCTCCGGCAGATCGGTCAGCGCCGCGCCCAGCGCCTGGAAGGCCGCGATCGACATGCGGCTGCCCGCTGTCACCGGGCCATCCAGCGGGATCAGCGTGACCTGCGCCGAAGCGCCACCGTAGCTGATCCGGCCCGGCTGCTGTGCGGAGACGAGCGGCGTCTTCAGCCACAGGCCAGGCTCCGCCGGGCTGCCGAGCGATGCGACAGTCGTGCCCAGCGCCCCTGCCGGAGCCGCAGAGGCCTGGGCCTGCGCCGCCCCGTCCGGCGTTGCCCCATCGGCGGGCCGCGCCTGAGGCCGCACGCCGTCTTCGGGCAGCGGGGCCAGCTCCGCCTGCGGGGCGGGCGCCTCCGCCTCCGGGCGAGCGAATGGCGACAGGCCGGACGCACATCCGGCAAGCAAGAGGGGCAGCAATATCGTCCAGCGCATGGCCGACCTCTACCGCCCCGCCGCGACCTTCGTCCAGCCCCCTGCCCCTTGCGGCACGCGGGCCGGCGGCGTACCTCTTATGTATGAGTGCGCCCCTGATCGATCCCTTCGCCCGTCCGATCACCTACCTTCGCCTGTCGGTGACGGATCGTTGCGATTTCCGCTGTGTCTACTGCATGGCCGAAAACATGACCTTCCTGCCCAAGAAGGAGCTGCTGACCCTGGAAGAGCTGGACCGCATGTGCAGTGCCTTCGTCCGGCTGGGCGTGCGCAAGCTGCGCATCACCGGGGGCGAGCCCTTGGTGCGCAAGGGCATCATGACTTTCTTCGACGGCATGTCGCGGAACCTGGCCACGGGCGATCTGGACGAGCTGACGCTCACCACCAATGGCAGCCAGCTCGAACGCTTCGCCCAGCCGCTGGCGGATGCAGGCGTGCGGCGGGTGAACATCTCGCTCGACACGCTGAACGACGCCAAATTCGCCGCGATCACCCGCTGGGGTCGGCTGCCGCAGGTGCTCCGTGGTATCGACGCGGCGCAGCGCGCGGGCCTGCGGGTCAAGATCAACGCCGTCGCGCTGAAGGGTTTCAACGAAGACGAGCTGGGCAGCATGACCGAATGGTGCGCCCAGCGCGGCGCGGACCTCACCTGGATCGAAGTGATGCCGATGGGCGATCTTGGGAACGAGGACCGCCTGGGCCAATATTGGTCGCTGAAGGACGTGCGCGCCGCCTATGCCCAGCACTACACTCTGACAGACCTAGCGGAGCGGACGGGCGGGCCGGCGCGCTACGTCCGTCTGGAGGAGACGGGGCAAAAGATCGGCTTCATCACCCCGCTCAGCCACAATTTCTGCGAAAGCTGCAACCGGGTGCGCGTGACCTGCACGGGCGAGATCTTCATGTGCTTGGGCCAGGAGGACCGTGCCGATCTGCGCGGGCCTCTGCGCGCCTCGGAAGGCGATATGGTGCTGGAGGACGCGATCCGCGCCGCCATCGCCGCCAAGCCCAAGGGCCACGATTTCGACTATTCGCGCCAGCGCCTCGACGGGCAGATGTCGCGCCATATGAGCCATACCGGCGGCTAACCCATGTACCGCACCGCGCTGATGCGCGCCTACGGGCTGGCGGCGCACCTTGCCCTGCCCCGCCTTGCGCGGGCGCGGATGGCGCGGCTAAACGCCGCCGGGGTAACGGAGGCGCGGGCACGCGAGGTGCTGGGCCATGCGACGGCCGCACGCCCCGAAGGGCGGCTTTTATGGGTTCATGCGGCCTCGGTGGGCGAAAGCCTGTCCGTCCTGCCGATCCTGCACGCCCTGCCCGAAGGTGTGCGCGTCCTCATGACCACCGCGACGCCCACCGCGGCGGACATCCTGGCCCAGCGCCTGCCCGACGGCGCGCTGCACCAATTCGCCCCGCTCGACGCCCCCGTCCCCGCGCGGCGGTTCCTGGACCATTGGCGCCCCGACGCGTCAATGTTCGTGGAATCGGAGCTGTGGCCGACGCTGCTGGCCGCCTCAACCATGCCCGCCGCGCTGATCGGCGCGCGCCTGTCGGAAAAGTCTCTGCGCCGCTGGGCCAAGGTGCCACGCACCGCGCAGGCCGTGCTGGGGCGCTTCGCCCTGATCCTGGCCCAGAACGACGACGTCGCGCAGGCCCTGCGCGGCCTCGGCGCGGCAGCGGTGGAGACGGGCGGCAACCTCAAGGCGCTGTCGGGCGCCCTGCCGGTCGACGCGGGGCTTCTGACCCAGGCGCGGGATACACTGGAGGGCCGTCCCGTTTGGATGGCCGCCTCCACCCACCCGGGCGAGGACCGCCCGATCCTGGAGGCACACAAGGCCGCCCTCGCCCAGCATCCAGACCTGTGCCTGATCCTCGCCCCGCGCCACCCCGAACGCCGGCCGGAAGTCGAAGCTTTGTGCACCGCGCTTGGCCTCACCGTCACGACCCGCGGGCGCGGCGGCTGGCCGGACCGACAAGTCTGGCTGGTGGACACGTTGGGCGAGCTCGGCAGCCTTTACCCCCTCAGCCCGCTGGTCCTGCTGGGCGGGTCGTTGCAGCCTATCGGCGGGCACAACCCGTTCGAAGTCGCCCATGCCGGCGCCGCGATCCTGACCGGCCCGCATACGGAAAACTTCTCCGAAACCTACGCCGCGCTGGAGGGCGCGGGCGCTGTTCAGCGCACCACCGCTCAGACTTTGCAGAGCGACCTGAGCCACCTCTTGGCCGATCCACAGCATATCGCGGACCTACAAGCCCGCGCCGCCCGCTTCGCCGCCGCGCAAACCGGTGAGGCGAGCGCGCTGGCCCAGCGACTGACCCAAGTGCTGGGCCTATGACCGACCTCATCGTCACCAACTTCAACCGCAACTTCACGGGCGTCTCGGCCACCGCCGCAGCGGTTATCCGCAAGCAGGCCCAGCGCTACGATCTGGCCCTTGTGGGCCACCCCCTGCCCGGCTGTCCCGACCCGATCCCGCTGCGCGCCGCCCGCGCGCGGTCCGGGCCGGGCACCATCTGGCACGTCCGGCGCAACACCGAAATGCGCGCGGCGCTCTGGGCGCGCGACGTGCTGCGCCTGCCGATCAAGATCGTCTTCACCTCTGCTGCGATCCGGCGCCACAGCGCTTTGCCCCGCTGGCTGATCAGCCGAATGGATGCCGTCGTCGCGACGACCGACGCGGCGGCCAGCTGCGTCCCCCATGTCCGCGGCGTGGCGCCCCACGGGGTCGATACGGACCTCTTCCGGCCCGCACCAGACCGCACCGCCGCCTGGGCGGCCACCGGCTATCCAGGCGCGAGCGGCCTCGCCACCATTGGCCGGATCCGCCCTGAAAAAGGCACCGACCGCTTCGTCGATGTGTGTTTGGAGCTTCTGCCGCAGGTGCCGGACCTCACTGCCCTCATCATCGGCAAAGCCACGCGCGAACATGAGGGCTTCGCTGCGGGTTTGCACAGCAAGATCGCCGCAGCGAGCCTAACGGACCGCATTCTTTGGCCCGGAGAGGTCTCGCAAAACGCCCTGCGCACTCTCCTACCCGCGCTCAGCCTGATCGTGCAATTGCCCCGCTACGAAGGCTACGGCATGGCGCCACTGGAGGGCATGGCCTGCGGCGTGCCCTTCGTTGCAACCGATACCGGATATTACCGCACCTTCAGCGCCCAGGGTCGCGCGGGCCGCATCACAGAGCCCGAAGAGGCTGCGGACGCTGCGTTCAAAGTGCTCGCGGACCCGAATATGCGAGGTGCCGCGCGCGAGGTTGCCGAAGACAGCTTCTCCATCGACCGCGAAGTGGACGGGATCGAGTCCGTCTACCGCAGCCTCGTCCCTTCTTTAGGTCACAAATATCCTGGGCAGGGCCGCCATTGATTGTTCCATTGGTTCGCGCAACCAATGGCGACGGGGCTAGCCCCCCGCCCACCAGTGCCGCTAGGACGCGGCGCCCTTCATCTGCATCCGCTGCTCCACGATTTCGGCCCACCACGAACAGCCCGCAGGGATCGCCTCGTCGTTGAAGTTATACTCGGGGTGGTGGACGCTTGCGCTGTCGCCGTTGCCCACCACGATATAGGCGCCGGGCCGTTCTTCGAGCATGAAGGCGAAATCCTCGCCCCCCATGACCAGCGGCGCGTCATCGCATTGGCCGGAGACGCTGCGCGCGACCTCGGCGGCGAAATCGGTTTGCTCGGGCGTGTTCACCATCACCGGATAGCCACGGTGGTAGTCCACCTGCGCCGTGCCGCCCATCGTCGCCGCGACGCCCTCGCAGATCGCCTTGATCCGGACCTCCGCCAGGTCCCGCATCGCCGCGGACATGGTGCGCACCGTACCCCTGAGGTGCACGCGCTGGGGAATGACGTTGAAGGCGTTCGAGGATGTCTCGAACGAGGTGACGGAGACGACCATTTGGTCCACCGGGTCCGCGTTGCGGCTGGCAATCGTCTGCATCGCCATCACCACCTGCGCGCCCATCACCGTCGTGTCGACGGTGTCCTGAGGCTTGGCCGCGTGCCCGCCCTTGCCCTCGAGGTGGATGTCGAACTGATCCGTCGCCGCAAAGAACGCGCCGGGGCGGATCGCGAACTGGCCCACGGGCATGCCGGGCCAGTTGTGCATGCCGTAGACTTCCTGGATGCCCCACCGCTCCATCATGCCATCGTCGCACATCTCTTTGCCGCCGCCGCCGCCCTCTTCGGCGGGCTGGAAGATCACGATGCAGGTGCCGTCGAAATTGCGGGTCTCCGCGAGGTATTTCGCGGCGCCCAGCAGCATCGCGGTGTGCCCGTCATGGCCGCAAGCGTGCATGGCGCCGTCCGTCTTGGAGGCGTAGTCGAGGCCCGTCTGCTCGTGGATCGGCAGCGCGTCCATGTCGGCGCGCAGGCCGATGGTTTTGCCGGACGCATTGGTGCGGCCCTTGATGACACCTACAACGCCCGTGCGCCCAATGCCTTCCGTCACCTCGTCGAGGCCGAATTCGCGCAGCTTTTCCGCCACGAGGGCCGAGGTGCGGTGCGTTTCGAACAGAATTTCGGGGTTTTCGTGCATGTCGCGCCGCCAGGCGGTGATTTCGGCCTGCATTTCGGCGAAGCGGTTTTTGATGGGCATGGGTCTCTCCTGTTGGTTCTAGGGGCAAGGGCAGCGCCGGCCCGTCGGGGTGGCGTGCATCTTGCCCGCGGTGTCGGCCCCCACAATCAGGCCTACTGGCTGAGCAACGCCCGGCTTCGGCAAAGCGCCGCCCCGGTGGGGGCGGGCCGGCGCTGCCCGTCTTTCAGACGGGGACTTTTGCGCGGAGAAATCACTTCGTCAGCGGCATCCTCTGCTCCACAATCTCGACGAACCATGAACACCCCGCCGGGATCGCCTCGTCCGCGAAGTCGTATTCCGGGTGGTGCACCATAGCCGTGTCGCCATTGCCCACCATGATGTAGGCCCCGGGCCGTTCGTTCAACATGAAGGCGAAGTCTTCGGCGGCCATGATCGGCGGGCAATTGTCCTCGACCGTGCCGGCCACGGCCCGGGCGGCTTCGGCGGCGTAATCGGTGTTTTCCGCGGCGTTGACGGTGACCGGATAGCCGATCTCGTAGTCGATCTCAGCGGTGCAGCCCTGGGCGCGCGCCGTCATCTCCGCGATCTCGATCACGCGGGCTTGCGCCGCGGCGCGCACATCCTCATTGAGCGCGCGCACCGTCCCCTCCAGCGTGGTCGCATGCGGGATCACGTTGCCCACGACGCTATCCGAGTGCAGCGCGCCGATGGTGACCACCACGCTGTGCAGCGGGTCGGTCGTGCGGCTGCAAATCGTCTGCAGGCCCACGATCACATGGGCCGCCGCCGCATTGGGATCGCGCGCCTGGTGCGGCGCCGCCGCGTGGCCCCCGCGCCCGACGATGCGGATGGTGAACATATCGGCGGCGGCCAGCAGCGGGCCGGGCCGGATCGCGAACTGGCCCACCGGCAGGCCGGGCATGTTGTGCATGCCGTAGACCTCGTCGATCTTCCATTTGTCCATCAAGCCGTCCTCGACCATCTCCCGGCCCCCGCCGCCGCCCTCTTCGGCGGGTTGAAAGATCAGCACGACGTCGCCGTCGAAATTGCGTGTCTCGGCCAGGTATTGCGCCGCGCCTAGCAGCATCGCTGTGTGTCCATCATGCCCGCACGCGTGCATTTTGCCCGGCACGGTGGAGGCATGGTCCAGCCCCGTCGCCTCCGTGATCGGCAGGGCGTCCATATCGGCCCGCAACCCGATGCGCCGGCCCGCGCGGCCCCGCCCCTTGATGACGCCGACAACGCCGGTGCGCCCGACGCCTTCGGTCACCTCGTCCACGCCAAAGGCGTGCAGCTTATCCGCGACGAAGCGGGCGGTTTCGTGCACGTCGAATTGCAGTTCGGGATGCTGGTGCAGATGGCGGCGCCAGGCGGTGATATCGCCCTGCATCTCGGCCAGGCGGTTGCGGATGGGCATGGGCTCTCTCCTTCGCTGGGATCAGGCTGCGCCCTTTCGCGGCAAATCACAAGGCCGGGCCGAGCCGCATCTTGGTGCCATCTGAAAAGCGCTGCATTCGGAAGCGTGTCAGGTCAAAGCCCGGACCCTCCTCCGCCGCCAGCCGCGCCAGCACCTGCCCCATCCCCGGCCCGATGCCAAAGCCGTGGCCCGACATGCCGGTGCCCAGCACCAGCCCCGGCAGCGCGGCGATGCGGTCCACGACGGGCACAACATCGGGCATTGTGTCGATCATCCCCGCCCAGGCGCGGGTGATGCGCACCGGGCCAAGCTGCGGGAACAGCGCGGCGAAATCGCGGGTCAGCGCGCGGACCTTGGCGCGGTTGGGCTTGGGGTTCAGCACGCGCATCGCCTCGAACGGGCTGGGCGCGTCTTCGTCCCAGTGGCGCGGGGTGCGCCAGCCGTCGGGATAGCCCTTGGGCGCGAAGGGAAGAAGCCGCGTGCCGAAGGGATCGTTGCGCAATTGGGCGCTGTAGTGTTTCACCGCGCGCAGCGCGTCGGGACCGACGAAGAGCTCGTGAAAGCCCCCTGCGGCCAGGGAATAGCCCCCGTCGGCGCGCGCGCGAAAAGCGATCCGGTCATCCGCCGCGCCGCCCTGGTAGGTCGCAGCCAGCGGCGCAGTGGCCGCGACCGTGGCCCGCACGCTAAGCTGCGGCACGCGCACGCCGTGGCGGCGCAAGAGCAGCGCGGACCAGGCCCCGCCCGCCAGCACGACCCGCGGCGCGCGGATACGCCCGGCTTCGGTCACGACGCCCGCGACGCGGCCCGCCTCAATGTCGAGCGCCCGCACGGCGCAGCCTTCAACGATCTGCGCGCCCGCGCGAGCGGCGACGTGGGCGAGGGCCGGAACAGCGACCCAAGGCTCCGCCCGCATGTCGGTGGGGGTGTAGAGAGCGCCAGCATAGCGGTTTGCCATGCCGGTGATCAGGGCGGCTGTCTCAGCGGCGCTGAGCATCCGGGCGCCGGTGCCCGCCGCGACCCCGTGGGGCAGCCAGGCTTCGTATTGGGCCAGCTCTTGCTGGGTTTTGGCGAGGTAGGTGACCCCGCCCTGGCGCAGGCCGATATCGACATTGGTCTCCTGCGCCAGCTCCCGCCAGAGGCGGTTTGCCTCGACCATGATCGGCAGCTCGTCCGGGTCGCGCCCCTGCTGACGGATCCAGCCCCAGTTGCGACCCGATTGCTCCGCCGCGATGCGCCCCTTTTCCAGCAGAACGACTCGGTGCCCCGCCCGCGCGGCGCAGAGCGCGGTGCAGACCCCGATGACGCCGCCGCCGATGACGACGATGTCGGCTTCAGATGGCGGAGGGCCCGGCCAGGTGATGGGGGTGGTGGCCTCCCAAGGTGGGGATTCGGGGCTGAGCTCCTGCACGGTCACGAGTAGATGCTTCCGCGTAAAACTGGACCGCTTTCACCGCTAAGAGACCGGCCCGTCGGAACGACGGGCAGCGCCTTCCCGCCCCCACCGGGGCGGCGCTTCGCTGCCACCCCGACGGGACGACGCCGCCCTTGCGCAAGTGTTGGGTAGCGCTGTCTCACGCGAGCCGCTGAACCAAATCGCGCATGAACTGATGACCGGCCTCGAATTGCGGGATGGTGATAAACTCGTCCGGCTGGTGCGCCTGCGCGATGTCCCCCGGCCCGCAAACGACCGCCGAATAGCCCGCGCTTTGGAAATGCCCCGCCTCCGTGCCGTAGCTGACCACGTGGCTCCCGTTGTCGCCGGTGATCTGCCGCACCAGCGCCTCGGCTTGGCCCGCCTTGTCCGCGCTGACGCCAGAGACACCGCCGAGCCCCTCGGGCTGAAGGGCCGGCACGTCGAACATGACCTCGACCTCGATATCCGCCTCGGGTCGCACGGCCTGGATGCTTGCGCGCAGGCGGGCGACCTCGCCCATATACATCTGCTTCAGCGCCGCTGGATCGTCGCCCGGCACGGCGCGGAAGCCCATGGCAAAGGTGCAGTCCTTGGCGGTGATATTGTGCGCCGTGCCGCCCTCGATCATGCCGACATGCCAGCTGGTGTAGGGCGGGTCGAACATCGCGGCCATCGGGCCGGGCGTGGCCGCCGCGGCTTCGTCGTTCATGCGGTTGGCCCATTCGATCAGGCGGGCGGCCTCGTGGATGGCGCTGACGCCCTGGTAGGCGATCGACGAATGCACCTCGAACCCTTTCACATGGGTCGGATAGCCCTGCCCGCCCTTGTGGCCCGTGACCGCCTGCATGGTCGATGGCTCGCCCACGATGACCGCCGCGCCGCGGGGCAGCTTTTCGTCCATGGCGCGGATGAGGGGCGGCGCGCCGGTGCAGCCGATCTCCTCATCGAAGGACAGGGCCAGTTGCAGGGGCTTGGTGACGCCCCGCGCCTGCGCCTCCACCAGCGCCCAGATGGCCAGGGCATCGAAGCCTTTCATGTCGCAGGTGCCGCGGCCCACATAGGTGCCGTCGCGCTCTGTCACGCTCCAGGGGTCGGTCGTCCAATCCTGCCCGTCGATGGGCACCACATCCATATGCCCGCTGAGGACCACGGCCCCCTCCTCCCACGGGCCGACATGGGCGAAGAGCGCGGCCTTGTGCGGCTGGTTCGGGTCGGGCCACAGATGCGCCTCGATCCCGTGGGTGCCGAGATAGTCAGCCACCCATTCGACCAGCGGCAGGTTTGTGTCCCGGCTGACGGTGGGGAAGCTGATCAGCTTGGTCATCAGCGCGAGGGGATCGAGGGTCTGGGGCATGTGATTACCGTGGGACTGGGGGGTGACCTCCCCCCAGTCCCCCCGGAGTTGTTTCCAGCCAAGTGAAGGGGGATGGGGCAGGGTCGGGTTAGAGAAGTGTTCTCTGAATTGCACCGATGTGCAATGGGGGTTCAGAGGCGGTAGCCTCCGGTGACGGGCAGGATCGCCCCGGTGATGAAGTCTGCGCCGATCAGGTAGCGGACAGCCCCCGCGATATCGGCGGGTGCGCCGACGCGGTCCAGGGCTTGCAGCTCGACGAAGGCGTCGCGCAGGTCCGGGGCACGGGGGGCCTCGGGCGTGTCGATGGCGCCAGGGGCGACGGCGTTGACGCGGATGCCCTTGGGGCCGAGTTCTCTAGCCGCGGCTTTCGTCCAGGTGTTGAGCGCGCCCTTGCTGGCGGAGTAGAGGGCCGCGCCGCGCCCCGGCAGGTCGGCGTTCATGGAAGAGATGTTCACGATGCACGCCCCCGGCTGCAAATGCGGCAGGGCGGCGGCGAGGATGGCGTGCGGGGCCAGGACGTTGACGGCGAGCAGGTCGGCGTAGCTGGGATCAAAGCTGTTCAGCGGCGACATGGTGATGGCGCCGGCGTTGTTTACGATGACGTCGAGGCGACCGTGGGCCGCGATTACATCCTCCACCAGCCCCGCGCAGGCGGCGGGGTCCGTCAGGTCGGCCTGAAGCCCGCCCTCGGGCGGGGCAGTTGTGTTGTAGTGACGGATGACAATGTGATCGGCGCTCAGCGCGTCCGCTATACTCCGGCCAATCCCGCGCCCCGCGCCGGTGACGAGGGCGACGGGCTTAGTCACAGAGCAGCTTGCGCCCGCCCAGCCCCTCCGGCAAGTCCTGGCCTTCGCGCAGCTTGTTGGTGGCCTCCAGATCGACCTCGTAGCCTGCCCATTCGCCTTTCAGGACGAAATGGCCCGGCTCGATCTCAGCGTATTCCGACGGCTTCGGATCGTAATCCACCGGATGGATCGGCGACGGGATCGGTTTGAAGTTCAGCTCTCGTTCGGACTTGCGCTGGCGCGGGTCGGCGATGGGGACCGCCTTCATCAGCGCCTGGGTGTAGGGATGGGCAGGGTTTTCGAACACGCGGGCGCGGGGGCCGAGTTCGACGATGCGGCCCAGATACATGACGCCGACCTGGTGGCTGACCCGCTCGACCACGGCCATGTCGTGGGAGATGAAGAGGAAGGACAGCTCCATCTCCGACTGAAGCTCCATCATCAGGTTCAGCACTTGCGCCTGCACGGAGACATCCAGCGCCGACACAGCCTCGTCCGCGATGATCAGCTTCGGCTCCAGCGCCAGGGCGCGGGCGATGGCGACGCGCTGGCGCTGGCCGCCCGACAGCTCGTGCGGGAAGCGGCGCATGAAGCTGCGCGGCAGCTCCACCCGGTCGAAGAGCATCGCGACGCGCTCGCCCACGGCACCCCCCTTGAGGGTGCCGTAATTGTGGATCGGCTCGGCCACCTGATCGGCCAGCTGCATCTGCGGGTTCAGGGAGGCGAACGGGTCCTGAAAAATCATCTGCATGTCGCGCCGCGCCTCGCGCAGCGCCTGCGGGCCGAGGCCAAGGATGTCGGTGCCGCCCATGTGGATCATGCCCGATTGCGGCTCCACCAGGCGCAGGATGGACCGCCCGGCAGAGGATTTGCCGCAGCCCGATTCCCCCACAAGGCTCAGCGTCTGGCCCTTGTTGATGGTGAAGGACACATCTTCGACCGCGTGCACGTTCGCCACCGTCCGGCGGAAGAACCCGCCCTTCACCGGGAAGCGCGTGGTGAGGTTCCGCACCTCCAGCAGCACGTCATCCGTGCCTTTGACCGGGCCGGTCTTAGCCTCCTCCCGGCCCAGAAGGCGCATCGGCTCGGGGTAGTCCTTGCCCGACATCTCGCCCAGCTTGGGCACCGCGGCCAGCAGCGCCTTGGTATAGGGGTGCTGGGGGTTTTCGAAAATCTCGGTCGCGGGGCCCTCTTCGACCTTGTTGCCGCGAAACATGACGACGACGCGGTCGGCCATCTGCGCGACCACCGCCATGTCGTGCGTGATGAACATCACGGCCGTGCCCGTCTCGCGCTTGAGCCGGTCCATCAGGGCGAGAATCTCCGCCTGGATCGTCACGTCGAGTGCCGTCGTCGGCTCGTCCGCGATCAGTAGGCGCGGCTCGCAGGCAAGCGCCATGGCGATGACGACACGCTGGCGCATGCCGCCCGAGAGCTCGTGCGGATATTGCTTCAGCCGCCGCTCCGGCTCGGGAATGCGAACTTGGGTTAGCAGCTCCAGCGCGCGCTCTTCGGCCTGGGCCTTGCTCATCCCCTTGTGCAGGCGCAGGCCCTCGGTCAGCTGGCGGCCCACGGTGAAGACCGGGTTGAGAGCCGTCATCGGCTCCTGGAAGATCATGCCGATCTCATTGCCGCGGATCGTGCGCATCAGATCCTGGTCCGTGCCGGCCAGATCGACCGCGCCGCCGTCGGCCCGGTCAAAGACCAGCTCGCCCTTGGCGATGTCACCGCCCCCGAATTCCACCAGCCGCATCAGCGACAGGGACGACACCGATTTGCCGCTGCCCGATTCTCCGACAACGCACACTGTCTCTCCGCTGGTGATGTCGAAACTGACGTCCTCGACCCCGACGACCGGGCCATCCTTGGTCTGAAACTCCACCCTCAGATTGCGGATGGAGGCGATGGGGCGCGCGGGCGTGTCGTCCAGCATGGGCGGCGTTGTCCTTATGTTTCCCAGCACGCTAGGGGTGCCCCGCCGCCCTGTCAAACCAGCGCCGCCCCTGGCGCGACGGCAACCGAAACGGGTGCTTGCTTTTTCCGCCGTTTGTGATTGCATGGCAGGCATTCGTGGGGATGTGGTGCGGATTTCGTTGCAAAACCGGGGTCTTCCGGGGCTTCATTCCTTACGGCTTGGTCGCCTGGCGACCCCAAAAGAAGACCGACGCGGGGCCCCAGGCCCCTGTCCAACATGGAGTATATGATGAAACTGAAAACGCTACTGCTTGGCGCAGTTGCCACCGGCCTGGGCACGATTGCCTTTGCCGACGGCCACTCGGGCGAGCGCGGCCGCGACGGTGAGGTGAAGATCCTCTACTGGCAGGCCCCCTCGATCCTGAACCCGTATCTGTCGGGCGGCACCAAGGACATCGAGTCTGCCTCGCTGATCCTGGAACCGCTCGCCCGCTATACCGAGACCGGCGAGATGGTCCCGTGGCTGGCCGAAAGCATCCCGACCGTCGGCAATGGCGGCGTGAGCGAGGATCTGACCCAGATCACCTGGACCATCGCCGAAGGCATGATGTGGTCCGACGGCACGCCGGTGACGTCCGAAGATGTCCGCTTTACCGCCGAATATTGCATGCACCCCGAAGGCGGCTGCGCCCAGGGCGCGTTCTTCGACGGTGTGGAATCGGTGGAAACTCCGGACGCGCGCACGGTTGTCGTGACGTTCAACCAGCCCAAGCCGAACCCCTACGGCCCCTTCGTTGGCGGCCAGTCCCCGATCATCCAGGCCGCGCAATTCGCCGACTGCCTCGGCGCCCGCGCGCCCGAATGCACCGAAGCCAACTTCGGCCCCATCGGCACCGGCCCCTTTGTGGTCACCGACTTCCGCCCCAACGACGTGATCCAGTACGAGGCGAACCCGAACTACCGCGACCCGTCGAAGCCGGCCTTCGCGTCCGTGCTCTTCAAAGGCGGCGGTGACGCCACCGCTGCGGGCCGCGCCGTGATGGAAACGGGCGAGTTCGACTACGCCTGGAACCTGCAGCTGGCGCCCGACGTCATCGCGCAGATGGAGCAAGGCGGCATGGGCACGCCCATCGCAGGCTTCGGCCCGCTGGTGGAACGTCTGGAGATGAACCTCACCAACCCGTCCCCGGACCTGCCGCCAGAGACGCGCGCCACCGTGGCCGAGCCGCACCCCTTCCTGTCTGACCAATCGGTGCGCAAGGCGCTGTCCATGGCCATCGACCGCGCGCTGCTGACCGAAGTGGGCTACGGCCAGGCCGGCACGCCGACCTGTGACCTCGTGCCCGCGCCCGCGATCTACGCGTCGGGCAACGAAGAGTGCCTGACCCAGGACATCGCCGGCGCCAACGCGCTGCTCGATGAAGCGGGCTGGGTCGACAGCGACGGCAACGGCATCCGCGACAAGGACGGCGTTGAACTGCGCATCCTCTATCAGACCTCGACCAACGCCGTCCGTCAGGACTTCCAGGCGCTGATCAAGCAGTGGTGGAGCGAGATCGGTGTTGAGACCGAGCTGCGCAACCTCGACGCGTCGGTGTTCTTCGGCGGCGATCCGGGCTCCCCGGACACGTTCCAGAAGTTCTACGCGGACGTGGAGATGTACGCCAACACCTTCAACGGCACCGACCCCCAGCAATATCTGGCGGCCTACCGGTGCGGCAACGAGCCGAAGCCGTCCAGCCAGTGGCAGGGTGAGAACATCAACCGCTTCTGCGACCCGGCCTACGACGCCCTGATCGACGAGCTGGCCCGGACCGGCGACATCGACAAGCGCGCTGAGCTGGCCAAGAAGATGAACGCCATGCTCACCTCCGAGACGTACACGATCGTCCCGCTGGTCAACCGCGCGCGCCTGTCGGCCCACGCCAAGACCCTCGGCGGCATCAAGCTGAACGTCTGGGACAGCGAGCTGTGGAACATCGCAGACTGGCACCGCATCGACGGCTAAGCCTGCCTGTTTAACCTATGGCCGCGTCCCCTACCCGGGGGCGCGGTTTTTCGTTTCGGAATAATGAGTCGCCCGATGCCCGATCCCCTGCTCGAAAAGTTGACGCAGCTCCTGACCCTCGAGGTGGCGGAGGAGGACGAGGACGCATTGGTGGCGGAAATTCTGGCCCTGTCCCCTGACCCGGACATCCTGAGCTACGCCTTCGCGAAGGAATACGACGGCCTGACGCCGGAAGAGATCGTCGCCAAGGCGCGCGCTTATCGGGCGATCCGGTTATGAGCCTGCGCGCCCTACCATGGATCCTGGCTGTCGGCATGTTCGTGATCGGCACCACCTCGCTCAGCATCCTCGGGATCGGCCCTGAACTGACGCGCGATCTGGGCCTGCCCGCCAGCGCGGCTGGCTGGCTGGTCACCGCCTTTGCCGCGACCTTCGCCATCGCAGCGCCCGTGGCGCAGTTTGTGCTGGCCGCGCGGTTGTCGCAACGCGCGCTGATCGTCGTTGGTGCGGCGCTTCTGGCCCTATCGCTGGCCTGGACGGCGCTTGCGACCACCTTCGGCGGGCTTCTTGCCGCCCGCATCCTGTCCGCCCTCGGCGGCGCCCTTATCGCGCCCACAAGCACCGCCCTCGCCATCTCCCTCGTACCGGTGGCGCGGCGCGGCGCGATCCTCGCCATCGTCTTCGGCGGCTTCACTCTGGCGACCGTCGCGGGCGTGCCCGTCGCCACCTGGCTCAGCCTCGCCCTGGGTTGGCGCGGCGCGATGGGCGCCATCGCAATCGTCGCCGCCGCGTTCTTTGTCCTTGTCCTGATCGTCCTGCCCGCACAAACCAGCAGCCAGGCCGCCACATCGACGGCCCGCATCGCCAACCGTTTCCATCTCGGCGGACTTCTGTGCGTGACCGTCTGCGTGCTGGCCGCGCAATTCACCCTCTACGCGTTGATGGGAGAGATGCTGTCCCAGCGCGCCGACGTGCCGGACGGCTAGCTCCCCTTCGCTATCCTGCTGTTCGGCGTGATGGGCGTCGCCGGCAACAGTGCCGCGGGCATCCTTTCGGGCCGTATCGGGCCCGTCCGCCTGGTCTGGATCAGCCTCGCCCTCCTTGCCGGGGGCTGCGCGGCGGTCGCACTTAACTTTGGCGCGCTCTGGGGTGCGCTGGCCCTCGCCACATGCGCCTTTGCCGGGACACTCTTCGCAACGCCGCAGCAAAACCGCCTGGTCAATGCGACCCCCGCGGCAAAGCACGGCGTCGTCCTCGCGCTCAATTCCTCGGCCAATTATGTCGGGATCGCCGCCGGCTCGGCCCTCGCCAGCTTGATCGCTGACAGCGTCGGTCTCGACACGCTCGCCCCCGCCGCCCTTCTTATCCTGGCGCTCGCCGCAGCGGGGAATGCGGCGCTTGGCGAGCGCGCGGCCTAGACCAGCGCCGCCAAAGGCAGCATCCCCACCCTAGCGCCCCTTCCCCCCACGAAAGGTAGAGACATCAACCGCCCGCTATGCAACGCTGGAGCAAGGCACCCATGAAGAGGCCGCGATGCTTACCTTCACGATCAGACGGCTGATCCTGTCGATCCCGACGCTGCTGTTCATCAGCCTCGTCATCTTTGGCCTACTGCAACTCGCCCCCGGCGATCCCATGGCGCAGGTCCCGCTGACCGTCCCGCCAGAGGTCAAAGAGCGGATGCGCGAGGCGTTGGGGCTCGGGCAAGCTTGGTACATCCAATACTGGAAATGGCTGGTGCAGTTCTTCTGGATCGAGCCGCAGGTCTTCATCGACTACCTCTTCGGCACCAACTTCTCCGAAGGCAAGCAGCGCATCCTCAGCTGGCAGACCCGCAGCCCGGTTATGGATATCGTCGTCCAGCGCCTGCCGCAGACGCTGTGGGTCGTGGGCCTGGCCTATATCGTCGGCATCCTGATCGCGCTGCCCATCGGCATCTACAGCGCCTACCGCCACTACAGCGTCTTCGACCAAGCAGGCACGTTCGTCACGATGATCGGCTTTTCGATCCCGCCCTTCTTCACCGGGCCGCTGCTGATCGTGATCTTCTCCGTCAGCCTCGGCTGGCTGCCGTCGATCTACGACACGACCCACGTTGTGACCGATTGGGAAAGCTTCAAAGTCCAATTCTACCAGATGATCATGCCGGTCATGGTGCTTGCCCTGCAGACCACCGCGCAGATCAGCCGCTACATGCGTGGCGCGATGCTGGACAACCTCAACCAGGATTACGTGCGCACGGCGCGCGCCAAGGGCCTGAAGGAGAGCGTCGTCGTTATGGTCCACGTCGTGCGCAATTCGATGATCCCGGTCGTCACGGTCATCGCGTTGGGCGTGCCTAGCATCTTCGGCGGGGCGATCATCACCGAGAATGTCTTTAAGGTGAACGGGATCGGGCAGCTGCTGTTGACGTGGCTCTTTGCCAACGATCTGCCGGGCGTGATGACGCTGACTTTCATTTTCGCGATCCTGATCGTGCTCTTCAACCTGATCGCCGACGTCCTTTACGGCGTGCTCGACCCGAGGATCCGCTATGACTGAGGCCACGCCGTCCGGCCCGCAGGCCGATGCCGAGTTCATCTCCGCCCTCCAGGACAAAGAGGTCATCAGCGCCCCGTCCTCCCAATGGCGCGACGTGTGGAGCCAGTTTCGCAAGCACAAGGGCGCGATGTTCGGGGGCAGCTTCCTGATCTTCATCACGCTGGCGGTGATCCTGGGGCCCTATGTTTGGACGCTGGACGCGCAAGCGCTCGACATCCGCAACCGCGACATGCGGCCCGTCTGGGTGCTGCTGTGGGACGGGAACGCCAAGGCCGGCTGGCACCGGCCCTTCGGGACGGACAATCTGGGCCGCGACATCCTCGCAACGATCATCGCGGGGGGCCGCGTGTCCATGGCCGTGGGCTGGGCCGCGATGCTGCTGGCGCTGGTGATCGGCACGCTGGTCGGCGTGCTGGCGGGCTATTTCAAGCGGCTCGACTTTTGGCTGATGCGGTTCACCGATCTGGTCCTGTCGCTGCCGATTCTGCCGCTGGTCCTGCTGGCGGTCACGCTGTTCCGCCAGCCCCTGACCGCGACCTTCGGCGGGCCGGAGGCGGGCATGTTCGTCCTGATTGTCGGGATCATCGGGGTGACCAACTGGATGCCCACCGCCCGCATCGTGCGCGGCGACATCCTTGCGCTGAAGGAGCGGGAGTTCATCCTCGCCGCCCGCTCGATCGGCACATCCTCGGGCAAGATCATCCGGCGCCACCTGCTGCCCAACGTCGTCTCCCCCATCGTGGTGTCCGCCACGCTGGGTCTGGCCACCGCGATCATCACTGAGTCCGCGCTGTCCTTCCTGGGCGTGGGCTTCCCCAGCGACTTCCCCACCTGGGGTAAGCTGCTGGCCGACGCGGTGCCGCGGATGCAGCAATTCCCCGAACGGGTGCTGCTGCCAGGCATCATGATCTCGCTGACGGTGCTGAGCGTGAACTACCTGGGCGACGGCCTACGCGACGCGCTCGACCCGCGCCTGCGGGGGCGGTAAGGCTATTTCTCTACCGCTTGGCGCAGGCGGCGCACCAGCCACCACACGCCGAGGAAGACGGGAACGGTGACCATCGCCGTCAGCATCCCCTTGCTGAGCCCCGTTGGCTCTTCGAGCGGGTACAGCAGGTAGGAGGCGAGGGAGACCGCGTAG
>JBCDFL010000035.1:0-21713 GCA_039178165.1 Pseudomonadota bacterium | reverse complement strand
GAACCTGCCGCTGACCGGCCCGCAGCCGGTGCCGCTGTTCACCTTCATCGCGATCCTTTTCACCTCCGGCCTTGACGTGGGGCTGATCATGTTCCCGCTGGCGTTTGACTTCCCGCTTTATGCGGACACGGCGGCGGAGCCTGCCTATGCCTTCACCAACCCGCTGGCGCTGGAATTCGGCTTCTGGGGCTTCTTGATCTGGGCGTTCTACTTCCTGACAACGTTCTATTTCTGCGCGATCGAGCCGCGGGTGAAGTTCTTTGACATCCCCGCCGTGAAGCTGCTGAACAACATCGTCATCATCACGACCTGCGCCTTCACCGGCGCGCTGTTCCTGATCTACATGCCCTATTACATCGCCGAAGTGGGCGATGGGGAGACGATCCTGCCGGTCTTCTACCTCATCTGCTTCCTGGTGATCCTGATCGCGGCATTCTCCTCCACCGACATCAAGTTCGTGAAGGTGCTGTCAGTCAGTTCGACCGTGCTGTTCTTCGGCCTGATCGCCTACATGTGGCTCAACGCCGGCATGAGCGTGGGTGAATTAGGCGCGACCGCCAGCAACCTGGGCGGCTACTTCGCCAACATCCACAAGTTCGTGCTGCCGCTGACCGAATACCACGAATTCTACCTCTTCTGGTGGTTCGCCTGGTCGATCATGATCGGTCAGTTCGTCAGCCGCTTCGTCGGCGGGTTGAAGACCTGGCAGCTTCTGGCGTCGCTGCTCATCTTCCCATCCATCCCGCTCGCCCTGTGGTTCACGGTCCTTTACTACTACCACCTGAACGGCATTGGCACGGCGGGCCTCCCGAACTGGGCGATGACGATCGTGGGCATCGTGTTCGTGATCAACTCGTTCGACTCGCTGATCCGGCTTTACACCGACAACCTGAACCTCACGACCGAGCGGTTTGGGACGGTGCAATACGTGCTGGCCAATGCCATCGGCCTCTTTGCGCTGACGCTGCTGTTCCAAAGCCAGTGGCTGCAGATCCAGTGGGTCGGCTCGGTGGTGATCGTCATCTACCTGGCGGCGTTGGCCTACATGTTCTTCGTCAAGCGGGACCGGCTTTCGGGCCTCACAGGCAGCGCCACACCCGCCGAGTAAACCAACCTGGCCCCGCCTGAGTACCGGGCGGGGCCACCATTCCATGGAGTTTGTAATGCAGACCCAGCCCCAAGCCAGCCACTTCATCGATGGCGCCTATGTCGAGGACACGGGCGGTGATCCGATCCCGGTGATCTACCCCGCCACGGGGGAGGAGATTGCGCGGGTCCACGCCGCAACGCCGGAGATCGTGGAGCGGGCCATTGCTTCCGCCCGCGCGGCGCAGGGCGCTTGGGCCGCGATGAGCGGGACGGAGCGGGGGCGCGTGCTACGCCGCGCTGCGGACATCCTGCGGGAGCGGAACCACGACCTGTCGGTGCTGGAGACCTATGATACCGGCAAGCCCTATCAGGAAACCTCTGTCGCCGACGCGACCTCTGGCGCGGATGCTTTGGAGTTTTTCGGCGGGCTGGCGGCCTCCATCACGGGCGAGCATATTGACCTTGGGGGCGGCAATTGGGCCTATACGCGGCGCGAGCCGCTGGGCCTGTGCGTCGGGATCGGCGCTTGGAACTACCCCACGCAGATCGCGTGCTGGAAGGGCGCGCCGGCGCTGGCGCTGGGCAATGCGATGGTCTTCAAACCGTCGGAGACGACGCCGCTGAGCGCGCTGAAAGTGGCCGAGATCCTGGTTGAGGCGGGGCTGCCGGCGGGCCTTTACAACGTGATCCAGGGGCGCGGGGAGGTCGGCAAAGCGCTGGTCGAGGATGCGCGCGTCGACAAGGTGTCGTTGACCGGCTCGGTCCCCACGGGGCGCAAGGTCTATGCCGCCGCCGCGGCGGGCATCAAGCATGTCACGATGGAGCTGGGCGGCAAATCGCCCCTCATCGTCTTTGACGATGCGGATGTGGAGAATGCCGTCTCCGCCGCGATCCTGGGCAATTTCTATTCCTCGGGTCAGGTCTGCTCGAACGGCACGCGAGTCTTCGTGCAGGCGGGCATCCGGCAGGCCTTTCTGACGCGGCTGGTCGAGCGGGTGCAGCAGGCCAAGATGGGTGATCCGATGGACCCGGAGGTCAGCTTTGGCCCCATGGTCAGCGCGGCGCAGCGCGACATCGTCGAAGGCTACGTGGCCAAAGGCGTCGAGGAAGGCGCCGAGCTTGTCTTTGGCGGAGAGCGGCCCGCGCGCGAGGGCTTCTACTACCCGCCGACGATCTTTGCGGGGGTCACGGACGAGATGACTATCGCGCGCGAAGAGATCTTTGGCCCTGTCATGGCGGTCCTCGATTTCGAGGACGAGGACGAGGTGATGGCGCGCGCGAACGCGACGGAGTTTGGCCTGTCGGCCGGCGTCTTCACCCGCGACATGGCCCGCGCGCACCGCGTGGCGGCGGCGTTCGAGGCGGGGACGTGTTTCATCAACTCCTACAACGACGCGCCGGTGGAGGTGCCCTTTGGCGGCTCCAAGCTGTCGGGCGTGGGGCGCGAGAATTCAAAGGCGGCGGTGGAGCACTATTCGCAGCTGAAATCCGTCTTCGTGCGATTGGACGATGTGGAGGCGCCGTTTTGTGTGGGGTGGAGAGACGCTTTTTCGACCACGCGCCCACCCACCCACCCCGCGGGGTCGAAAACGCAGGGCGTCATGTCGGCGGCGTGCCTGCGGCGGGTGGTGTGTTTGCTGCTGAGAGGTGCTTGAGGGCGCTGTGTGCGCCTCAAGACACCTCGCCCAGGGTAAGTGCGAGTCTCCAAAGCCTCAAGGACGAGCCGCGCGTGCGCGCGGTGCTGCGCATCCTTGACCCTTTGAAGAATCGCGGAGGTGCGAGGGTCTGATGGAAGCTGATTATGTGATCGTGGGCGCAGGCTCTGCCGGGTGCGCCGTGGCCTACCGTTTGGCCGAAGCAGGCAAATCCGTGTTGGTGGTGGAGCATGGGGGCACCGATTGGGGGCCGTTCATTCAGATGCCCGCGGCCTTGTCCTATCCGATGAACATGAAGCGCTACGATTGGGGCTACACTTCGGAGCCGGAGCCGCATCTGGGCGGGCGGCGGCTGGCCTGTCCGCGCGGCAAGGTCGTGGGCGGCTCGTCGTCGATCAACGGCATGGTCTATGTGCGCGGCCATGCGCTGGACTACGATCATTGGCGCGATAGCGGCGCCGATGGCTGGGGCTATGCGGACGTGCTGCCCTATTTCAAACGGATGGAGAATTGGGACAGCGGCGGGCATGGCGGCGATCCCGATTGGCGCGGCACCGATGGCCCGCTGCACGTCACGCGCGGTCCGCGGGAGAACCCGCTGTTCCACGCCTTTGTCGAGGCGGGGCGCCAGGCGGGCTATCCAGTCACGGGCGACTATAACGGCCAGCAGCAAGAGGGCTTTGGCCCGATGGAGCAGACGGTGCACAGGGGCCGCCGCTGGTCCGCCGCCAACGCCTATCTCAAGCTCGCCCGCGCCATGGGCGCGCGCCTGGTCCGCGGTCTGGTGGAGCGGGTGCGGATGCAGGACGGGCGCGCCGTTGGCATCGATCTGGCGGGCGGAATGCAGATCACGGCGCGGGCGGAGGTGATCTTGGCGGCGTCCTCCATCAACTCGCCCAAGCTGCTGATGCTCTCGGGGATCGGCCCCGCGGCGCATCTGGCCGAGCATGGGATCGACGTGGTGGCCGACCGGCCCGGTGTGGGCGCGAACCTGCAGGACCATCTGGAACTCTATATCCAGATGGCGGCCAGCCAGCCGATCACGCTCTATAAGCACTGGAACCTCTTCTCCAAGGCGATGATCGGGGCGCAGTGGCTGTTTACGAAGACGGGCCACGGCGCCTCCAACCAATTCGAAAGCGCGGCCTTCATCCGCAGCCGGGCGGGGGTACCTTACCCGGACATCCAGTACCATTTCCTGCCCATCGCGGTGCGCTATGACGGGCAGGTCGCTGCCGAAGGGCACGGCTTTCAGGCCCATGTGGGGCCGATGCGCTCCGCCTCGCGCGGGGATGTGCGCTTGGCCTCTGCCAACCCGGCGGACGCGCCGCGCATTCGGTTCAACTACATGTCCGACCCGCAGGATTGGGAGGATTTCCGCACCTGTATCCGCCTGACGCGCGAGATTTTCGCGCAGGACGCCTTCGCCCCCTTCATCCGCCACGAAATCCAGCCGGGCGCGGATGTGCAGGACGACGAGGCGCTCGATGCCTTTATCCGGGAGCATGCCGAAAGCGCCTATCACCCCTGCGGCACCTGCCGGATGGGGCGGGCGGACGATCCGGGCGCCGTGGTCGACCCGGAGGGCCGGGTGATCGGGGTGGAGCGGCTGCGGGTTGTCGACAGCTCCGTCTTTCCGCGGATCACGAATGGCAATTTGAACGGGCCGTCGATCATGACCGGGGAGAAGATGGCGGACAACATTCTGGGACGCAGCCTGCCGCCGGACAATGCGGAGCCGTGGCTGAACCCGAATTGGGACAGCGCACAACGTTAACCCTTCAACCGCTTTGCGTTTGAAACCTTAACGCGGCGGCGCCACCTTAACGAAATGTTAAGGATTTGTGCGCTTTTCGTTCTGGCCCTCTTGGCGCCTACCCTTGGGGCGGAGATCGTGGGCCGCGTTCACGTCGTGGATGCAGACACGATTGATGTGGGCGATGTGCGCGTGCGTCTGCACGGGATCGATGCGCCCGAGATGGACCAGACCTGCCTGACCGAGCAGGGCTTGCCCCTTGCTTGCGGCGCCTGGGCGGCGGAGCGGGTCGCGGCGCGTTTTGCGCACCGAATGGCGACCTGCAGCCAGGTCGATGTGGACCGCTACGGCCGTATCGTGGCGCGCTGCGATGTGGGCGGCGCGGATATGGGCCGGGTGCTGGTGCAGGAAGGCTGGGCCTTTGCCTTTCGCCGCTATTCGACGGCCTATGATCTGGACGAAAAGGGTGCCGCGATCCGCGATGCGGGGCTGCATACCCTGCGGGTGCAATCGCCCGCGCAGTTCCGCGTGACCCGGGCAAAGGGGCGCATTCCTCTCGATCCCGATTGTGTGATCAAGGGCAATATCTCACAGAACGGGTGCATCTTTCACGTGCCGGGGCAGGCGTTCTACGAGCGGACGGGCATCGACCGGAGCCGCGGGGAGCGTTGGTTTTGCTCAGTCTCAGAGGCGCGTGCCGCGGGGTGGGGCGCAGCGCGGCGGTAGGTCTTCGGGGGTTGGGCGCTTCGGGACCCTCCAAAACCAAGCCTGGTTTCAGATCCACCCACGCATGATCTTTGGCGTGACGCAGGCCCGTGCCGTGTGCAATCAAAATAGACCGTATCCCCGCTGCGCGGGGCCCCTCGGCGATTTTCATTGCACCCGTCCCGTACCTCCGTCCCTTGGCGATCAGGCGAGGGCGGCTCCGAAACCAAGCGGTTCAGACGGACAGACGGTCCACGGTGGCGGCGTCGAGTGTGATGCCAAGGCCGGGCGCGCCCGGCAGGTCCAGCCAGCCTTGCTTGGGGGCGAGGGGCGGGGCGGCCACGATGTTGTCGGCGGCCAGCTGCCACATGATCTGATTGCCATCGTCGAGGTTCGGGATCATCCGCGCGATGGCGTGCTCCGCGGCGGTGGTGATGCCGGTGGTGAAGGACGAGTGGATGCAGATGTCGATGCCCGCCGCTTCCGCCACCGCGGCGGCTTTGAGCATGTTTTGAATGCCGCCCACCTCGCGCGGGCCGATGCAGATCATGTCGGCGGCGCGTTTGGCGCAGATGTCGTAGACATCGAACAGGGTGAAGGCCGCCTGATCCGCCGCGATGGGGATAGGCGAGGACGCGCGGACATGCGCCAGCGCGTCGATGGCGTAGCTTCGGGTCGGCTGTTCGATGAACTCGATGTCGAAGGGGGCCAGCTTGCGCGCCATCTTGATCGCGCGCATCGGGTCCCAGCCTTCGTTGGCGTCGAGGCGCAGGCGGGCGTCGCCGATCTCCGCCCGCACGGCGCGCACGATCTCCAGGTCGCGGGCCATGTCCGGGCGGCCGACCTTGAGATAGAAGACCCGCTCACCCGCCGCAGCGCCCTCTGCCGCGTGGCGGGCGAGGTCTTCGGGCGTGTCGCCTTGCAGGAAGAAGAAGTAGCCGACCTTCCGCCGGAACGCGCCGCCAAGCAGCGCATGGATCGGGCGGCCCGCCGCCTTGCCCATCGCGTCCCACATCGCGAAATCGAGGCCCGCGAGCATCTGGTTGCAGGCGCGGATCGCGCTGGAGCCGAGGGCCTGATACCGCTCTTTCAGGATCCGCTCGCGCAGCACGGCGGCGTCGTGGACGTCTTCGCTGATCAGCGTCTGGGACAGCGTCCTTAGCAGCGCGGCGCTGGCCTGTTGGTCGGGGGCGACGGTCGTCTCTCCGATCCCCACGGTGCCATCGTCGAGCTCAAGCTCGATCAGGTTGACGGCGAAGTCGGTGCGGATGCCTTGGGTCCAGTGGTAAGGCGCGCGCAGGTGCAGGCGCAGCGGGCGCACGCGAATGTCGGTGATCTTGGTCATGCGCCTGAGGCTGGGGCAGGGCGGCGCCACGGTCTGGCCCGCCAGCGACGCCTTGCGGCGCGTTTACTCCACCTCGTAGGGCAACGTGCCGCGCCGGTGAGGATCGACCTGCAAGTGCCGCTCTAGCGGCGGGACAGCGCGCTGGTGGCACGTCGCCCGCGCGCAGATGCGGCAGGAAATCCCGATAGGCTCGAACGGGCCGGTGCCCAGCCCGTCGGCGTAGACCAGGTCGGGCGCATGCCGCACCTCGCAGCCCAGCCCGATGGCGAAGCGGCGCATCGGCGCGCCGAACTGGCCCGCCGGTTTGCTGACGTCCCGCGCGATGGAGATGTAGCGCACCCCATCGGGCGTCTCCGCCAGTTGGCGCAGAAAGGTGCCCGGCTGCTCGAACGCGCGGTGGACGTTCCACAGGGGGCAAGCGCCGCCAAAGCGCGCGAATTGCAGGCGCGTGGCCGAATGGCGCTTAGTGATCGTGCCGGCCTGATCGACGCGGACAAAAAAGAACGGGATACCCTTCGCCCCGGGCCGCTGCAGGGTCGACAGGCGGTGGGCCACCTGCTCGATCGAGGCGCCGAATTGCCGGGCCAGCCGCTCCAGATCGTGGCGGGTGTCGCGCGCGGCCTCCAGAAAGCGGGTGTAGGGCATCAGGGCTGCACCGGCGAAAAAGTTGGCGAGGCCGATTTTGGCGATGGACCGCGCCGCATCCGACCGGAACCGCGCCAAATCCAGCGTCGCCTCGATCAACTTGTTCTGGGTCAGCAGCGCCAGTTGCAGCAGCAATTGAAAGGTCTGCGTCTCCGGCCCCGCGCGGGTCGACAGCGTGAGCACGCCCGCCTCCGGATCGAAGCGGCGCAGCGTCGCGGTGTCCTCGAACGCGACTTTCACCCCTGCATTCCCGAGGGCGGAGACCGCGGCCAGCCGCACGCTGCTCATCCGTCCTTCGGCGGTTGCGAAATGCTCCGCCGCGCGGTCGACGGCGTCGATGTAATTGTCGCAATAGTGGAAGAAGTCGCGCACCTCTTCCCAGGGCGACGGCTGGGCGCGCGCATCCTCGCGCCCCAAAGCCTCGTCCAGCGAGGCGAGGCGTTCGTGGGTCTGCCGGTACGCCCGGTGCAGCTCCAGAAAGGCGCGGGCAAAGCTCGGCGCGTTGGAGGCGGCCAGGCGCAGGTCCGCCATCGGCGGCGCATCCGCAAAAAGCGGATCGGCCAGCGCCTCCCGCATGTCGGAGACAAGGCGTTCGGCGTCCCCGGTGCTCAGCTCTGCGACATCCATCCCGAACTCGGACGCCAAGCGCACGACCACCCCGGAGGAGACGGGGCGGTTGTTGTTCTCCATCTGGTTCAGATAGGGCAGCGAGATGCCGAGCTTGCCGGCGAAATCCTTTTGCGTCAGGCCCAGCCGCGTGCGCACCTCGCGCAGCTTGGCGCCGGCATAGAGTTTGGGTTGGGCCATCGGCGGTCCTCTGCGCTGAAGTTTGCAAAGTAACCTGTCGCGCCGGCTTTGCAAATCTGTGGCGTTCTTGATTTTGCCAGGCGGCGTTGGCATACTGTGCGGGTTTTTTGCAATTTTATGATTTTTTTCAGCGATCCCTCATTCAGGAGCTCTGCCATGGCAAAGCCGAAAACGCACAAATGGAAGAAAGGCGATAAACCGGCCACCATCGCCAAGAAACACGGCCACCGCAGCTTTGACACGATCTGGAAAGACCGGGCCAACAAGGCTCTGGCCGCAAAGCGAAAAACGCCGGAGGGTCTTCAACCCGGCGACGTGGTCGCGATCCCGCTGTCGCCGATGGAGGTCGACGCTCTTTCGGCCGAAGCGCTCGTTCACCAGCAAACCATCCGGGGTGAGACGGCGATGCTCAAGACCTATGAGGCAAAGCGCAAAAGGTTCGAGCGCTCCATCAAGCGGTTGCAGCGCGCCATCACCGATTCCAACAAAATGCACGCCTCGATCGTCAAAGAGATGCAGGCCCACGCCAAAGGCGCCAAGCGCTGGGGCGACGGCGTCGATGTCGCCGCAACGCTGATCAACCTTAGCCGCTCGCTCGCGAAGCTGACCAAGATCGGCTACAAATCCCTGGCCGAAGCCGGGGAGGAATTGGCCAAGAGCAACAAGGAAGCGGCCAAGGAAGCGATGAACATGGCCTACAATCCGATCCGGGACGAGGCCGCCAAGGCCATCGGCAAGCACTTAACCAAGGAAAAGAGCAACTACAACGTCGTCATCCAAGGCGTCGGCGTTGTCATCAACAGCTTCTTCAAGATGACCTCCCCCTCATTCTGGGGCTGGACGGCGGTCAAACTCTACGAAGGCAAGGGCTGGTCCGAAGCGGTGACCTACGACTTCCAGGCCGAGGTGAAGAACAAGATCGCGCGGCTGTCGGCCCTGCAGAAGGAAACGGTGCGCGGGCTTCAGGGAACCATCGCGCAGAAGGAGCGGATGCTCTACGACCTCAACGTCGCGCGCAACGAGTCTTTGGCGCGCATCGCCGGCGCGAAGAAAGATCTACGACAGCTCGAAGAGGCGCTGTAGCTCTATTCTGCGGGGGCCGCCAAACGGCGCTCGCGCAGGTAGACCATCCCGATGGACGCCAGGGCGAGGACGGAGGTCGCCGCCATCAGCGCCAGCAGCGGTGTCGCGCCCGTCTCCGGCCCCAGCAAGGCGCCCGCCAGCGCGCTAAGCGCCGCGCCGCCGCCGATCATGATCGCCCCGCCCAGCCCGGACGCGGTGCCGGCCAGGTGCGGGCGTACCGACAAAAGGCCGGCGGTCGCGTTCGGGATCACCAGGCCATTGCCCACGCCCACCAGCGTCATCAGGCCAAAGAAGCTGGCCGGGCTGCCGGCGCCCACTGCAAAGATCGCCAGCGACAGGAACACCCCCGCCGCGTTGACCAGACAGCCCCACAGGATCAAGCGGTTGACCCCAATGCGCTGGGCAAGGCGCCCCGTCATCCAATTGCCGGCGAAGTAACCGATGGCGGGCGCGCCGAAGTAGAAGCCGACGACCGCCGGTGACATCCCGAACACCTCTGAGCCGACGAAGGGTCCGCCGCCCAGATAGGCAAAGAAGCTGCCCGAACAGAACGCCGCCGCCAGCGCGTAGCCCCAAAAGCGTGGGCTCGTCAGCAGCGCGGGATAGTCGCGCACTTGCTGGGACAGCGGCGTGCCGGTCGTCCGCGCGGTCTCGCCCAGATCGGCGGCGACCAGCCACAGCATTAGGCCTCCTAGCGCGGCGAAGGCCCAGAAATTGGCCTGCCAGCCAAATACCTCGTCCAGGATGCCGCCCACCGCGGGGGAGATCATCGGCACCACCGCCATGCCCATGGTCACGTAGCCGATCATCGACGCGCTCTGGTCCTGGTCGTAAAGATCGCGAATGACCGCGCGGCTCAGCGCCATGCCCGCCGCCATCACCGCCTGGCACATGCGGAAGAACAGAAAGACCTCGACCGTCGGGGCGTAGATGCAGCCGATCGTGGCCAGCATGAACAGCGCCATCGACCACAGCAGCACGGGCCGCCGCCCGTAGCGGTCCGAGAGCGGTCCGACGATCAGTTGCATCAGGGCCGAAAAGCCCAAGTAGACGCTGACCGACAGCTGCATGACCCGGTATTCGGTGTCGAAATACGCGGTCATGTTCGGCAAGCTGGGCAGGAACATGTTCATGACCATCGCGGAGATGCCGGCCAGCAGGACGAGTGTCAGAAGGGTAGGGGGCGTGGAGCGGTCGAAGAGGACCGGCGCCGGAGGCTTTTGCATCATGCAATGGTAGGTGCGCACAGGGGACCTGTCCAATGCGTGCGGTGCATGGCGGCTATGTCGCCTTGATTTGCAATTCGCAAATACGCCGCTGCAAAATGTTTGCAAATTTGCCGCTTCGGGCTTTTGACCCTACGCCAGCGTTGGTACACCCGCCGGAACGATCAAGGGGCGCGCACGCCCGGGAGGACCGATATGAAAGACATCCTGAGCGAACTCGAAGACCGCCGCGGCGCCGCCCGCCTGGGCGGAGGTCAAAAGCGCATCGACGCCCAACACGGCCGCGGCAAACTGACCGCGCGCGAGCGGATCGACCTGCTGCTGGACGAAGGCAGCTTCGAAGAGTTCGACATGTTCGTCACCCACCGCTGCACCGATTTCGGGATGGAGCAGTCCAAGCCCGCCGGCGACGGCGTGGTCACCGGCTGGGGCACGATCAACGGGCGCCAAGTCTATGTCTTCTCTCAGGATTTCACGGTCCTCGGCGGCTCCGTCTCCGCCACCCACGCGGCCAAGATCTGCAAGATCATGGACATGGCGGTGGAAAACGGCGCGCCCGTGATCGGCATCAACGACAGCGGCGGCGCGCGCATCCAAGAAGGCGTCGACAGCCTCGCCGGCTACGGGGACGTGTTCCAGCGCAACATCATCGCCTCGGGCGTGGTGCCGCAAATCTCCGTCATCATGGGCCCCTGCGCGGGCGGCGCGGTCTACTCGCCGGCGATGACCGACTTCATCTTCATGGTGAAGGATTCGTCCTACATGTTCGTGACCGGCCCCGACGTGGTGAAGACCGTCACGAACGAGCAGGTCACCGCCGAAGAGCTCGGTGGCGCCTCCACCCACACCAAGAAATCCTCGGTCGCTGACAACGCTTTTGAAAACGATGTCGAAGCGCTCAGCGAAGTGCGCCGCCTGGTGGATTTCCTGCCCTCGAACAACCGGCAGGCGCCGCCGACGCGCCCGTTTTTCGACGATCCGGCGCGGGTGGAGTCCAGCCTCGACACGCTGATCCCCGAAAACCCGAACCAGCCCTACGACATGAAGGAGCTGATCCACAAGATCGCGGATGAGGGCGACTTCTTCGAGCTTCAGGCCGATTTCGCCGGCAACATCATCACCGGGTTCATCCGCCTCGAAGGGCGCACCGTGGGCGTCGTCGCCAACCAGCCGATGGTGCTGGCGGGCGTTCTGGACATCGACAGCGCGCGCAAGGCCGCCCGCTTCGTGCGCTTCTGCGATTGTTTCGAGATTCCGCTGTTGTCCCTCGTGGACGTGCCCGGCTTCCTGCCCGGCACGGCCCAGGAATATAACGGCGTGATTAAGCACGGCGCCAAGCTGCTCTACGCCTACGGCGAGGCAACGGTGCCGAAGGTCACGGTCATCACCCGCAAGGCCTATGGCGGTGCTTACGTGGTGATGGCGTCCAAGCACCTGCGCGCGGATTTCAACTACGCTTGGCCGACGGCGGAGGTCGCCGTGATGGGCGCCAAGGGCGCGACGGAGATCATCCACCGCGCAGATTTGGGGGATGCGGACAAGATCGCGCAGCACACAAAGGATTACGAAGACCGTTTCGCCAATCCCTTCGTCGCCGCTGAGCGCGGGTTCATCGACGAGGTGATCATGCCCCAATCCACCCGCCGCCGCGTCGCCCGCGCCTTCGCCTCGCTTCGCAACAAGAAGCAGAAGATGCCGTGGAAGAAGCACGATAACATTCCGCTCTGATCGTGCGTTTCTGGCCAATCATTGGTGTTTTGGGCCTCGGAGTCGGTCTCGCCGCGCTTTTGTGGGGCGTGCTTCTCGTGGGCTTTTCGGCTGCGGATGATACGCGCCCTGGACCAACGGTAACGGTGGAAAACACCGTATGGGGCACCCGAATTCATCCAGGTGATGATGCGCATGAGAGCTTTGCGGTTTGGGTCGATTTGATCGCACCCCAAGACTTTGAGGCGCGTACGTTCCAGCCGCGCAGCGAATACCTCGTTGCAGCATGCCAGGCCATCGTTGATGAGGCCGAGCGCTTCGTGCCCGAGGGCGTCGCGCGCAGCGATTTGCAACATGTTGACATCAACTTCGACTTCGATGGTGAGCGCGGGTGGCCGGTCGAAATGACCGTCGTTGTCGAAAATGGCGCGTGCATCGCGCAAATGCAGTCCGGGGGTCATGACCTTGCCTTCGACCCGGAAGAAAATCCGGCCTTTTCCGCGCACACCGGTGAAGAGACATTTTTTGCCTACTACCGTGCGTGGGGTCTGACCGAGCCATCGTTTAACTTTGCCAGTAGAAATGGCGCTCGTGTTATGGAGGTCGAGTACGGTTACGTGACCGCAATCGCGCGCGATTTGAAAACGATCCAAGCCTTGGATTTATGCGTCCTAGCTCTGTCGCGATTGGGTCGCGATATGAGCATACTCGGCATCGCGGTCGACCCTGCCAAGTACCCGCGCATGACCATCCAAATCGTCAACCGGACGCGCGCGGGAATTGTCACAACCACAAAAAAGTACGGCAGTGCCGAGATTTTGATTCAAGATGCGCGGTGTGTCGTACCGGAAGCGGACGCTGCATGACCCAAGGATGGCATATCCTCCGCGACGGCGACACGCTGACCCTCGCCTGGCATCTGCCGGCGCGCTTCGATGTCAGCGCGCAGGGGCACCTGCCCGGTGGGCGGGCGGAGCGGCTGGCGCATCAGATCCGGCAGGACCTGTGGCGGGCGCTGCAAAACGTGCGGGGGTTCTCGCCCGTTGTGCGGCTGGAGCGGGAGGGCGATGGATGGCGCGTGACCGCAGGGGGCCGGGTCATGGGGAAGGTGCCGCCCGCGCTCTGCCTTCGCATCGGGGCGCTTTTGGACGATGGTCCCACGCGGCAGCGCTGGCTGCGCAAAGCCGGGGGGCTGCGCTGATGGGAACCGCGGAATGCATCGCCCCGTTCTCCGTCAAAGGAGAGCGATATGGCCAAGGACGACAGACTCAGCATTCTGGACGAAGAGACCTACGACGCCCTGCGCGCCGATGGCGCCTCGAAAGAGAAGGCGGCGCGGATCGCCAATGCGCATGCGAACAAAGACATGGACCCCTCGCAGAAGGGCGGCAAAGCTCCGCCCTACGAGGAGTGGACCAAGGACGATCTCTATGCCCGCGCGCAGGAGATCGGGATCGACGGGCGCTCGGACATGGACAAGGCGGAGTTGATCGAGGCGCTGCGCACCCACTAGCCCCAGATGCCCGGTCTCTGGGCGCTCGGCCCGCCGCCACGGGGCGGTTGCCCGAAATTTCCGCAGCCACGGCGTTTGACTCTGCCGGCGGGGATACGCCATGATACGGCAGCGTATGCAAACAGTGCGCGGGTTTTCCCGGCGTACCGCAGCCCCGGACGGAGGAGCCACTAGTTGGGTTCGGGGCTGCGCCCTTCTACTTGCACTCGCCACTCCCGCCTTCGCCGATATCGCCGTGCCGTCCGGCCAGGCGGTGACCCTGTCCGAGGTGTTGGTGGATGAGGTCGGCGCACAAAACTGGGTGCGCTTCCGCTTCCTCGCCCCGCAGATCGCCCGCGGCGCCCATGCGCTCAGCTTCGAAGAGGCGGGCGCCGATATCGACGCGCTCTGTGCCCAGATCGCTGTGCCCTATCTGGGCGAGTGGGACCTGAGCCCCGATATGGTCGTGATCTCGCTCAGCGACCGGGCGGTGCCGTTTGGCCAGCGCGATCCGGAGGCGACGCAGTTCTTCGAAGCCTACCGGGTCGAAGACGGCACCTGCATCTGGGAGGAGCTATGACGCGCCCCCCACATCTTGCGCCGTCGGCAAAAGGCCGCCCGTCCTCTGTCGCATATCGGACACAGAAAGGCGCAATGGCCCAGCGCCCGTATCAATGCGCCCGCGCCTGCGGTATAAACACGTCAGGAAACCCCCAAGGCTTCCTTACCTCAATCGGGGCCCTCGGCTGTGCCGGAGGCCCCTTGTCAAGTGACAGGAGACACAGATGTCGAAGAGCATCAAACTCGTGGCAGTTCTCGGGCTGGCCCTCGTGGCAGCAGCTTGCGCGCAGCAAGAAGAAGAATTCGTCGTGGTTGAGCCCGAGCCGATCACGGTCGAGCCGGTCCACACCGGCAAGTTCAAGTAAGAACGCTCTGGGGCAGGCGCCCGCGCCTGCCCCGACCCCCGCGCGCGGCCCGAGGAGGTCGCCATGCTGAAGCACCGCGGATTCCCGGGCCGCCTGACCGGCACCGATTTCCAATTCACAATTCGCCGCGCCAACCCCAAAGGGGTCACGCCGCTTGTCCGCCGCGATCGCCGCAGCGATCGCAAACCGGCCGACCGCCGGGCGGATGCGGCCTTCATGGCAGCGCTCTGGGCGCATTTCGGCGACACCCCGTTCGAGCGGGGCAATCTGGACGCCGGCCGCCTCAGCTGGCTGTGGGAGCGGGAGGTCGTGCCCGCCGAAGACCCGTTCGATCCGGCCGACTACGCCGCGCTCCTGCGCATCGACGTCCCGGTGGCGCGGGCCAGTTTCCCAGATGCCTTTGTGGAGGGATCGGCGTGATTTTGCCAGGCGATTCCCGAAATGCGCGAGGTTTGGCGCAAAACGCAACCCGCCCCGCGGCGCGCTTGGCGCAGGCCGCCCGCCGTGTCAGCGTAATGAGGCCCGGCGTGTTCCCCCAGAACAACCCAGCGCCGGTGCATTGTTTCGTTACCCCTTCCTCAGGCGGGCGTCCGTGCTTTGCAGACACGCGGACGTCCGTCAATTTTTTTTCAATATCAGAGGCTTGGCGGCAAATCGCCGATTTTCCTGCTGCGCGGCACGCGCGGTTGATGGAACCGAAAAACCTGCCATTCGTTATGCGGCAGTCAATTATACGTTCCAAAGGAAAAGCATCATGTCCATCAAAGCCTGGACCCTCGCCCTCGCCTGCGCCGCTGGCCTTGCCGCCTGCGGCGAGACGCCGAACCAACAAGCTATCGCAGGGGGCGCCGCAGGTGCCGGCGCGGCCATCCTCACCGATGGCAACCTGCTTACCGGCGCAGCCGTCGGCGCGGCGGGCAATTTGCTCTACTGCCAGAACAACCCGGGCCGCTGCAACTAAGCGGACCCCAACACCACTCACGCGATGCGCCGTTCGGACCACCCGGTCCGAGCGGCG
Organism: Pseudomonadota bacterium; assembly: GCA_039178165.1. Classification (GTDB taxonomy): domain Bacteria; phylum Pseudomonadota; class Alphaproteobacteria; order Rhodobacterales; family Rhodobacteraceae; genus JBCBCP01. Next base: position 6,259 of record JBCDFL010000035.1, on the reverse strand, counting down.
TTTTGCGTTCCAAGACCAGAAAAAGGGACACCCATGTTCAAAAAGATCCTGATCGCCAACCGGGGGGAAATCGCCTGCCGCGTCATCAAGACTGCGCGCAAGATGGGCATCAAGACCGTCGCCGTGTACTCGGACGCCGACCGCGGCGCGCTGCACGTGGCGATGGCGGACGAGGCGATCCATATCGGCCCGCCGCCCGCCAACCAGTCCTACATCGTGATCGACAAGATCATGGAGGCGATCAAGGAATCGGGCGCCGAAGCGGTGCACCCGGGCTACGGCTTCTTGTCCGAAAACGCGAAGTTCGCCGAAGCTTTGGACGCCGCCGGTGTCGCCTTCATCGGCCCGCCCAAAGGCGCCATCGAGTCGATGGGGGACAAGATCACCTCTAAGAAGATCGCTCAGGACGCGAACGTCTCCACCGTGCCGGGCTATATGGGCCTGATCGAGGATGCGGACGAGGCGGTGAAGATCTCGTCCGAGATTGGGTATCCGGTGATGATCAAAGCCTCCGCCGGGGGCGGCGGCAAGGGCATGCGGATCGCCTGGGACGATCAGGAGGCGCGCGAGGGCTTTCAGTCCTCCAAGAACGAGGCGGCTAACAGCTTCGGCGACGACCGCATCTTCATCGAGAAATTCGTCACGCAGCCGCGGCATATCGAAATCCAAGTGCTGTGTGACAGCCATGGCAATGGGGTCTACCTGAACGAGCGCGAGTGCTCGATCCAGCGCCGCAACCAAAAGGTGGTCGAAGAGGCGCCCAGCCCGTTCCTCGATGAGGCGACGCGCAAGGCGATGGGAGAGCAATCGCTCGCCCTGGCGAAGGCGGTGGGCTACGCCTCCGCCGGCACGGTCGAATTCATCGTGGACGGGGACCGCAACTTCTACTTCCTGGAAATGAACACCCGCCTGCAGGTGGAGCACCCGGTGACGGAGCTGATCACCGGCGTCGACCTGGTGGAGCAGATGATCCGCGTGGCCGCGGGCGAGACGCTGAGCATCACCCAAGACGATGTACAGATGAACGGCTGGGCGATCGAAAACCGCCTCTACGCCGAAGATCCCTATCGCGGGTTCCTGCCCTCCATCGGCCGTCTGACGCGCTACCGCCCGCCGGTCGAGGTGGCCGCAGGCCCGATGCTGGAGGCCGGCACCTGGCACGGCGACGCGCCCAGCGGAGAGACGGCGGTGCGCAACGACACCGGCGTGTTCGAAGGCGGTGAGATCTCCATGTACTACGACCCGATGATCGCCAAGCTGTGCACCTGGGGGCCCGACCGCACGTCGGCCATCGAGGCGATGCGCGTGGCGCTCGACCGGTTCGAGGTCGAAGGGATCGGCCATAACCTGCCCTTCGTCGCCGCCGTCATGGACCACGAGAAATTCACATCCGGTAACATGACCACCGCCTTCATCGCGGAGGAATATCCCGAAGGCTTCGAAGGTGTGGATCTGCCCGAGGCGACGCTAAAGAAGATCGCTGCCGCCTGCGCCGCGATGAACCGCGTGGCCGAAATCCGGCGCGCCCGGATCAGTGGCCGGATGGACAATCACGAGCGCAAGGTCGGCAGCGATTGGGTCGTGAAGATCGCCGGGGCAGAGCATGACGTGACCATCGCCGCCGATCCCGCTGGCTCCACCGTGACCTTCGCGGACGGCACCGCGCACCGCATCGCCAGCACCTGGACACCGGGCGACAGCCTCGCCACCATCGACGTCGACGGCGCCGAACTGGTGCTGAAAGTCGACAAAGCCACCGCCGGCTTCCGCATTCGCCACCGCGGCGCGGACCTGCGCGTGATCATCCGCTCGCCCCGCCAGGCCGAACTCGCGCGCCTGATGCCCGAAAAGCTGCCGCCCGACACGTCCAAGATGCTGCTCTGCCCGATGCCCGGCCTCGTGGTGAAGGTCGACGTGGCCGAGGGCGATGAGGTGCAGGAAGGTCAGGCCCTCTGCACCATCGAGGCGATGAAGATGGAGAATATCCTGCGCGCCGAGAAGAAGGGCACTGTGACTAAGATCAACGCCGGCGCGGGCGACAGCCTCGCGGTGGACGATGTGATCATGGAGTTCGAATAGGGGCGTGGCCGCGCCCTTGTCATATCACTGCCCTGCTGCCGCGGCCTCGCGTTCGCGGCGCAACTCCTGCTGGCGCATCGGCATCTTGTCGATGGAGCGGGTGATCTCCCGCACGTCCCAGGGCCGCGGTTTGCGAAGCGCCACGCGCCCGTCCTTGCCGATCAGCACCAGCATGAACCCGCGCGGGCGCAGGGTGCGCCGCAATTCCGATACGGCCTCCGGATCGGTGTCGACCAGCACGACGACGTCCCGGTCCTCCAGCGCGCCTTCCCGGGCGCGCAGCGCCTCCATCTGCTCGGTGAAGGCGGGATCGAACGGGCTGTCGGCAAAGACGACGATGGGCCGCTGGGTCCATTTGAACTGCGCCAAATCGCGGCTGTCCATCTGCGCAAAGACCGGGCCGGGCGCCTCTTCGGCCGCCACGGCGACCGCGCCCCAAAGCAGCATGGCGAATGTGGTAAGTGACTTCATGGGTGCTCCCTTTGAGCATCAGGTAAGTGCAGTGCGCGGAATTTCGACCGCCTTTCGTTCGAATTGGAGGTTTAAGCCACTGGAAACCCGCAGCCCCTTAGACCGGCACCGCCCGGGGGCGGGATGGGCCCGCCGCCCCGGCTGGCGCGCGGGGGCGCATTGCGACATGGACATCATCTTTCACATCGGGGCGCACCGCACGGCGACGACCTCCTTCCAGGCATGCGCACGCGCCAACGCCGCGCTGCTGGCGCGCGCGGGCCTCGCCGTATGGGAGCCGCGGATGCTGCGCCGCGGCCTGTTGGATGGGCTGGGCACCGACCGCGCGCTGCGGGCCCGCGGCCGGGTGCAGTTCCGCCTGGCCCGCGCCGCGCGGGACGGCACACGCCAAGTGGTGGTGAGCGAGGAGAATATGCTCGGCTCCGTGCGCGCCAACATACGCGCGCGCAGCCTTTACCCGGATGCGGGCGCGCGGATGGCCCGCTATGCGGCCGTGGTGGACAATGCGGTGCGCTGCGTCGTCCTGACGGTGCGGGCGCTGGACCTCTACTGGGCCTCGGCCCTGGCTTATGGTGTGGGCCGCGGGCATTCTGTGCCGGGGCCCGATGCGCGCGACGCGCTGGCCGCCGCGCCGCGGACCTGGCGCGATGTGATCACCGACGTGGCCAAAGCGCTGCCGCAGGCGGAACTGATTGTCGTCCCGTTCGAGCGGATCGCGGGCCGGCCCCGCCAATTGCTGCGCGCCGCGACCGGGCAGCACCTGCCGCTCAGCGGCGCGGATATCTGGTGCAACCGCGCGCCGGACGTCGCCGATTTGACCGAGCACTTGGCCGCGCGCGGCTCGGCCCACGTGCTGCAGACCGAAGGTGGCCGCTGGCAGCCCTTCAGCCCGCTCCAAGCTGGGCTGCTGCGCGAGGCCTATGTGGACGACATGGCTTGGCTCTCCGCCGGTGCGGACGGCCTGGCCACCCTATGGGAAGAGACGCGCCCAGAGACAAACGGCGACACGCCGGCCTGGGCTTTCAGAAGAGGACAAGGATATGACCAACGGACCCGAAGATTGGCGTAAGCTGGCCGAGGCGGAGCTGCGCGGCCGCCCTCTGGACGATCTGACCTGGAAAACCCTGGAGGGGATCGAGGTCAAACCGCTGTATACCGAGGCGGACCTGGACGGCGTAGACCATCTGGGCACGATCCCCGGGGCCGCGCCCTTCACCCGCGGGGTGAAGGCGACGATGTATGCGGGCCGCCCCTGGACGATCCGGCAATATGCGGGCTTCTCCACTGCGGAGGAATCGAACGCCTTCTACCGCAAGGGCCTGGCCGCGGGGCAGCAGGGCGTGTCGGTCGCCTTCGATCTGGCCACCCACCGCGGCTATGACAGCGATCACGAGCGCGTCGTGGGTGATGTGGGGAAGGCGGGTGTGGCCATCGACTCTGTCGAGGATATGAAGATCCTCTTCGACGGTATCCCGCTCGACAAAGTCTCCGTCTCCATGACGATGAACGGCGCGGTGATCCCGATCCTGGCGAATTTCATCGTTGCGGGGGAAGAGCAGGGCGTCGCGCGCGAAAAACTCTCCGGGACCATCCAGAACGACATCCTGAAGGAGTTCATGGTCCGCAACACCTACATCTACCCGCCCGAGCCAAGCATGCGGATCATCGCGGACATTATCGACTACACGTCGACGGATATGCCGAAATTCAACTCCATCTCCATCTCCGGCTACCACATGCAGGAGGCAGGCGCGAACCTGGTCCAGGAGCTGGCGTTTACGCTGGCCGACGGGCGCGAATATGTCCGCGCGGCGCTGGCCCGCGGCATGGATGTGGACAAGTTCGCCGGGCGGCTGAGCTTCTTCTTCGCCATCGGCATGAACTTCTTCATGGAAGCCGCCAAGCTGCGCGCCGCGCGCCTGCTGTGGCACCGCATCATGTCGGAGTTCGAGCCGAAGAACCCAAAGTCCATGATGCTGCGCACCCACTGCCAGACCTCCGGCGTCAGCTTGCAGGAACAGGACCCCTACAACAACGTCGTGCGCACCGCGTTCGAGGCGATGAGCGCCGTTCTGGGCGGCACCCAGTCGCTGCACACGAACAGCTTTGACGAAGCCATCGCCCTGCCGACCGCGTTCAGCTCCCGCATCGCGCGCAACACCCAGCTGATCCTTCAGAACGAGACCGGGGTGACCAACGTCGTCGACCCGCTGGCAGGCTCCTACTACGTCGAAAGCCTGACCCACCAGCTGGCCGAAGACGCCTGGAAACTGATCCAGGAGGTCGAAGAGATGGGCGGCATGACCAAGGCGGTCGCGTCCGGCATGCCCAAGCTGCGCATCGAAGAGGCCGCCGCCACCCGCCAGGCGCTGATCGACAAGGGCGAAGAGGTGATCGTTGGCGTCAACAAGTTCCGGCTGGAGAAAGAGGATGAGATCGACATCCTCGACATCGACAACGCCGCCGTGCGCGAGGCGCAGATCGCCCGGCTGGAGCGCATCCGCAGCACCCGCGACGAGGCGGCCTGCCAGGCGGCTTTGGACGCGGTCAAGGCCGCCGCGGAAGCGGACGGAAACCTTCTGGCAGCCGCGGTGGAGGCCGCACGGGCACGGGCAAGCGTAGGGGAAATCAGCATGGCCATGGAAAAAGTGTTCGGGCGTCACCGGGCCGAGGTGAAGACCCTGGCGGGCGTCTACGGCGCCGCCTACGAGGGCGACGCGGGCTTCGCCGCGATCCAAAAATCGGTGGAGCAATTCGCCGAGGATGAAGGCCGCCGCCCCCGGATGCTGGTGGTGAAGATGGGCCAGGACGGACACGACCGCGGTGCCAAGGTCATCGCGACCGCCTTTGCCGATATTGGCTTTGACGTGGATGTCGGCCCGCTCTTCCAGACGCCCGCGGAGGCTGCGCAGGATGCGGTCGACAACGATGTGCACGTCATCGGCATCTCTTCCCAGGCGGCGGGTCACAAGACCCTCGCCCCGCAACTGATCGAGGCGCTGCGCGCCGCGGGCGCCGATGACATCATCGTCATCTGCGGCGGCGTGATCCCCCAGCAGGACTACCAGTTCCTCTACGACGCGGGCGTCAAGGCGATCTTCGGCCCGGGCACCAACATCCCCGACGCGGCCCAGGACATCCTGCGCATCATCCGCGACACCCGCCAATTGGCGGCGGAGTGATCACGCTCGACCATCTGGCCGTCAGCGGGGAGACGCTGGCGGCCGCGCGCGCCTTTGTGGAGGACGCGCTGGGCGTGGCGATGCAGGACGGTGGGCAACACGCCGTCTTTTACACGCACAACGCGCTGATGGGGCTGGAGGATGGCCTCTATCTGGAAGCTATCGCTATCGACCCCAGCCGTCCCGCGCCGGAGCGGCCCCGCTGGTTCGATCTGGACCGCTTCACTGGTGCAGCGCGCCTGACCAACTGGATTTGCCGGACGGAGGATATGGCCGTCCTGAATCACTGCCCCGCGGGCGCAGGCACGCCGGTCGATCTGGCCCGCGGCGAGTTGCGCTGGCAGATGGCGGTGCCCGCGGACGGCATCCTGCCCTTCGACAACGTTTGGCCCGCCACCATCCGCTGGCAAACGTCGTCCCATCCCGCCGTGATGCTGGCCGGGACGGGCGTGCGCCTGCGTCGGCTCACCCTGACCCATCCCGATGCCGGGGCGCTACAAACCGCGCTCTCCGCGGTGTTCAGCGAT
>JBCDFL010000034.1:0-21913 GCA_039178165.1 Pseudomonadota bacterium | reverse complement strand
TGGGGGCCCAGCGGTAGCCGAAGATCATCATCACAACCGACGCCACGATGAGCAGCGCCACAAGCCCCTTGCCCGGATCGCCCAGCCGCGCGCGCGCCTCTGGCGCCAGGCGTTTGAACCAATGCGCGGCCGACCACAGAAGAAGACCTGCGATCAGAAGGGTCATGCACTGCCCTCAAGCTCCGCGATCATCTCTGCCTGGCTCAGCAGCGCGCGGGCGGTGGCGACGTGCAGGTTCTCGACGATCTTGCCGTCCACGACCGCAACGCCTTGGCCCGCGGCCTCCACCTCGTCGAAGGCGGCGATCTGGCGGCGGGCGAGGTCCAGCTCTCCGTCGGAGGGGGAGAAGGCGGCATTGGTCACGTCGACCTGCGCGGGGTGGATCAGTGTCTTGCCGTCAAAGCCCATGTCGCGCCCCTGATCGCATTCGACCTTCAGCCCGGCGTCGTCCTTGAACGCGTTGTAGACGCCGTCGACAATCGCGCAGCCCTGCGCCTTGGCCGCCAGCAGGCACAGGCCAAGGCCGGTTTGCAGGCCCAAACGGTCGGGGCGGTGGCGGGTGTTCAGCTCTTTGGCCAGATCATTGGTGCCCATGACCATGCCCTGCAGCCGGTGGTGGGCGGCGATGTCCCCGGCGTTCAGCATCGCCAGCGGCGTTTCCATCATCGCCCAAAGCGGGATGGTGCCGGTGATCTCTTCCAGCGCGTCGAGGTCCGCGGGGCCATTCACCTTGGGCAGCAGGATCGCGTCGACGTCCATCTGCGCGGCGGCGGCGGCGTCGTCCTTGCCCCAGGTCGTGTCGAGGCCGTTGATGCGCACGATCTTCATCCGCGCCCCGTAGCCGCCAGTCTCTAGCGCCTCCGCCAGAGTGGCGCGCGCAGCCTCTTTCTCTTCCGCGGTCACGGCATCTTCGAGGTCAAAAATGATCGCGTCGACAGGCAATCCACGCGCTTTTTCAAGCGCGCGCGGCTTGGAGCCGGGGATATAGAGGACAGAGCGAAGCGGGCGGTCGAGGGGCATGAAAAGCGTCCGTGATGGCGAATGTGGCGGCTATGGGCCACTTTTTGCAGCATTTTGCAAGGGCGCTGGCGCCGCAGCGCAGCAAAAAGACCGAAGGCCGGCCCGGCGAACGCCGCGTTAACCAATTCGACACCTCGGGGGCGCAGCTTGCAGGACATGCCGCGATGCAGCCGACCCGGCGCAGCGGCGCTTTAGGACTTGGGCCTCACGTAAGGGCCCCTCATTGAGAGGTGGACCAAATGACGAAAATGATCATGACAACCGCGATCCTTGCCGTTCTGGGCGGCGCCGCGGCAGCGCAGTCGCGCAATTGCGGGCCGCGCGCCCATGTCGTCGAACGGCTGACGGACCAATATGGCGAGACGCGGCAATCCATTGGCCTCGCGGCGAACAACTCGGTGGTGGAGGTCTATGCCTCGACCCAGACCGGCACCTGGACGATCACAGTGACAATGCCGTCCGGGGTCACGTGCCTCGTCGCTGCGGGGCGCAATTTCGAGGAACTGGCCGAGGCGCAGCCGGCGGCTGGGGATGATGTCTGAGGCAGCGCCTAGGAGCACTTGATGTACTAAGGGCCGAAGCTCACGTGAGCCCGTCCCAGACCAGCTTGGTGCCCGTGACCGTCAGCAGCACGTAAGTGAGCGCAAAGAAGGCGCGCTCGGGCACCAGGACATGCGCTTTGACCCCCAGCCACGCGCCAAGCAGCGCGAAGGGGGCGAGCACCACATTCGCCAGCGCCGTCTGCGCCGTGAACATCCCCAAAAAGGCGTAGGGGATGAATTTGCCGATGTTGATCGCCCAGAAGAGCAGCACGCTCGACGCCTGATACTGCGTTTTCGTCAGCCCCCGCGACAGCAAGTAAACCGCCGCCGGCAGACCGCCCGCGTGACTGATGAAACTCGTGAAGCCCGCGACCAGCCCCGCCACGGCGCCCGCGCGCCGTCCCAAGCGCGCTGCCCCGAGCCGTAGCCAGCCCTGCGTCACCGCGATCTGCCACAGAACGAAGCCGAGCGAGATCGCCCCGATCAGCACGCGGAAGACATCCGCATCCGCGACCTGGTAAAGCGCCGCACCCAAAGCCACGCCGGGCAAACCGCCTAGGATCAGAAGCCGCGTCTCGGGCCACGCCCAGCGGCGCCAGTAGGGGCGCAGGGTCACCGCGTCGATCAGCATCAAAAGCGGCAGCATCACGCCCAGCGCCAGCCCCGGCTCGACCACCAAAGCCAGCAGGGAGGCGGCGGCAAAGGCCGCGCCGGAGCCGAATCCGCCCTTGGAGATGCCGGCGAACACCACCGCGGGGCCCGCGACGGCGAAGAAGCCCAGGCTCAATTCCATCGATCCGTCGCCCCCTCGGAAATCCGTTGTTGCCGAATGCCTTACCCCGCGCCAGCGCGCGGCGCCACAGGTGCCGCAATGCAGCACACTTGATCGGAGGCGGCTTTGCGCATAGGCACGCCGCCAACTTCACAGTGCAAACGGAGACTTCCCCATGGCCAGACCCAAGATCGCGCTGATCGGCGCGGGTCAAATCGGCGGCACGCTCGCCCACCTCGCAGCGATCAAGGAACTTGGGGACGTGATCCTCTTCGACATCGCCGAGGGCACGCCCGAGGGCAAAGCGCTCGACATTGCCGAATCCGGTCCCTCCGAAGGCTTCGACGCCGCGCTGAAGGGCACGCAAAGCTACGAGGACATCGCGGGCGCGGATGTCTGCATCGTCACCGCTGGCGTGCCGCGCAAGCCGGGGATGAGCCGCGATGACCTGCTGGGCATCAACCTCAAGGTCATGAAATCCGTTGGCGAAGGCATCCGCGATCACGCGCCCGACGCGTTCGTGATCTGCATCACCAACCCGCTCGACGCGATGGTTTGGGCGCTGCGCGAATTTTCGGGCCTGCCCCACGCCAAAGTCTGCGGGATGGCCGGCGTTCTGGACAGCGCGCGCTTCCGCCACTTCCTGGCCGAAGAGTTCGAGGTGTCCATGCGCGACGTCACGGCCTTTGTTCTGGGCGGGCACGGCGACACGATGGTGCCGTCCGTTCGCTATTCCACCGTTGCTGGCATCCCGCTGCCCGACCTGGTGGACATGGGCTGGACCACGCAGGAAAAACTGGACGCCATCGTCCAGCGTACCCGCGACGGCGGCGCCGAGATCGTTGGCCTGCTGAAGACCGGCAGCGCATTCTACGCCCCCGCCACATCGGCCATCGAGATGGCGACAGCCTACCTGCGCGATCAGAAGCGGGTCCTGCCCTGCGCCGCCTATTGCGACGGCGAGTTCGGCCTCAAGGGCATGTATGTTGGAGTGCCGACCGTGATCGGCGCCGGCGGGGTGGAGAAGATCGTGAACATCAAGCTCAACAAAGAAGAGCAGACGATGTTCGACACCTCCGTCGCGGCGGTCCAGGGCCTGGTCGACGCGTGCAAAGGCATCGACAGCACGCTGGCCTAAGCGGCCCGCCGAGCGTATGATTGAGGCCGGGCCACGCTGCCCGGCCTTTTTTGTGCGCAAAGGCAAATCGCCATGTCCGAAGCCCCGCAGATACAGCGCAAGCTGACCACGATCCTGTCCGCCGATGCCGCGAATTTCTCCGGCCGGATGGCGGCGGACGAGGCGGGCACCGTCCAGGCCCTGCGCGCGGCGCGGCGGGTCATCGACGCGGCCATCGCCGCGCGGGGCGGGCGCATCGCCAATACGGCGGGCGACGGTCTGATCGCCGACTTCCCGTCGGTCGTCGAAGCGGTGGCCGCCGCAATCGCGATCCAGCGGGACCTGCGCGCCGGGGCGCATATGCCGTTCCGATTGGGCGTGCATCTGGGCGATGTGATCGTCGAGGGCGAAGACCTGCTAGGCGACGGCGTGAACCGCACCGCCCGTTTGCAGGAGATCGCGCCCGAGGGCGGCATCGTCGTGTCGCGGCAAGTCGTCGATCAGGCGCAGGGCCGTCTTGCGGCGGAGTTTCGCCCGCTGGCGCCCGCGCAGTTCAAGCATATGACGGACGAGATTGCCGTCTTCGGCATCGTCGCGGACGGCGTGGCGGAGCCGGGTGCCATCAGCGATCTGGCGCCCAAAGCCGGCCCCGTGCGGCGCAGCGCGGATGCCATGGCGCGTTACCGCAAGACCCGCAACGGCATGGCCGCCGGCATCGGCGGGCTGATCCTGGTCGATCTGATGAACGGGCCGGGCCCATCGCTCTACCTGATGCTGCCGGTTGTAATTATGCTGGGCTTCCTGTGGCGCAAGCGCAGAGCCGCCCGCGCCGCCTAAGCCCACCTGAACAAGGATTCGGCACAGGCAACATGGCGCAAACTGGTATTTGTGATCACACGAATTTTCCTGTGATCACAATTGGCGATTTCCACCGCACATCCCCGCGATGCGACACTTTTGCCGTTTACGCGGGATGGATGCAGCGCGCAGTACGGTGAGCAATTGTATACCAGCCACGGGAAGCGCGCGTCATGAACATCCACGAATACCAGGCCAAGGCCCTGCTCCGGTCCTATGGCGCGCCTGTCTCCGACGGCCGCGTCGTCCTGAAGGCCGAAGAGGCCAAGACCGCCGCCGGCGCGCTCGACGGCCCGCTCTGGGTGGTGAAGGCGCAGATCCACGCGGGCGGCCGCGGCAAAGGCAAATTCGAGGGCGATCCGGACGGCAAGGGCGGTGTGCGCCTGGCCAAATCGGTCGAAGAGGCCGAGGCCGAAGCCAAGGCGATGCTGGGCCGCACGCTGATTACGCACCAGACCGGCCCGGCCGGCAAGCAGGTGAACCGCATCTATATCGAAGACGGCTCCGGCATCGAGACGGAGATGTATCTGGCCCTGCTGGTGGATCGCCAGACCAGCCGCATCAGCTTCGTCTGCTCGACCGAGGGCGGCATGGACATCGAAGAGGTCGCCGCCGCGACCCCGGACAAGATCCTGTCCTTCAGCGTCGATCCCGCCAGCGGCTACCAGCCCTTCCACGGGCGCCGCATCGCCTTCGCGCTGGGCCTCAAGGGCAAGGCGATGAAGCAATGCGTCGGCCTGATGGGCACGCTCTACAAGGCCTTCACCGAGAAGGACATGGAGATGCTGGAGATCAACCCCCTGATCATCACCGATGCGGGCGATCTGAAAGTGCTGGACGCGAAGGTCAGCTTTGACGGCAACGCAGTCTACCGCCATGCGGACGTGGCCGAGCTGCGCGACGAGACCGAGGAAGACCCCAAAGAACTCGCCGCCTCCAAATACGACCTGAACTACATCGCCCTGGACGGTGAAATCGGCTGCATGGTGAACGGCGCGGGCCTCGCCATGGCGACGATGGACATCATCAAGCTGTACGGCGCGGAGCCGGCGAACTTCCTCGACGTCGGCGGCGGCGCCACGAAGGAGAAGGTGACCGAGGCGTTCAAGATCATCACCTCCGACCCGAACGTCAAAGGCATCCTGGTGAACATCTTCGGCGGCATCATGCGCTGCGACGTCATCGCCGAAGGCGTGGTCGCTGCGGTGAAAGAGGTCGGCCTGCAGGTCCCGCTGGTCGTCCGTCTGGAAGGCACGAACGTCCAGCAGGGCAAGGACATCATCAACGGCTCCGGCCTCGATGTGATCGCCGCGGACGACCTGAAAGACGGCGCCGAGAAGATCGTGAAAGCGGTCAAGGGCTAAGCCCGTGCACGCCCGCACAGCGATTGCGGCAGCTATTGCCGTTTGCCTTGCGGCACCGGCTGCCGCCGCCGATCCCTTGGATCGCGCGGCGCAGCTGTTTTTCGATGTGTGCGTCAACGCATTTCCAAACCTTCCGTCAATGCAGCGGGCCGCAGAACAAGGCGGTCTTCAGCAGACACGATCGGGCAAATATGCAGGCGCCGGTGTCTATAGCCGGTATTCGAGCGATGTGGTCAGCATCGATATTGAGGAGTCCCGCTCCGTTCGCGGACAGCCGCGCTGCGTGATGTTCCTGTGGGGAAACGTGGCACGCAGCGATCTGTCCGATGCGCTGCAACGCCAGCTTGGCCGAGCACGCGTCGACAACCTGAAGCCGGTCCGAAAAGGAGTGACACTCGAAGCGCATTTCTTGCGCAAAGGCGTTCCCGGCCGGATCCGTGTGGAATCGATGGGTGGGGTCAGTTCCGTCGCCGCCGTCGAGCCGCAGAGGAAGTGACGTGAGCAAACCCTCCGCAATCATCCATGTCGGCTTCAACAAGTGCGGCTCTACGGCGATCCAGGCCTGGCTGTCCGAACAGCGGATGGCGCTTACGGCGCAGGGGATCGTTCACCTGCACACCGATCCGCGGACCGATGTCATCTGCTCCAACCCGCAGATGGCGACGGTGGCCCACGCCCTGGGTGGCACCGCGCCGCCTGACCGCCCGATGAACGCGGTTCTGGGCACGCAAGACCGCGCGGGGCAGGACCGCGTCGCACGGGACTTCCAGGCCCAGATCGCCGCACGGGCGCAATCGGGCGACATGGGCACATTCCTCGCCTCCTGCGAATATCTGAGCTTTGCAGGCATGACAGAGCGCGACATGGCTGGCCTGCACGGCTGGCTCAGCAGCCTGTTCCAGCGGGTCCGCTACGTCGTCTACATCCGCCAGCCGGAGCCTTGGCTGGTCAGCCTGCATGGCCATGCCGCGCGGCTGGGTGCCTCGTCCGAGACGCTGGACCAGTTCGCCGCGCGCATGCCGCGCGTGCCCTTCGCCGAGATCCTCAAACGCTGGGTCCGCGCGGTCGGCGCCGAAGCGTTGCGCGTGCGCCTGTTCTATGAGGCATGGCTGTCGGGCGACGGGTTGATCCCCGACTTCGCGCGCACCATCGGCGCGTCGGACGCGGCGGGCCCCGCGGAACGGGCGCTCTATAACACATCGTTCGCGCCCCAGCGCGCAGGCGGCCCGCAGGTCCGCGAATCCGGCACCGCCCCGCGCCCCCGGCTAGGGGCAGAGGCCCGCGCCCGCGTGCGTGCGGTGAACGGGCCGGGTCTGGCCTGGATCGGGGACACATTCTTCGCCGCCAATCGCGGCTGGTTCGACCGCTGGGCGGAGGGGCCGGCATGATGCGCGCCGCACTCGCTCTGGCGGCCATCGCCCCGCCCGCCGCCGCGCTGGACGCGGTGGAGGCCTTCGCGGCTCACTGCTTTTCGCCCCGCCTCACAGCGGCGCGGGCCGCCGACGTGCTGCCGGCGCGGCACGACTTCTATGACCTGGCGCCGTTCGTGCATGCAAATGCCATCAGCCCGCCGGTGGGCCGCCCCGCGACGCCCAGCACCGACCGGCGCTGCGAAGTGGCTTTCGACGGCGCAGCGGTGGCCAAAGGCGAAGCGGCGGTCATGGACGCGCTACAGCGCGAAGGGATCACGCGCAGTGCGGAGGTGCCGGAGGCGTTCCCCCGCACGCCGGGCACGGAGGTGATCGCCGCCCGCTATCTCAACCCGCGCCGCATCGCGGTGGTGCAGATCGGCACGCGCCCCGGCCCGAACGGGACGGAGACGTTCCTGAACGTCGAGCGTCTGGAGCCACTGGAATGAGAGCCTGTCCCGCCTGCGATACCGCCGCAGCGGCGCCCTGGCCCCGCTACAGCCCTGTGCCGTGGGACCTGGCGCAGTGTGTGTCCTGCGATGTGACCTATCTGCGCAATCCCGTCGCCTATAAGGCGCTAGAGGACGATTTCGCCTGGGAAAAGACCCATGTCGCCAAGCGGATCAAGGGCGGATCGACCCGTCTGTCCGGCACCGTCAAGCGGCTGCGCGCGGCGACGGTGGGCCTGCACCGGGACAAGACCGCGTCCTTCCGGCGCTGGTTCAACGACGGCCATGTCCTCGACATCGGCTGCGGCACCGGCACGCGCATCGCGCCGCCCATGACGCCCTACGGGATCGAGCTGAGCACCGCGCTGCACGCCCAGGCCGACGCCGCGATGTGCGCGCGGGGCGGCTATTGCGCCCATGGCGCGGGGGCCGAAGCGATTTGGTCCTTCGAAGAAGGGCAATTCGACGGGATCGTCATGTTCAGCTACCTCGAGCACGAAACGGACGTGCTGGGCGTTCTGCGTGGCGCGCACCGGTCGCTGAAGGACAGCGACGCGGTGTTCATCCGGGTGCCCAATTTCGGCTCACTCAATCGCCGGGTCATCGGGCCCAAATGGTGCGGGTTCCGCTATCCCGACCACGTCAACTATTTCACGCTGTCCACCCTGCGGGCGACCGCCGCGCGCGCGGGCTTCAGCACCACCCTCATCAACCGAATGACCCTGCCGGTGGACGACAACGTGTCGGTCCTGCTGCGCAAGGCCGCCTACCCCTAAGCCAAGGAAGCAACGACATGGCCGTATTGATCGACGAAAACACCAAGGTGATCTGCCAGGGCCTAACCGGCTCGCAGGGCACGTTCCACACCGAACAGGCCATCGCCTACGGCACGCAGATGGTCGGCGGTGTGACGCCAGGCAAGGGCGGGATGAGCCATCTGGGCCTGCCGGTCTTCGACAGCGTGCACGAGGCGATATCGGCGACGGAGGCGAATGCGTCCGTGATCTACGTCCCGCCGCCCTTTGCCGCCGACTCGATCCTTGAGGCGATCGACGCGGAAATGCCGCTGATCGTGTGCATCACCGAAGGCATCCCGGTGCTGGACATGATGCGGGTAAAAAAGGCGCTGGAGAATTCGACCTCGCGCCTGATCGGGCCGAATTGCCCGGGTGTCATCACGCCGGAGGCCTGCAAGATCGGCATCATGCCGGGCCACATCCACAAGCGCGGCAGCGTCGGTGTCGTATCCCGGTCGGGCACGCTGACCTACGAGGCGGTGAAGCAGACGACCGATAGCGGCCTGGGCCAGTCGACCGCCGTCGGCATCGGGGGCGACCCGATCAAAGGGACCGAGCATATCGACGTGCTTGAGATGTTCCTGGCCGATGACGAGACCAAAAGCATCATCATGATTGGCGAGATCGGCGGCAACGCCGAGGAGGACGCAGCGCAATTCCTGGCCGACGAGAAGAAGAAGGGACGCTGGAAGCCGACGGCAGGCTTCATCGCGGGCCGCACGGCCCCTCCGGGCCGCCGCATGGGCCACGCGGGCGCGATCGTTGCGGGCGGCAAAGGCGGCGCCGAGGATAAGATCGAGGCCATGCGCTCGGCTGGCATTGTGGTTGCCGACAGCCCCGCGACGCTGGGTGAGGCCGTGCTGGAAGCCATCGGAAAATAGCAGGGCGGGCGGGGGCCAAGGTCCCCGCCCAGGCCATGATTAAAAGACCAAACGAAAGACGGAGGAGAACGATATGATGGACCCGATGACAGCCGTACGCTCGGTCGTGGTCGAGAATTACGCCAACTTCACGGGGCGCGCGCGACGCTCGGAATATTGGTGGTTTTTCCTCGCCTTCGTGATCGTGGCAATCATCACTCAGCTGATCTCCGTCTGGCTCTACCTGATCGTTGCGCTGGCGCTGCTGGCGCCAGGCCTCGCGGTTGGGTTTCGGCGGCTGCAGGACACCGGCAAGCCGGGATGGTACATCCTGATCCCGTTCGGGCTGTCGCTGATCGGCTTGCTGATCACGCCCGATGTCGATCCCACCGGAACGACCGTCCCCAATATGGGCGCGCTCGCCTTGGCCGGGCTGTTCGGCCTCGTCCAACTGGTGGTCGCGATCCTCTTTATCTGGTGGCTCACCCGCCCGTCCGAAGAGGGCAGCAATACCTGGGGGCCGCCCCCCGCCTAATCGCGCCGGAACCGCCGGCGCCTTCATTCGTAGGGTGAGCACCCTCATCCCATCCAGCCCCAGTCCAAAGGACGCGAGAGATGACCGATCAATCCTCGAACGACCAATTCCACGCCTCCAGCTTCATGCAGGGGCACAACGCCGAATACCTAGAGCAGATGTACGCCCGCTACGCCGCCGATCCGGCGGCGGTCGATGCGGCCTGGGCGGATTTCTTCAAGGCTTTGGGGGACGACGGGATGGCCGTGAAAGCCGAGGCCGAGGGGCCGTCCTGGGCGCGGAGCGATTGGCCGCCGCAGCCGGGCGATGATCTGACCCAAGCCCTCACCGGCGAATGGGCTGCCCCGGCGGAGGCCAAGGCCGCCGGTCAGAAGATCGCCGCCAAGGCCGCGGAAAAGGGGGTGGAGGTCAGCGACGAGCAGATCAAGCGCGCTGTGCTGGACAGCATCCGGGCACTGATGCTGATCCGGGCCTACCGGATCCGGGGCCACCTGATCGCGGACATCGACCCGCTGGGCATGCGCGACAAGACCCCCCACCCTGAGCTGGACCCCAAAAGCTACGGCTTTGCGGAGGCGGACATGGACCGCCCGATCTTCATCGACAACGTGTTGGGCCTGCAAGTCGCCACGATGCGGCAGATCGTGGACATCGTGCAGCGCACGTACTGCGGCACCTTTGCGCTTCAGTACATGCACATCTCCGACCCCGAACAGGCGACCTGGCTGAAAGAGCGGATTGAGGGCTACGGCAAGGAAATCGCCTTCACCCGTGAGGGGCGCAAGGCGATCCTAAACAAGATGGTCGAGGCCGAGGGCTTCGAGAAATTCCTGCACGTCAAATATATGGGCACCAAACGGTTCGGCCTCGACGGCGGCGAGAGCCTGATCCCGGCGATGGAGCAGATCATCAAGCGCGGCGGCGCGCTCGGCGTCAAAGAGATCGTGGTCGGCATGCCGCACCGCGGACGTCTGAACATCCTGGTGAATGTGATGGCCAAGCCCTACAAGGCGGTCTTCAACGAATTCCAGGGCGGCAGCTTCAAGCCCGAAGACGTGGACGGGTCGGGCGATGTGAAATACCACCTCGGCGCGTCTTCGGACCGGACCTTTGACGGCAACGAAGTGCACCTGAGCTTGACCGCGAACCCCTCGCACCTTGAGGCGGTGAACCCGGTCGTGCTGGGTAAGGTCCGCGCGAAACAGGACCAGCTGAACGATCACGACCGCACGGCTGTGATGCCGATCCTGCTGCACGGCGATGCGGCCTTTGCCGGTCAGGGCGTTGTGGCCGAATGCTTTGCCTTGTCGGGTCTGCGCGGTCACCGGACGGGCGGGACGATGCATATCGTGGTGAACAACCAGATCGGCTTCACCACCGCGCCGCACTTCTCGCGCTCCTCCCCCTACCCCACCGACAACGCGCTGGTGGTCGAGGCGCCGATCTTCCACGTGAACGGGGACGATCCGGAGGCCGTGGTGCACGCCGCCAAGGTCGCCACGGAGTTCCGCCAGAAGTTCAACAAGGACGTCGTAATCGATATCTTCTGCTACCGCCGGTTTGGCCACAACGAGGGCGATGAGCCCATGTTCACCAACCCGGTCATGTACAAGAAGATCAAGAAGCAGAAGACGACCCTCACCCTCTACACCGAGCGTCTGGTCAAAGACGGCCTGATCCCCGAGGGCGAGATCGAAGATATGAAGGCCGCCTTCCAGGCCCGCATGAACGATGAGTTCGAGGCCGGCAAAGACTACAAGCCCAACAAGGCCGACTGGCTGGACGGCAAGTGGAAGCACCTCGACCGCCGGGGCGAGGAATACGAGCGCGGCAAGACTGCGATCCCAGAAGAGACGATGGCCGATGTGGGCCGGGCGCTGACGACAGTTCCCGAAGGCTTTCCCATGCACAAGACGGTGGCGCGCCTGATGGACGCCAAGACCGCCATGTTCGACAAGGGCGCGGGCTTCGACTGGGCCACGGCGGAGGCGCTGGCCTTCGGCTCCCTGCTGACCGAGGGCTACAAGGTACGTCTGGCGGGCCAGGACAGCGCGCGCGGCACGTTCAGCCAGCGCCATTCGGGGTTGGTGAACCAGGACACCGAGGAACGCTACTACCCGCTCAACAACATCCGCGCGGGCCAAGCGCAGTATGAAGTGATCGACTCGGCGCTCAGCGAATACGCGGTGCTGGGCTTCGAATACGGCTATTCGCTGGCGGAGCCCAACGCGCTGACCATGTGGGAGGCGCAGTTCGGCGATTTCGCCAACGGCGCGCAGATCATGTTCGACCAGTTCGTGTCCTCGGGTGAGAGCAAGTGGCTGCGGATGTCGGGCCTCGTCTGCCTCTTGCCCCACGGCTACGAGGGCCAGGGGCCGGAGCACTCTTCGGCGCGGCTGGAGCGGTTCTTGCAGATGTGCGGGCAGGACAACTGGATCGTGGCGAACTGCACGACGCCGGCGAACTACTTCCACATCTTGCGCCGGCAGATCCACCGCGACTTCCGAAAGCCGCTGATCCTGATGACGCCCAAATCGCTGCTGCGTCACAAGCTGGCGGTCAGCACGGCGGAGGATTTCACCAACGGCTCCTCCTTCCACCGGGTGCTGTGGGACGACGCGCAGCAGGGCAATTCGGACTCGCAGCTGAAGCCCGATGATAAGATCAAGCGCGTCGTGATGTGTTCGGGCAAGGTGTACTACGACCTGCTGGAGAAACGCGACGCCCGCAGCATCGACGACGTGTACCTGCTTCGGATCGAGCAGTTCTATCCCTTCCCGGCGCTCAGCCTGGTGCACGAGCTGGAGCGGTTCAAAGGCGCGGAGATGGTCTGGTGCCAGGAAGAGCCCAAGAACCAGGGCGCTTGGACCTTCATCGAGCCCAACATCGAATGGGTGCTGGGCCGGATCAAAGCCAAGCACACAAGGCCCGTCTATGTCGGCCGCGCCACCTCCGCCTCGCCCGCGACGGGCCTGGCCAGCCAACACAAAGCCCAACAAGAGGCGCTCGTGAACGACGCGCTCACCATCGAAGGATAAGAACATGAGTACCGAAGTGCGCGTGCCCACCCTGGGCGAATCCGTGACCGAGGCAACGGTCGCGACCTGGTTCAAGAAACCGGGCGAAGAGGTCGCGGTGGACGAAATGCTGTGCGAGCTGGAGACGGACAAGGTCACCGTCGAAGTGCCCAGCCCCGTCTCCGGCCAATTGGCGGAGATTGTCGCGGGCGAAGGGGAGACCGTCGGCGTCGACGCGCTGCTGGCCATGATCTCCGCCGTGGGTGAGGGCAGCAAAGCCGCGCCCAAGGTCGAGGAGGCCAAGGCCGACGACAACGAGACCGTGGAGGCGTCGGGCGGCGCGTCCGTCGACGTCATGGTCCCCACCCTCGGGGAATCGGTCACTGAGGCGACCGTCAGCACCTGGTTCAAAGCCGTTGGCGACAGCGTCGCGCAGGACGAGATGCTCTGCGAGCTGGAGACGGACAAAGTCTCCGTCGAGGTGCCGAGCCCTGCCGCTGGCGTGCTGGCCGAGATCGTCGCCGATGAAGGCACGACCGTGGACGCCTCCGCCAAACTGGCCGTCATCTCCTCGGGCGGCGCCGCGCCCGCCAAGACCGAAGGCAGTGCGAAGCCGACCGAAAACTACCAGAATCCGCCCGCCGGTGACGGCGCCGGCAAGGATGTCGAAGACGCGCCCAGCGCCAAGAAGGCGATGGCCGAGGCCGGGATCAGCCGCGATGCGGTCACAGGTTCGGGCCGCGATGGGCGCGTTATGAAGGAAGACGTCGCCAAGGCCGTCGCCGCCGCCGCGAGTGCCCCGGCACCCGCCGCCACAGCCCCCCGCGCCCCGGTGCCCGCCGATGACGCGGCGCGCGAGGAACGGGTCAAGATGACCCGCCTGCGCCAGACCATCGCCCGCCGCCTCAAGGACGCGCAGAACACCGCCGCCATGCTGACCACCTATAACGAGGTGGACATGGGCGAGGTCATGGCCCTGCGCAAAGAATACAAGGACCTTTTCGAGAAGAAGCACGGCGTGCGCCTGGGCTTCATGTCCTTCTTCACCAAGGCCTGCTGCCACGCGCTGAAGGAAATCCCCGAGGTCAACGCAGAGATCGACGGGACGGACATCGTCTACAAGAACTTCGTGCACATGGGCATCGCCACAGGCACGCCCACGGGCCTTGTAGTGCCGGTGATCCGCGACGCCGACGCGATGAGCTTTGCCGACATCGAAAAAGCCATCGCCGAAAAGGGCCTGCGCGCCCGCGACGGCAAGCTCAGCATGGCAGAGATGCAGGGCGGCACGTTCACGATCTCGAACGGCGGGGTCTACGGCTCGCTGATGTCCTCGCCCATCCTGAACCCGCCCCAGTCCGGCATCCTCGGCATGCACAAGATCCAGGACCGCCCGATGGTCGTCGGCGGTGAGATCAAGATCCGCCCGATGATGTACCTCGCCCTCAGCTACGACCACCGCATCGTCGATGGCAAAGGCGCGGTCACGTTCCTGGTGCGCGTGAAAGAGGCGCTGGAAGACCCGCGGCGCCTACTCATGGACCTGTAACCCGATGCTTGTGTGCCCTTCCCTTCACGACCCGTCGGGTGGGGCACGCTTCGCGCGCGGAGGCGGCTCGTTCGGTATGGTTTTCACACGAGGCAAAGGGGCGCCGTTGGCACTTGCACGGCGCAAGGCCAAGGCTCTGAACATAAAGGGCCACAACGAGGTGTCGGGACCGCGCCTACTGGACGAACACCGCAACGACACGCGCAAGCTGATCGCGCGTTGGGCCGTGTGCCAGGCTTGCCTATGGAAAATCGCGCTTGGTTTTCCGCTGCTCGGTCAGTTCGACGCGGCAATCGTCCCAATGGCGGCATCCACGTTCTCGTGTGTTTTTGGGTTCTGCTTCGTCACCCTTCTTTTCACTGCAAAGCGGTACGCAACCCCGCCAGGGTCGACCGCCGCTTGGGTCAAACGGTACGAAATTTTGGTCGGCATTTGCCTGATACCGGCAGTCGCAGCCACCCTCGGCTACAGCCTTACGAGGATCGCCTATTTCCAAGGTATCGCCATTGTTTGGTCGCTTATTTTGCTTCTGCTCGTGCCACATATGTTTCGTGCCCGCGCGATATGGCGGGTCCTGACATGACGCTCGGCACTGCATATCGGCCAAGGCACGCAGCCTCCCGCCCGGTGATTCATATTGGCCACGCTGCCGCGTCTCGTGATGTGCGGGCGTCGACACCCAGGGCCCCACGCGCTAGCCACGCGGGGCTTGGGGGCACATCGATAGCGCGCTGACAGGAGCCAGCATGACCGTAGACTCGACCTCAAACGCCGCCCACCGCGCCGAGAATGAGCGGCTCGCGATAAAGCTCAAGCATCTGAACGCCAAGTTCATGGCGATGCAGGCTGCGGTGATGTCTATCGGCGATCTGGGGGTCGTGCCGGTGGGCCACCCGCTCGCCGACCTCGCCTCGATCGAGACGGACTTTCAGCCCGGCGCGACCGTCACCGTCATCGCGGTGGCGGGCATGGCGATGCAGATCGGCATGGCGCCGCGCGAATTTCGCGCCTCCCTCGCCGGGCGGCCGTGCAATTTCATCTACATCAAAGACTTCCGCCAGGCCTGGTACCAGCGCGGGCTGATGGGCCTGTCCGCTTCGCTGGACGAGACGGCGGAGGTGCTCAAGGCGCTACTGCCGCCCGCGACCGAAAGCATCCGCCTGGTCGGCTCGTCCTCGGGGGCTTACGGCGCGATCCAGCTTGGCCTGCGCCTGCACGCAGACCGGGTTTTGGCCTTCGCGCCGCAAACCAAGATCACGCCCAAAGTCTTCAAACGGTTCAAGACCATCGACAGCGACATCGCCGATTACGATTACGGCGCGCCGGAGGCCGATCTGCGCAACGCCTTCGCCGATCACCCCAGCTTCTTTGGGGACATCCGCGTCGTCTACGGCGGCAAGAACCCGTTCGACATTGCCCAGGTCACGCGGCTGGAGGGGATCGACTGCGTCGAGCTTTACCCCCTGCCGAATTGCCCGCACCACAACGTCGCCGCCTACGCGCGCAAGGTCGGTGTGCTGGACCGGCTGCTCGAGGATTTGACGCGCCAGGACGATGTGTAAGCCCAGAGGATCGGAGACGACATGACCCCTGAACTGACCTACCTCACCTACGCGGCGCTTCTGCTGGTGGCGCACGCGCTGGTCCAAGCGACGCTGTCGGACCTCAGCAAAGGCATCGGCTGGGCGCTGGGGCCCCAAGACAGCCACAGGGACGAAAACCTGGTCGCGGGCCGCGTGCGCCGGGCCTTGCGCAACTACCTGGAGACGCTGCCGGCCTTCGTCATCCTCGCACTGACCCTCACGGTGACGGAGCGGGCGACGGAAACGACGGCCCTGGGCGCCGCGCTCTATTTCTGGGCGCGGGTGGCCTACATCCCGGCCTATGCGTCTGGCGTGCCACTGGTGCGGTCGGTGGCCTGGTTCGCTTCCCTTGCCGGCCTTGGGCTGATGGTCCCGCCGCTGCTGGGATGAGCGTCCGGCCCGCATATCCGCGCGCTCCTGTCGCAGAAACCCGGCCCGCCCCTGCGGCGTTCGCAGGGCATGCTACAGCACCGTTCCGTCCTCCTCTGGGCCATCGTCCTCTATGCGGCGGCGAACGCGATCTGAACCGCTTTTGCCGCCTCCGGCATCTGGCTGTTGGAGCCGTCGGAGACGATGGGCCAGGTGCAGCCCGTGCGCACCTGGATGGTCAGCGCGCAGAACTGGCTGGCCGCCGCGCTTTGGGCGACGCTCGCGGTGCTGGCCTGGCGCCGCAGCCGGGCCGCCCTGTGGACTGCGCTGGCGCTGATCCCGCTCAAACTTCTGGGATGGGCGCAGGCGCTACTGGCGGCTGGCGCTCTGCCCGACATGCCCACCGCGATGATCGCGATCTGGGCCACCTACCGGCTGTCGATGATCCTGCTTCTGGCGGGGGTCGCCGGATATCTGTGGCGCCTGTCGCGCAAAGACCGGCTGGCCTAACCAAAAGGGCCGTCCCATGAGCACCGAACTGACCGTCCTCGCCCTCGCCGGGCTGCTGCAGGTCGTACAATTTGTTCTCTATTCCGTGACCGCCAACCTGCAGGTCGGGACCAAGAAAGCGCTTTCGCCCCGCGACACGCCCGTGCAGCTGACCGGCGCGGCGGGGCGCCTGCAACGGGCGATGAACAACCACTTCGAAGGGCTGATCCTCTTCACCCTCGCCTTCGTGGTGACGGAGCTTGGCAAGGGCTCCACACCCCTTTCGGCGATCTGCGCGCATACCTATCTGATTGCGCGTATCCTCTACGTTCCGGCCTATGTGCAGGGGCTCGTGCCGTGGCGGTCGGTGATCTGGCTGGTCGGCTTCGGTGCGACCGTGGTGATGCTGCTCGCGGCGCTCTTCCCTTCACTTGGCTGAAAACAACTCCGGGGTCCGGGGCAGCGCCCCGGCCCAACAGTGCGAAAAGGACTTCCATTATGGCTTCTTACGACCTCATCGTCATCGGCTCCGGCCCCGGCGGATATGTCTGCGCGATCCGCGCGGCGCAGCTTGGCCTCAAAACGGCCTGCGTCGAGGGGCGGGAGACGCTCGGCGGCACTTGCCTCAACATCGGCTGCATCCCCTCCAAGGCGCTGCTGCACGCCTCCCACATGCTGCACGAGGCGGAGCATAACTTTGCCGCGATGGGCCTGAAGGGCAAAAGCCCGTCGGTCGATTGGGACCAGATGCAAAGCTACAAGACCGACACGATCGGCCAGAACACCAAAGGGATCGAGTTCCTGTTCAAAAAGAACAAGGTCGACTGGATCAAAGGCTGGGCCTCGATCCCTGAGGCCGGCAAGGTCAAGGTCGGCGACGATGTGCACGAGGCCAAGAACATCATCATCGCGTCGGGCTCCGAGCCGTCCTCTCTGCCGGGCGTCGAGGTCGACGAGGAGATGATCGTGACCTCCACCGGCGCGCTGAGCCTCAAGAAGATCCCCAAGAAGATGGCCGTGATCGGCGCGGGCGTCATTGGGCTGGAGCTGGGCAGCGTCTACAAGCGGCTGGGCAGCGAGGTGACTGTGATCGAGTACCTTGACGACATCACGCCGGGCATGGACATGGAAGTCTCCAAGCAGTTCCAGAAGCTGCTGAAAAAGCAGGGGCTGGACTTCATCATGGGCGCCGCCGTCCAGAAGACGGAGACGACCAAGACCAAGGCCAAGGTCCATTACACCCTGCGCAAGGACGACAGCGCGCATGTCCTGGACGCCGATGTCGTCCTCGTCGCGACGGGCCGGCGCCCCTATACCGAAGGGCTGGGTCTGGACGCGATGGGGGTCAAGATGACCGAGCGCGGGCAGATCGAGGTCGGCAACGATTGGCAGACCAACGTCAAAGGTGTCTACGCCATCGGCGACTGTATCAGCGGCCCGATGCTGGCGCACAAGGCCGAGGATGAGGGCATGGCCGCCGCCGAGCAGGTGGCGGGCAAACATGGCCACGTGAATTACGGCGTGATCCCCGGTGTCATCTACACCCATCCCGAGGTCGCCAATGTGGGCGAGACCGAAGAGACGCTGAAGAAGGCGGGCCGCGCCTACAAGGTCGGCAAGTTCAGCTTCATGGGCAATGGACGGGCAAAGGCGAACTTCGCCGCCGATGGGTTCGTGAAGATCCTCGCCGATAAAGAGACCGACCGCATCCTGGGCGCGCACGTGATAGGCCCCGCGGCGGGCGATCTGATTCACGAGGTTTGCGTCGCAATGGAGTTCGGCGCGTCGGCGGAGGATCTGGCAATGACCTGCCACGCCCACCCAACCTATTCCGAAGCGGTGCGCGAAGCCGCCCTCGCCTGCGGAGATGGCCCGATCCACATGTAAGGCAACGCCCCGGGCGTGGGTTTAGCCCGCGCCGGGGGCGAACCACGCGTCGAGATAGCGGCGCAGCCGGGCGTCGCGGCTCTGCTCCTGGTGCAGGGCGCAAAAGGTCAGCGCCATGGCCTGCACTGCAAAGGCTTGTACCCCTTCGGCCATCAAGCCCGGATCGACATCCGCGCGCGGCGGATGCGCGCCCAGCCACCGCGCGACGGCGTTGATATACTGGCCAAAGAACATGGCAATGGGTCCGATCTGCTCGATGCCCGCAGCGCCGGAATAGCGTAGGATGATGTCGAAGACGTAGCGCTCGCACGTCATCACGTCGTGCACCGGGGCCAGCGCGGCGATCAATTCCTTCGCCCCGCGGGGCACGGGGCCGGACTGCGCGGCCTCCATCGCCGCCGCAAGCTGCGCGCCGATCAACACGTCCATCAGGGCGTCCTTGTCCCGAAAATGAGCGAAGAACGTGCCCTTCGCGACCCCGGCGCGGGCCACGATGTCATCCACGCGCGCCCCTTCGAAGCCGTGTTCGGCCACGGCCGCGCGCGCCGCATCCAACAATTTCTCGCGCGTTTGAAGCGTACGTTTTTGCGGTTTGCGGGCCATGGCGCATGGAATTTCACAAAATCCGACCGCGGTCAAATTTATATATTGACCATGGTCAATATTATCTCCAATAAAGTGACCACAGTCATTTTAAGCGAATCGAAAGGACATCCCATGACCCCCAAACGCATCTTCGTTCTGAACGGACACCCCGGTGAAACCTCCCTGTGCCGCACACTCGCGGAGGCCTATGCCGACGGCGCCCGCGCCGCCGGGCACGAGGTGCGCGTGACGCATCTGCACGATCTGGACTTCGACATGGATTACGGGCTGGGCGGCTATACCAACCGCAAACCGCTGGAGCCCTGCCTCGACACCGATGTGATCGCGCAAATGGAATGGTGCGAGCATATGGTGACCGTCGCACCCATGTGGTGGGGCGGGCTGCCGGCCAAGCTCAAGGGCCTCTTTGACCGCGCGCTGCTGCCGGGCCGGGCCTTCGACACGCGCAACACCAACCTGGTCGGGATGCCCAAACCGCTTCTGACGGGTCGCACGGCGCGGGTCATCATGACGTCGGACTCGCCCAGCTGGTTCATGCGCCTGATGTACGGCAACGCCATCGTGCGGCAGCTGCGCGGCCAAATCTTCGGCTTTATCGGTTTCGCCCGCACGCGGGTTACTTGGCTGTCCGGTGCGTCACACCCGGCCGAGGCGCTGGTCGAGAAATGGCAAGGGCGCAGCGCCGCGCTCGGCCACGCGGCGGCCTGAGCCGGGCGGCTCTACCACATGGTTTTCGCGGCGCGGGCGGCCCAAGCCTCATCGTAGGTCTGGCCGCCCTCGTCCCCCTGCGACGCTTCGGCCAGCAAATCGCCGACCGAGGGCAGACCGTCGCTGTCGTCCCGGCTCCAGATACCGGCGCGCATCGTGGCGCGGGCGCATTGGGTGTAAATCTCTTTGATGGTGATGACGACGACGGAGCGGGGGTGGCGGCCCTTCACCTCGAACCGCTGCGTCATCGCAGGGTCGGTCGTAACCACGCCGGTCCCGTTGATCCGCATCACCGTGTTCGATCCCGGCACCATGAACATCAGCGACAGACGCCCGTCGGTGACGATGTTGCGCAGGCTGTCCATGCGGTTGTTGCCGCGCCAGTCGGGCATCAGCAGGGTCCGGTCGTCGAGCTCAGTCACCACGGGACCATCGTCGCCGCGCGGGCTGCCATCCGTCCCCTCCGGCCCCACGGTCGACAGGACGACATAGCGCGAGGTCATGATCCATTTGCGGTGCAAAGGCGTCAGGCGGCTGACCACTTTCCGCAGGCTGGGCGCGCCGGGCGCCCCGTAGAGCGCTTCGAGTTCCGCGATATCCTTAACGATTTGCATCAAATCCAGCCTCCGCCATCAATGTGTTGGAGCGTGCCTCTACCACCTCTTCCAGCTCGGCCATGAAGGCGTCGCGGGATGTGCCGGTCGCCATCGGCTCCAGAAACTCGACCACGGCGAGGCCCGGATGCCGCATCAGCCCCTTGCGCGGCCAGAAGAGGCCCGCATTGGTCGCCACCGGCACGCAGGGCTGCGCCAATTGCTCGTAGAGGATCGCCGTGCCGACCTTGTAGGGGATATGCGCGCCCGGCGCCACGCGCGTGCCTTGCGGGTAGATCACCAACTGGCCCGGTTGCGCGCGCCCCGCCTCCACATCAGCGACCATCTTCGCGATGGCCGCGCCGCGCTTGCCCCGGCTGACGGGCACGCAGCCCAGGCGGTAGGCGTAGATGCCGATGATCGGGGTATAGAGCAGCTCGCGCTTCATGATGAATTTGGCCGTCGGCACGGCGTTGAAGATCATCAGGATGTCGAGGAAGCTCTGGTGCTTCGCCGCCACCAGAACCTCGCCCGTGGGCGGCGTGCCGCGCACCTCCGTCCGCAGACCGATCATCAGACGCGCGGTCCACATCGCGTAGGACGCCCAAGTCCGGCAGGCCGTCCGGGCCCCGGTCGGCGAAAAGAGCGCCCAGGGGGCGAAGACGAGGCCCCAGATCAGCATCATGAAATAGGCTTGGACCGTGAAGAGGACCGAGAGGGCGTAGCGCATCAGGTCAGATCCTCCAACGTGCGGCGGGCGGCGCGTGCGGTGGCAAGCAGCGCGACGGCGGCCGACAGCGGCGGGATCAAGAGCGGCGCGGCCCAGCCCCAGCCCGACAGGCGCAGACCGGTCAGAACGCCCGCCTGCGCGCCACCGCCTGGAAGCAAGGCCACCGCGGCCAGCCCAAGCGCCGTGCCCGCGGCCGCACCCGCAAGCGCGCGCAGGGTGAAGCGGCGGATGAAGGCCTGCGCGATATACCCGTCGGTCGCACCGACGAGGCGCAGGACCGCAATGACCTGTGCGTTGGCGGCCAAAGCGGCGCCCGCCGCCAGCGTGACCATCGCGGCAACGGCGGCGCCGATCAGCGCCAGCGACAGCCAGCCCAAGGTGCGCAGGCGCCATGCGGCCTGCACCAGCGGTGCGCGCCAGCGGCCGTGATCGTCCAGCACCGCGCCCGGCACCTCGGCGGCCAGCCGGTTGCGCAGGCCTGCAGGATCGAAGCCGCCGCCCCGCTTCAGCGTCACCTCAATCAGCCGCGGCACCGGCAGACGGGCCAGATCGACACCGTCGCCGAACCACGGGGTCAGCAGCGCCGCCTGCTCCGCATCGCTGAGCGCCCGCGCGCCGGCCACGCCGGTCGTGGTCTGCAGGACCGCCAGGGCGGCCGC
>JBCDFL010000033.1:0-22196 GCA_039178165.1 Pseudomonadota bacterium | reverse complement strand
TGTTCGCCGCGCCGCACCTCTTGGTCGAAGATCCAGCGCACGCCTTTGGCAAAATGGGTGCTGTGTACCTCCAGCCGGTCGCCGAGCCGCGCGGGCGCGAGGTAGTCCGCCTCCACCCGCGTGACGACGAAGACGAGGCCCGCCGCCTTCATCGCGTTCTGGTCGAGGCCGAACTCTTCGACGATGGTGGAGCGCGGGCGTTCGATGAATTTGAGGTAATTGGCGTAGTAGACGACCCCGCCCATGTCGGTGTCCTCGTAGTAGACGATCAGAGGAAAGATATGCGCCATGGGGGCCCTCGCAGTTTGGGGCGCAGTATTTCACGGCCCCGGCGCGCCGGAAAGGGCGGGCTGCCGCGTGTAACGGGAAAAGGAGATTGCCGATGACCACCCCGCCTGCCCTTGCCGCACTGCTCTTTCACGGGGCGATCTTCGACTTTTTCTACGCCTGGATTTGCTCGACGATCTGGGGGCTAAACACGCTGCCCGCGGGAAGCGCCATCGACACGATGATGGCGATGAACGCCTCCGTCCGAAACGCGGTCTTTGCGCCGATCTTCTTCGCGACGCCGCTGGTGTCGGTGGCGGCGGGTCTATCCCTGTGGGGCAGCCAGCCGGCGTGGTGGTTTTGCGCCGCCGCGGCGATCTACATTGTTGGGGCGATGGTGCCGACGATGCTCGTGAACGTGCCGATGAACGAGGCGCTGGCGGCTCTCACGCCCGAGCAGATCGCCGCGGATGCAGAGGGGTGGTGGAGCGCCTATGCGGATCGCTGGCAGCGCTGGAACATCGCGCGCTGCGCGATGAGCGGCGCGGCTTTGCTGTGTGTCGGGATGGGGTTGGTTGGTCTTCAGCGGTAGGTTCACACGACTTTTGCGCGCAGCCCCAAGCGGACCGAACGTCGAGGAAAAAGGTATCAAGAGAAAGACGTCTACTCGCGTGGAGTGTGTTCCCAACACACCACGATCAAGGCTCCGCCCAAGCGGGCCGCGCGGGCGGCGTGGAACACGCAGACCGCAGGCGGGCGGTCCGCGTGTAGACATCCTGCGGATGTCTTTCGGCTGAGCGCATAAACACTGTCTGCAGTTAGTTCCGCATCTCGCCCTGCATCCGCGCGCTCAGCCGCAGGGCGAAGCTCGCATCGCTCGCCGCCCCGGGCAGCACGGGATCGTAGGCCGCCCGGATCAGGCCGGCGATATCCGGGCGCAGCACCGTCGTCTCTCCCGACACAGCAAGCGGGGAGCGGTCGCGGAACGCCAGATCGGACCACAGCAGCATCGATTGCACCACCTGGCTCAGCGCCAGGGTCTGGGCCGGCACGGCGCTCAGATGCTGGTCCATCCGCAGGAAGATGAAACAGGCCAGGATCGCGCCGTCCTTGTCGAAGCGAAAGATGCGGTACTGATTCGCCTCCGCTGCCTCCAGCCGCGCGACGAGCGAGCCAAGGTCCGGCACCAAACGGCCCAGATCGGGTACCTCCGTCAGCTCGGACCAATCGCGGCAGAAAAACCACATCATATTGGCGCCGAGCTTCAGGTCCGTCTCCGCCATCTGGTGGCCCGCAAGCTGGCAGACCGCCTCGAGCGCGCCTTTGATTGTGCCCAGCGTCGCGTCTTCGACCCCGAAGACAACCGGCGCGATGGGCCTGCCCCAGCGCGCGAAAGCGAAGGCACCGCCATCGCGGGTGAACAATGTCTCGATTTCTTTTGCATCCATGCGCCGGCACCTAGCCCGCGCCGCGGCCCGGCGCCACCCTCGGATCGTAAGCGCCCCACGTGCGCTGCATTGCCGAAAGGTCGATCCCCTCACATTCGGCAGAGGCCAGCAGGAGGCGCAGCAGGTCGGCGACCTAACGCTCCATACCAGCCATCCTAGCTCTCCAAAGCAGCAACCACACGCATCTCCACCACCGCGCCGACCCGGCGCAGCCCGCCTGCCTCCACAGCGGTCCACGCCGGATGGGGCGCGGCAAAGCAGCGGAGCCGTTCGGCATCGAACGCCTCGAAATGGTCGCGCAGGCCGACATGGTAGGTCGTCATCTCCACCACCGCGGTTTCGTCCAATCCCGCGGCGCCCAAGACCGCAGCCAGCTTGTCGAACACGACCGGAAATTGCGCCTCCTGATCCGGCATGACGCCATCCGGCCCCGCCCCGGTGATGCCGGTCAGGAACAAAAACCCGTTTGCGGAAATGGCGGGCGACATCTGCGCTGCCTCTGCTGCAGCGGCCCACGCCTCTGGTACGATCAATCGGCGCATGGGTCCTCCTTCACTTGGCGAAAAACAACTCCGGGGGGTGTGGGGGGCTGGCCCCCCGCGGTTCGGCGCCAAAGGCGGCGACATACCTCAATCGAACAGATCACCGCGCGGGACGTCCAGGCCCAAATGCCGCCAGGCGCCTGCGGCCAAGGTCCGGCCGCGCGGGGTGCGCTGGATCAGGCCCTGTTGCAGCAAATAGGGCTCGATCACCTCTTCCAGCGCATCACGCGCCTCCGACAGGGCGGCGCTGAGCGTCTCGATCCCCACCGGCCCGCCGCCGTAGCTTTCGGCGATCAGCCGCAGATAGCGCCGGTCGGCGGCATCGAGGCCCAGACCGTCCACGCCCAACCGGGTCAGCGCTGCATCGGCGAGGCCTTGGGTGATCCGCCCGTCCCCCTCGACCACGGCAAAGTCCACGACCCGGCGTAGCAGCCGGCCCGCGATGCGCGGGGTGCCGCGGGCGCGGCGGGCAATCTCGCGCGCGCCGCCTTCGTCCGCAGGCACGCCCAGCTTTGCGGCGTTGCCGGCGACGATACGGTAAAGCTCGTCCTCGGTGTAAAAGACCAGCCGGGTCGGGATGCCGAAGCGGTCGCGCAGGGGCGTCGTCAGCAGGCCCATCCGGGTGGTCGCGCCGACCAGAGTGAAGGGCTGCAATTCGATCCGCACCGTGCGCGCGGCGGGCCCCTCGCCGATCACCAGATCCAGCTCGAAATCTTCGAGGGCGGGATACAGGACCTCTTCGACCGCGGGGTTCAGGCGGTGAATCTCGTCGATGAAGAGGACATCGCGCGGCTCCAGGTTCGTGAGGATCGCGGCCAGATCACCCGCCTTGGCCAGAACAGGGCCGGAGGTCATGCGGAAGCCCACGCCAAGCTCGCGCGCGACGATCTGCGCCAGCGTCGTCTTGCCGAGGCCGGGGGGGCCGTGGAACAGCGTGTGATCCATCGCCTCCCCCCGCTGACGCGCCGATTGGATGAAGACGCGCAGGTTGGCCCGCGCCTCCGCCTGACCGACGAAATCATCGAGGATCTGGGGTCGCAGCGCACGGTCCATATCTTCGGGGCGCGGGTCGGGGCGCAGGGTCGGGTCGGGCTCCGTCATCGCCTACCCTTTCGGCGCCAGCAGGCGCAGCGCGGCGCGGATCAGATCGGACGCGGCCGCCTCCGGCGCCTCGCCCGCCGCCTGGGCGACAGCGGCGGCCGCCTCGCCCGGCGCGTAGCCGAGGTTGCCCAGCGCCGACAGCGCGTCGGCCTGCGCGCCCGGATCCGTCGGTGCGGGCTGAGGCGCCGGCTCCAGCACCTCATCGGCGGCGGCACGGGGCGCGGCGGCGCCCATCGACATCACCGCCGGCGCCTTGTCCTTGAGGTCCAGAACGATGCGCTGCGCGGTCTTGGGCCCGATCCCCTTGGCCGCCTTCACCGCGTTCCAGTCGCCAAGCGCAATGGCGCGGCTGACGCCATCGGGGCCAAGCGCGCCCAGGATCGACAGCGACGCCTTCGCGCCGACGCCCTGGACCGACATCAAAAGGCGGTGCCACTCTTTCTCAACCAGCGAGGTGAAGCCGAAAAGCTGCATCAAATCCTCACGCACCTGCAAATCGGTGTAGAGCGCGCAGGCCTCCCCGTCGCGGGGCAACGCGGCCAGCGTCCGGTCCGAACAATAGACGACATAGCCGACCCCGCGCACGTCGATCAGTACGTGATCGGCGGCGCGGTAGTCGATCCGCCCCGACAGCTTGCCGATCATGCGCCGGCCCGGGCCAGCGCCGCGCCCAGCCGCGCGCTGGCGTGATGGGCGTGGCAGATGGCGATGGCCAGCGCGTCGGCGGAATCCGGGCTATCGGGCCGCGCGCCGGGCAGTTGCAATTGCACCATATGCCCGATCTGCGCCTTGGCCGCGTGGCCGACGCCCACGACCGTCTTCTTGACGGTGTTGGGGGCGTATTCGCCGACCGGAAGGCCGAATTGGGCGGGCACCAGCAGGGCGATTCCGCGCGCCTGGCCCAGCTT
Organism: Pseudomonadota bacterium; assembly: GCA_039178165.1. GTDB lineage: Bacteria > Pseudomonadota > Alphaproteobacteria > Rhodobacterales > Rhodobacteraceae > JBCBCP01. Next base: position 17,930 of record JBCDFL010000033.1, on the reverse strand, counting down.
CAGCGTCGCGGCGCCGTCACTGTTGACGAAGGTCTGCTCCACCGCCGCTGCATCCGGCGCGTGAGCCGCGCAGATCGCGGTCAGGCCGGCGTGCAGCGACAGAAGGCGCGCCGCGAGGTCGTCCCCGGTGGAGGTCAGCGTGCCGCAGGCGACGTGCCGCAGACGAGGCCCATCGGCGTCTATGACGCCCCAGCCAAGCCGCCGAAGGCCCGGGTCGATCCCCAAAATCCGCATATCCGCCCTGCCCTTTTTGTCTTTTGCGAAACGTTAGCACGAAAGGCGAACATCCGCCAAGCCCCGCCCGCGTGGGCCGAAAGCGTCGCGGCCCGGCCCAGGGGCGACATCCGCCCGGACGGGCGAGCCGTTTTCGCCGCTCGCCGGCCCAAAAACGACACGCGCAACAGCCACATTTTCACCTTATTTTCCACAGGTTATCTAGCGGTGCGACCTATGCAAAACGCGCATGTCCCCTTTGCACAACCCGCACTTGTGGGCCGTGCGCGCCCCTCCTAATTCGCAGTACAGAAAGGCCGGAATATCCCGGTCCTGATGTGAAAAGAGGACGGCTTGCAATGGCAACTTTCGACATCACCCTCACCACCTACGGCTCCGCAACCTTTGCTGGCCGCGTTGCCGCATATTTCGGCAACCTGTCTGCCGCGCTCATCGCGTGGAACGACGCCCGCGTCACCCGCAACGCGCTGAACACGCTGACCGACCGCGAGCTGGAAGACATCGGCCTGATCCGCGGCGACATCGAAGCAGTGGTGAGCGGCCGCTAAGGCCCGCGCACCCCCGCCACGTTCCAGCCGTCGGTCCCAAAACGGGAGCGGCGGCTATTTTTTTGCCCCGACGAAAAAGCCCCGCCGGAAAGGGGCGGGGCAAAGACGGCCTAAGGACGCAGGATCAGGAGGCGGTCAGCGACGTGATCGCGCGGGTCATCGCCGCGGTCAGCGGGTCGATCTGCATCGCCCAGGCGCCGGCCCGTTCGACCGGCGTGCCAGCCTCCAGCTTGGCGACGCGGTCGGTGTAGACCAAATCGCCCATGCTCTGCACCGCGTAGGCTTTGAAGGCGCAAAACCCTAGCGCGGCGAGAATCACGGCCTTTAGCGGCGAGGTCCGCTTGCGGCGCGCGCCGCGCGGTTTGACGACGATCAGCCCGTCACTGCGCAAATGAGTCGTGTACCCGCCGGCCATCGCCTCGTGCTTGCGGCCCAACCCTTTGAGGCGGGCGGAAAAATGTTCCTTGGTTTCGATCATGGCAGCCTCGAATATCCAGCCCCCACCGGATTTAGGTAAAATGCCGATCAAATGTGGCCCAATTGGGGCAAGTGCCTTCAATTCGCACGAAATGCGGCGAGAATTTAACGGGGTTTGGTCAGAGTGAGCGTCGTCCAGTCACCAATCTGGCGGCTATGGCTCAGATCGTTTCCGGCTCCGAGATAATGCGCCGTCACCTCCTCCGCCTGCTCGTTCAGAAGGCCGGACAGAATCGCGTGCCCGCCCGGCGCGAGGCGGGCGGTCAGATCGCTTGCGAGGGCGATCAGCGGGCCTTTGAGGATGTTGGCGAAGATCAGATCGAAGGGGCCCGATAGCTCCGGCGCGGCGAAACCCGCGGCTTCCACGCAGTGCACCCGCCCGGCCAGGCCGTTGGCGGCCAGGTTCGCCTCCGCCACCTCCACCGCGACGGCGTCAATGTCTGAGGCCACGACCGGAGTGTCCCAGACGCGCGCGGCCGCCATCGCCAGAACAGCCGTGCCGCAGCCGATATCGGCGACAGGGCCGGGGGTTTTGCCCGCCTCAAGCAGGTCTTCGAAGGCCAAAAGGCAGCCCAGCGTCGTGCCGTGGTGGCCGGTGCCGAAGGCCATCGCCGCTTCGATCAGCAGGGGCACAGCGCCCTCCGGCACCTTGCCGGCGTCGTGGCTGCCGTAGACGAAGAACCGGCCCGCGGGGACCGGGGCAAGCTCGCGCCGGACACGGGCGACCCAGTCCGTCTCCGGCAGTTCGGAGATGGTGAAGGGCGCGGCGCCCGTGGCCGCGGACAGCAGCGCGAGGGCGGTGTCGTCGGGCGGCGCCTCGAAATAACCGCCGACCTCCCACAGGCCCGATCCGTCCTCCACCTCGAACACGCCGACGCCGGTGGGCGCGGGCTCCAGCGCCTCCAGCGCCGTGCCCAGCCGTTCGGCGGCGGCCTGGCCCTTGAGCGTGGTCAGGGCGGTGAAGGTGGGCATGTCAGCGTCTCCGGTAGCGGTCGGGGTTCGGGTAGGGGCGCGGCGCGGCGGGGTCAAGCTGCGCGCCCGGGCCAAGCCGGGCGACGAAGTGCCAGCCCCACGCCGCGGCCAGCGTGCCCGCGACCGCGCCGGCCGCCGCCTGGCCATAGATGACGCCCGCCGCGCCGAAGGTGCCGCCCAGAAAGACCGCCGCCGGCCAGCTGAAGACGCCGTCCTTCAGCCAGCCGACCAGCGTGCTGCGTGTGGGTTTGCCCAGGTTGTTGAACGCGGCGTTCGACACGAACAGCGCGCCGACGAAGACGAAGCCGCCTACGCCCACCGAGGTGAAGGCGCGCAGCACGTCCGCCCCCTGCCCCGTCAGGTCGAACGCCGCAATGACCAGCGGCGTCGCTGCGATCATCAGGCCCCAGGCGACCAGCGTGTAGACCGCGCAGAACAGCAGCGCATCGCGGTAGGTGCTGCGCAGCCGCGGATAGAGGCCGGCGCCGTAATTCTGGCCAAAGATCCCCCCGATCGCGCCCGACAGCGCAAAGATGCCGCCGAAGACCAGGACCGTCAGCCGGCCCACCAGCGCCCACGCCGCCATCGCGTCGTCGCCGAAAGGCGCCATGACGATGGTAAGGAGGTAATTGCCAACGGGCGTCGCCATCTGCGTCGCGATGGAGGGCACGGCGATGGCCATGAAGGGCACGAAGACCTGCGCCGTGCTGGCCATCGAGGGGCGCGCGACGAGGCCCTGCTGGTGCGCTGCGAAGTAGAGGGCGAGGCCCATCAAACAGAAGCGGAAGGCCACGAGGCCGATAGCAGCCCCGTCGAGGCCGTACCAGAAGATCAGGAACGGATCGACGCCCATCAGGGCGAGGCCGGAAAAGAGCGTGATATACATCGCCTTAGCCCCGAACCCCTCGGCCCGCAGCGCGCCGGAGCCGACGAGCGCGATGGCCATGGGCACAAGGCTGGGCACGGTGATGGCGAGGTAGCGGGCGGCGAGGCGCGCGGTCTCCCCCTCCGCGCCGGCCAGGGCGATGAGGTCGTGGCGGAAGGTGACGATAAGGGCGGCGACGCAGGCCTGAATCACGGCCGCGATGGCCATGGCCGCGCCGGCCTGACGGCGCGCGCCGCTGCGCTGACCCCGTCCGATGCTTTGGCTGATCAGGGCGGTGGCGGCGATCATCAGCCCCACCCCGATGGAGACGGAAAAGAACTGGATCGCGTAGGCAAAGCCGATGGCGGCCACGAGGCGCGGGTCACCCAATTGGCTGAGCCACAGAAGGTTCGCCGCATCGACCAGAAAGACGAAGGTGATCCCGAAGGCCCCCGTCGCCGTCATCCGCACGACATGCCCCATGGTGGAGCCGGTGAGAAAGCGGCCCTGCTCTTGCCCCGCCGCGCTCATTCCGCGGGGGCGGCGCGGGGAATCAAAACGGTCTCGTTCCCCGGCGCCGGGTCCCGCGGGATCAGAAGCGCGAGGCACAGCGACACGCCCGCCATGCCGGCGGCAAGGAAAAACACCGCAGCGGGGGAGACGAGCCACAGAAGGCCCAGCGGGAAGGGCAGGCCCACGGCGGCTATGTGATTGATTGTAAACGCCACCGCGGCGGTGGGGGCGATGTCGGCAGGATCGGCGATCTTCTGGAAATAGGTCTTGAGCGCCAGCGCAAGGCCAAAGAAGATGTGGTCGATCACATAAAGCGCCGCGGCCACCATCATGCCCCAGCCCATGTAGTAGACCCCGCCATAGGCGAGGAAGACGAAGATCAGGCCGACATATTCGACGCCCAGCATGTTCCGCTCGCCGAAGCGGGCGACGAGGTGGCCGAGGACCGGGGCGATGGCCATGTTGACGACAAGGTTGATAAGGTAGAGCAGCGCGAGCTCTTCGACCTGCATCCCGAACTTCTCCACCATCATGAAGCCGGCGAAGACCATGAAGATCTGCCGCCGCGCGCCGGCCATGAATTGCAGCGCGTAGTAGAGCCAGTAGCGCTGGCGCAGGATCATGCGCTTGGTCTGCGGCGTAGGCGCCTCGAATTGCGGGTAGGCGATGAGGGCGAAGAGCGCGATGGCGGCGGTGATGCCCCCGCCGGTGAGGTAGATCGTCTGGTAGGACAGCTCGAGCGGGGCGCGCAGCTGGTAGATCAGCACGTAAACGAGGAACGTCGCGCCGGAGCCTGCGGCCAGCAGGTAGCCCAGGACCTTGGGCGCGCGATCCTTGCTAAGCCATTGCAATTGCAGGCTTTGGTTCACCGTTTCGTAGTAGTGAAAGCCGATGGAGCTGAGCAGCGTCAGCACCATGATCCCGCCGATGGTCGGGAAATGGGCTGTCACAGCCGTGGCGAGGCCCAAGAGGATCAGCGACACGAGGCCCAGCACCTGTTCGCGCACGAAGAGGATGATCGCGATGACGCCTACGGCGAGAAAGCCCGGGATTTCGCGGATCGTGTGCAAGAGGCCGATGTCGGCGCCGTCGAATTGCGCGGCTTCGATGACGAAGTTGTTCAGCAGCGCGGACCACGTGCTGAAGGCGATCGGCATGGCGAAGGCCATGAGGAACAGCAGCGCGAGGGGGCGGCGCCAGAGGGACAGATGTTTGGCCTCTGACAGAGGGACAATCCGGGGCATGGTGCCTCTTTACGCGCGGGGGGCACGAAAAGCGATGTGCATCTGCGCAAAGCCGGTTTGCGCAAGATGGGGCAACATTTTCGGGCCGGGTCCCCAAGTTGCGCAACATTTCTGTGCGCGGAGAAACAGCCAAATCGATCCTAGAAGGATCGATAGGGCGCCGATCCTTGAAGGATCGGGGGCGGCAAAGATTGCCTCAGTAGAAGGATTGCGGATCGATATCGACGGCCAGACGCATCTCGCCCTTGGGCTGGACCTGGCCCAGCCAGGTGCGCAGGGCCCGTTGCAGCGGCGCGCCCTTGCTGGCCTTGACCAGCAGGCGGACGCGGTGACGGCCGCGGATCCGGGCGATGGGCGCGGCGGCGGGGCCAAACACCTGGGCGCCGATCTGGCGAAGGGGCGCGTCGTTGCGCGCGAGGTGGTTCGCCATGTCGAAGACCGGGGCGACGTCCGGGCCGCTGAGGATGATGCCCGCCATACGGCCATAGGGCGGCACGCCCGCGGCCTCGCGTTGGGCCGCCTCGGCTTGCCAGAAGCCTTCCTCGTCCCCCGCGAGGATCGCGCGGATGACGGGGTGTTCGGGCTGGTAGGTTTGGAGCAGCGCCTCCCCCGGCCGTTCGGCCCGCCCGGCCCGGCCCGCGACCTGGCGCATGAGTTGGAAAGTGCGCTCGGCGGCGCGGAGGTCGGAGCCTTGCAGGCCCAGATCGGCGTCGATCACGCCGACCAGGGTGAGGTTCGGGAAGTTGTGGCCCTTGGCGACAAGCTGCGTGCCGATGACGATGTCGGCGGCGCCTTGGGCAATCGCCTCGATCTCGGCCTTCAGGGCGCGGGCGCTGCCGAACATGTCCGACGACAGCGTGGCGATGCGGGCATCGGGGAAGAGGGCCACCGCCTCCTCGGCGAGGCGTTCGATGCCGGGGCCGATGGGGGCCAGGCGGTCTTCGGCCTCGCAGGACGGGCAGATCGTCGGCATTGGTTTGGTGGCGCCGCATTGGTGGCACATGAGGCGCTTGAAGAAGCGGTGTTCGACCATGCGTGCGTCGCAATCGTCGCAGCCGATCTGGTGTCCGCAGGCGCGGCAGAGCGTCGTGGGCGCGTAGCCGCGGCGGTTGATAAAGAGGAGGCTCTGTTCGCCCTTTTCCGTGCGGTCCCGGACGGCGGCGGCGAGGTCGGGCGAGATCCAGCGGTCCGAGGGCAGGCCCGCCTGCCGCATGTCCAGCGCACGCATCTTCGGCATCACCGCAGGGCCGAAGCGGGAGGTCAATTCCAGCTTGGCGTATTTGCCGGCCTGCGCATTGGCCCAGCTTTCCAGCGACGGCGTGGCGGAGGCGAGGACCACTTGCGCGCTGCAGAGCGTCGCGCGCAGGACGGCCATGTCCCGCGCGTTATAGAGCACGCCGTCCTCCTGCTTGTAGGAGGTGTCGTGCTCCTCATCCACGACGATGAGGCCGAGGTTCTGGAACGGCAGGAAGAGGGCGGAACGGGCGCCGATCACGAGCTGCGCCTGCCCCTGCCCTACCATGCGCCAGATGCAGCGGCGTTCGGTCATGGTGGCGCCGGAATGCCATTCGGCGGGGCGCGCGCCGAAGCGGTTCTGGACGCGGGTCACGAACTCCGCCGTCAGCGCGATTTCGGGCAGCAGGACTAGGGCCTGGCGGCCCTGGCGCAGGGCTTCGGCGACGGCCTCCAGATAGACTTCGGTCTTGCCCGACCCGGTGACGCCGCGCAGCAGGGTGGTGCCGTAATCCTGGCGCTGGAGAGCGGCGCGCAGGACGGTGGCGCCGGCCCGTTGGTCTTCGGTCAGGGGTTTGCCGGGCAAGGCGGGATCGAGGCGCGGGAAGGGCGTATCGCGCGGGCTGTCTTCCTCCAGCACCGCGCCTTGGGTGACGAGGCCTTTGATGACGGAGGAGGACACATCCGCCATCTCCGCCAGTTCTTTGAGGGTGAAGGCCAGATCGCCGTAGTCGGCGAGCGTGTCCAGCACGCGCGTGCGGGCGGCGGTGGTGCGGTCCGGCTCCCGGTCCCCGCGGCGGTAGACTTTGCGCATGGACGGGGGATCGCCCAGCCCCGGCGCGCGGGTGGCCAGGCGCAGCATCGCGGGCATCGGGGTCAGAGTGTATTTGGCGGCCGCCAGCAGGAAGGCGCGCAGCTCGTCCCGCATGGGCGCGGCATCGAGGACGCGGATGACTGAGCGCGTCTTGGCGTAATCGTAGTCGCCCTTGCCCGGCCCCCAAACGACACCGATCACCTTGCGCGGGCCGAGGGGAACCTCGACGAAGGCGCCGAGGTGGCAGCCCCCCTCGGGCGCCTTGTAGTCCAGGAGGCGGTCCAGGGGCTGTGTGGTGAGGATGGCGACCAGGTCGCCTTGGGCGAAGAAGGTCATATCGTGCCGCTTTGCGCTGAGGGCAGCGCCGGCCCGTCGGGGTGGCGTGCATCCGAGCCGCGATTTGCGTTGCCGAAGCGTGCCCAGCGGCAAAGCGGTGAGCAGCTACGACAAAGCGCCGCCCCGTTTTGCCGTAGGCAAACCTTCGGTTTAACGGGGGCGGGCCGGCGCGGCCCGGCGGTGCCGCCGGGCGGGGTTTTTGAGCGGATAGATTTCATTGTCGTCAGGCAGCAACGGGCAGACCCCTACATCGCAGACCCCATCCCCGAACGCCATTCCCTTTGCGCCTCGGCCCGCCCCTTGCTAAGGCTCGCCCAGCGCACCAAGAGGAGAGAGCCATGAAATTCTTCGTCGACACGGCGGACGTGCCCGCCATCGCCGAGCTGAACGATCTGGGCATGGTGGACGGGGTGACGACGAATCCGTCGCTGATCCTCAAATCGGGGCGCGATATTCTCGAAGTGACCAAGGAAATCTGCGATCTGGTCGAAGGACCGGTCAGCGCGGAAGTCGTCGCGACCGAAGCCGACGCCATGATCGCCGAAGGGCGCAAGCTGGCGGAAATTGCGGAGAACATCACCGTCAAGCTGCCGCTGACCTGGGACGGGCTGAAGGCCTGCAATACCCTGTCGGTCGAGGGCAAGATGGTGAATGTCACGCTCTGCTTCAGCGCGACGCAGGCGCTGCTGGCGGCGAAGGCGGGCGCGACGTTCATCTCTCCCTTCATCGGGCGGCTGGACGATATCAACCTCGACGGGATGGAGCTGATCGAGGATATACGCACCATCTACGACAATTACGGGTTCGAGACGCAGATCCTCGCCGCCTCCATCCGCTCCGTGAACCACGTGCAGGACTGCGCGCGGATAGGGGCGGACGTCATGACGGCGCCGCCGGACGTGATCAAGAAGCTGGCGATGCACCCGCTGACGGACAAAGGGCTTGACCAATTCCTCGCCGATTGGGCGAAGACGGGGCAGAAGATTCTTTAGGAGCGTGCGCCGCCGAGCAGAGCGCGGATGGCGGCGGGATCGAGGGCGAAGAGCGGGTTGGCTTTTGTTTCTCTGTTTTGTGTCATTGATCATAGATAGCGCACGCTGCACCGCAGCGACAGGGGAGAGGGCCGATTTGCTTCCCCGCCGGTGACGCGAATGCGCAACATTTGCCTAAAGGCCGTGCAATTTGGGGCAGATTTGCGCCGATCCGCGTGGTAAAAGGCCAAAAAACCAAGAGCAGTTTATGACACATTTGCCCAAGATCGATGACGCCTTGCGCGAGGCGATCATCTCGCGCCCCGATGTGATTCTGGACGACAAGGACCTGATGCACGCGCTGATCGCGGCCAATGAGCGGGCGATGGGCGGCAATATCGTGGACCTGCGCGGCATCGCGATGGAGCGGCTGGAAAGCCGGCTGGACCGGCTGGAGGACACCCATCGCAGCGTGATCGCCGCGGCTTACGAGAACCTGGCGGGCACCAATCAGATCCACCGCGCGATCCTTCGGATGCTCGACCCATTGGAGTTCGAGACGTTCTTGCGCGATCTGGGCGGCCCGGTCGCGGAGATCCTGCGCGTCGATTGCATCAAACTGGTGCTGGAATCGGTGCAGAACGACAACGACCCCGCCGTGCGGCGCCTCGGCGATGTGCTGAGCGTGGCCGAGCCCGGCTTCATCGACAGCTACCTGACCCAGGGGCGCGCGGCGACGACGCGCCAGGTCACCTTGCGCCAGATCGAGGACGGCGATGCCGCGATCTACGGCGAGAGCGCATCCTGGATGCGGTCGGAGGCGTGCCTGAAGCTCGATTTCGGGGCGGGGCGCCTGCCCGGCCTTCTGGTGATGGGCGCGGAGGACCCGCATATGTTCGGCCCGGCGCAAGGCACCGATCTTCTGAGCTTCTTTGCCGGCGTCTTCGAGCGCACGATGCGGCGGTGGCTGTCCTAAGTCCGATCGCCCCGGCGGCGCGGCGTGGGCCGCACCCCCGATGAGCGCGCTGATCTCGCCGCAGGCGCGCGACGCGCTGGAGACGTTTCTGGCGCACCAGAGCGCTTTGAAAGGCGGGGCGGCCAACACGTTGCGCGCCTATGGCACCGATATCCGCGAGTTTCTGGCCTTCATGACCATGCACAAGGGCGACGCGCAGGGTCTGGGCGCGCTGGCGCGGATCACGACGCAAGACATGCGCGCCTGGATGGCCCGCGCGCGCAGCGGCGGGCTGGGCGGCCGGTCGCTGGCCCGCAAGCTGTCCGCTGTGAAAAGCTTCTACCGCTGGCTCGCCGCGCGCGAGGGGTTCGAGCCCACGGCCGTCCTGTCGATCCGCGCTCCGAAATTCACCAAGAAGCTGCCTCGCCCGCTGGACGTGGACGCGGCGCAGGCGGTTTTGGACAACGTGCCCCTGCAATCGCGGGCCGAATGGATCGGCTTGCGGGACGTGGCGGTGCTGACGCTGCTCTGGGGCTGCGGGCTGCGGATATCGGAGGCGCTGTCGCTGCGCGGGGCGGATGCCCCCCTGCCCCCTGTCTTGCGGATCGTCGGCAAGGGCGGGAAGGAGCGGATCGTGCCGGTCGTGGACGCCGCACGCCGGGCGGTGGAGGATTACCGCGCCGCCTGCCCCGGTCTGCTGCAGGACGATGGCCCGCTGTTTCTGGGCGCACGCGGCGGTGCGTTAGGGCCTCGCGCCGTGAGCGGGGTGATGGCGCAGGTGCGGATGCAGCTGGGCCTGCCGCCCAGCGCCACCCCGCACGCGCTGCGCCATTCCTTCGCCACGCACCTGCTGAACGCGGGGGGCGATTTGCGCTGCATCCAGGAACTCTTGGGCCATGCCTCCCTCTCGACGACGCAGGCCTATACGGCGGTGGACACCGCGCGGCTTCTGGACGTCTACGCGCGGGCGCATCCGAAGGCGTGAGGGTGGCAAAGAAGGAGGGCACAATGAGAGCCATCGTGTTTTTCGCATCGTTGCTTGCCATCACGGCTTGCACGGCCGCCGACCAAAGGCGCCTCGTGCAGATCGACGGACAAACGGTCAATTATGGCCCAGTACCGGCAGCCAGCGCGTCAGTGCCAGACGGGCTGACCCCCCTTCTCTTCACCTTCAGCCAAACTGAGCGGCGGCGCCGAAACGGCGTGACCGACGCTGAATTTGCGCAGGAGGCCGCCCGGCGGGGGATAAGTGTCGAAACGCTGAGCATCTCGATGGCCGACGATCCCTATATCGGGCCGGACGGGCAGATGCGCGTATGCACGATCCGTGCGATCCAGAGGGGCCTATGTCGCGGCCCAAAGCCATTGAGCGTGGCCGAGCGCGTTCGCATCGCAGAGCGCGTGTTGGAGGGCGATCCGAACTGCACCTGGGCAGGCTTTGATCCGGCCTACAATCGCCAGATGTCCCGCAGCGCCGGCGCCGCGCAATACACCCTTTGGCTCGCCGCGGCATGCTAGGTGGGTGGGATGCGGTTTGAGCATTCAGCCGATGCCAAGGCCAGCCCGCGTGCCGGTGTCGATTTCGGGGCCGCGGGGGTTGTGCCCCGCTGCCCTGCATTTATGACGGTCCTATGACCAACAGACTGGCCGCCCTGGGTGTTCACCTCTTTACCGCCGTGGGCGCGGTTCTTGCGATGCTCGCTATGCTGGAGGCCGCTCAGGGCGATTGGGCCATGATGTATCTGTGGCTGGTCGCGGCCTTTGCCGTGGACGGCGTGGACGGGCCGATGGCGCGGCATTTCGATGTGAAGGCCAATGCGCCCGAGTTCGACGGGGTGCTGCTGGACCTGATCATCGACTACCTGACCTACGTGTTCATCCCGGCCTTTGCCTTGTTCCAATCGGGTCTGATGGATGGCTGGACGGGGTGGTTCGCGATCATCGTGATCTCTTTCGCCTCGGCGCTCTATTTCGCGGACACGCGGATGAAGACGAAGGACAATTCGTTCAGCGGCTTTCCGGGGTGCTGGAACATGGTCGTGGTCGTGATCTTTGCCACGCAGCCGAATTTTTGGGTGTCCTTTGCGCTGGTGGCGCTGCTGTCGGTGGCGATGTTCCTGCCGCTCAAATTCGTGCATCCGGTGCGGACGGATCGCTGGCGCTGGCTGACCTTGCCGCTGGCCCTGGCCTGGACGGGCTTTGCCGCCTGGGCGGCGTGGGTGGATTTCTACCCCAATTCCTGGGCGCAGGTGGGGCTGGTCATATGCTCTTTGTATCTGCTGCTGGCGGGGATTTTGCAGCAGGTCCTCTACGGACCCGACGGCTGAGGGGCCGCTGCGCTAGATCAGGAAGCCGCCCTGGGCCGTGCTGGCGCCTTCGTGGCGCAGCAGGGCGACCTTCGTCTCCACTCCGCCCGGTGCGGAGAAACCGGTGAGGCCAGCGGCGCCCAACACCCTGTGACAGGGGATCACGATGGGGATCGGATTGCGCCCACAAGCCTGCCCGACCGCCTGGGCCGAGGCGCCGACCTGCCGGGCGATCTCACCGTAGGTGCAGGTCTCGCCCAGAGGGATGGCCTGCATGGCGGCGCAGACCGCCGCTTGAAGGCCTTTGGGCACGCGCGTGGGCAGGTCGAAGGTTTTGAGGCGGGATTGGGTGTAGGCGGTGAGCTGCGCGGCGGCTTCGCGCAGGAGGGGCGTGTCGTCTTGCCTGCCGGTGTCGTCCCAGCGGATAAGGGTCAGCGCGCCGTCCTCTTCGGTCAGGCAGAGCGTGCCCCAGGGAGTGTCGATATCGCGGTGGTACATAGCTGGGAGTGTGGAGTGTGCGGGCGTATGCCTCAACCCGGATCGTGTGGGAGGGGGCGGTGCGCAATGAATGCACACCCTACGGGGTTCGTAGGCTGTGGCGGTTTGGCAATTTTAAGGTGCCACCCCAATTTCGGTGCTTAGCACAAGCCGCCCACGGGGGGGGCGGTCGGCGTGTCGGCCTCCTCGCGGAGGCCGGTGGACTAAGCATTGAGAACTCTGCTTGGGGCCTGGAGGTAAGGTCGGCAATATTGCCCATCCTACGGAGTCTGATGATGTCGCGTCTGAGATATTGGGATCGCTCAGCCCCAAGCCTGCCGCGTGGGTGGCGTTGAACACGCCAAGCGCAGAGGGGCGGCAGGCGTCCCTCTCGCGCATCGCTTCGCGATACGCTTCCAGGCTCCGCGCGCCGCTGCGCGTCACGCTGGGTCGACATCCGGCGGAGGCCTGGGGGCTGAGCGCGAAGGTCTACAGTTTAGAGGGACGAAATATTGTCCACCGACGCCGCTCGTGCTCAGCCCAAAGCCTGCCGCGCGGGTGGCGTGGGACACGCCAGCCGCAGGGGGGCGGCAGGCGTGTCGGCCTCCTGGCGGAGGCCGGTAGGCTGAGCGCTGATGCATGGGCTTGCCAGGGAGGAGTTCCTGCTTCCGACAACGCTCGTGCTTAGCCCAAGCCGGCCGCGTGGGTGGCGTGGGCCGCCTGCCGCCCACGAGAGGAGGCGGCAGGCGTCCCTCTCGCGCGCCGCTGCGCGTCACGCTCGGTCGACATCCGGCGGAGGCCTGGGGGCTGAGCGCGTCGGGGGCGGTCAGCTTTTGGAGGCCAAACCCAGACGAATGGGACCCCGCGCCGTCTCGGGATCCACTGGCTTGCCTTGCTGGGTCGCCGCCACGTCCGGCATGGCCGCAGCCACCCTGCGCACCTCAGCCATGAGCTGGCGCCAGTCCGCGGAGAGGGCGCGGGCGGCCTCGGACGGGCAGAAGGTTTTGCCGAGGCCGCGACGGTGCGCCAGATCGCGAAGCACCTCCGCGATCCGGGCATCCGTCACCTCAGGCGCCATAGCCCTGTTCGGCCAGCGCCTCCGAGCAGCGCTTGCACACGTCGTCCGGCACGTATTGGCCGACCTCGGGCAGGATCTTCCACGAGCGCTGGCATTTGCCCCCTTGCGCGCGCTGGAAGACCACGCCGATGCCGGGCGTGTCGTCGAGGGTGAAGGCGCCGTCTGGCGCGGTCCCGGCGATCACCTCGATCTGGGAGGTGATGCAGACATCCTCGAAGGCGACGCTGTCCAGGATCGCCGCCGTCTCCGCGTCCACGAAGACCTGCGGCGCGGCCTCGAGGCTGGAGCCGATGGTTTTGGCCCGCCGTTCGACCTCCAAAGCGCCGGTCACGACGCGGCGGGCGCGGCGGACCTTGGCCCATTTGTCCGCGAGCGCGTCGTCGAGCCAGGCCTCCGGCGTGGCGGGCATGTCCTCGAGGTGGATCGATCCCGCGCCGCCCGAGCGTTCCAGCCAGGCCTCCTCCATCGTGAAGACGAGGATGGGGGCGAGCCAGGTGTTCAGGCGCTCCAGGATCAAATCCATGACGTGGCGCGCGGCCTGCCGGCGGTTCGTCGTGCCGTCGCAATAGAGCGCGTCCTTGCGGATGTCGAAGTAGAAGGCCGACAGGTCCAGCGTCGCGAAGGTGAAGACGGCCTGCCACACGGCCTGAAAGTCGAACCGCGCGTAGCCCGCACGCACCTGCGCGTCGAGCTGTGCGAGGCGGTGCAGGACCCAGCGCTCCAGCTCCGGCATCTCTGCGGGGTCCATGGCGGGCGTTCCTTCAACTCGCGCGCCCAGAAGGTAGCGGAAGGTGTTGCGCAGGCGGCGGTAGCTGTCGGCGACGCCCTTCAGGATTTCCGGCCCGATGCGCTGGTCGGCGGTGTAGTCGGTTTGGGCCACCCACAGGCGCAGGATATCGGCGCCGTATTGCTTGACGACCTCCTCGGGCACGATCGTGTTGCCGATGGATTTCGACATCTTCAGGCCCTTTTCATCGAGCGTGAAGCCATGCGTGACCACGTTGCGATAGGGCGCGCGGCCCGTGGTGCCGACCGATTGCAGCAGGGACGAGTGGAACCAGCCGCGGTGCTGGTCGGTGCCTTCCATGTAGACGTCGGCGATGCCGTCCTCGGTCCCGTCCGCGCGGTCGCGCAGGGTGAAGGCGTGGGTGGAGCCGGAGTCGAACCAGACGTCGAGGATGTCCATGACCTGGTCGTAGGCCTCGGGGTCGACGAGGCCGCCGAGGAACCGTTCTTTGGCGCCGTCCTTGTACCAGGCGTCCGCGCCCTCGGCCTCGAACGCCTCGGCGATGCGGGCGTTGACCTCTGGGTTGCGGAGGAGGAAGTCCGCGTCGGTGGGCAGCGCGCCTTTCTTGGTGAAGCAGGTCAGCGGGACGCCCCAGGCGCGTTGGCGGCTGAGAACCCAGTCGGGCCGCGCTTCCATCATCGAATGAAGGCGGTTGCGGCCGGATTGCGGGGTCCAGTTGACGTTGTCGATCTCCGTCAGGGCGCGTTCGCGAATCGTCTTGCCGTGGGTGTCCTGCCCGTCGCCCACCGGCTTGTCGATGGCGGCAAACCATTGGGGCGTGTTGCGGTAGATAACCGGGGCCTTGGAGCGCCAGGAATGCGGGTAGGAGTGGTGGATCTTGCCGCGGGCCAAGAGGCCGCCGACCTCTGCCAGCTTGTCGATGACAGCTTTATTCGCGTCGCCCTCTCCGCCCTTGCGGGAGAGGATATACTTGCCGCCGAAGAAGGGCAGGTCCGCGCGGAAGGAGCCGTCGTCCATCACGTTATAGGTGATGACCTCTTGCAGCATGCCGAGGTCGCGGTAGAGCTCGTATTCCTCCATCCCGTGAGAGGGCGCGCAGTGGACAAAGCCGGTGCCTTCGGTGTCGGTTACGAAGTCCGCGGCGCGGAAGTCGCGGATGCCATCCCATTCGCCGTTGGCGCCGTCGGCGCCGGCAAGGGGGTGGGTGAGCTTGATCTTGGCGAGGTCCTCTTGCGTGACGTCGCACAGGCGGCGGTACATGGTGTCATCGAGCCGCGCGCGGCCCAGCACGTCAGCGGCCAGCGCATCGGCCAGGATGTAGCGGTCGCCGATGGTCGCCCAGCACTCTTCGGGGCGACCCGTGACTTCGTAGAGGCCGTAGGCGATGTCCTCGCCATAAACGACCGCCTTGTTGGACGGCATGGTCCACGGCGTCGTGGTCCAGATCACCACCTGCGCGCTGTCGAGTGTCGCGTCGCCTGTGCCGACGACCCGGAACTTCACCCAGATCGTGAAGCTGTCCTTGTCGTGATATTCGACCTCCGCCTCGGCGAGGGCCGTCTGCTCCATCGGGGACCACATGACGGGCTTGGAGCCTTGGTAGAGCGTGCCGTTCATCAGGAACTTCATGAACTCTTCGGCGATCACCCGCTCGGCGTGGAAGTTCATCGTCAGGTACGGCTCGGCCCAATTGCCGGTGACGCCGAGGCGCTGAAATTCCTCGGTCTGCACGCCGACCCAGTGGGCGGCGAAGTCGCGGCACTCGCCCCGGAACTCGTTGATCGGCACGTCGTCCTTATTGCGGCCCTTCTTGCGGTATTGCTCTTCGATCTTCCACTCGATGGGCAGGCCGTGGCAGTCCCAGCCGGGGATGTAGCGGCTGTCGTAGCCCATCATTTGGTGGCTGCGGACGATCATGTCCTTGATCGTCTTGTTCAGCGCGTGGCCGATATGCAGGTGGCCGTTGGCGTAGGGCGGGCCGTCATGGAGGGTGAAGGGCGGGCGGTTCTGCTTTTCGCGCAGGCGGTCATAGACGCCCATCTGCGCCCAGCGCGCCAGCCAATCGGGCTCGCGTTTGGGCAGGCCCGCGCGCATCGGGAACTCGGTCTGCGGCAGGGTCAGGGTGTCTTTGTAGGCGGGGGTGTCTTTTACGGCATCGGCGCACATTGCGGGCGTCCTTTGGCAAGCGTCGGTCTGTGGTGAGGGCGGTGCGATGGCTCAAGCACCTTGGCCCGGCGTCTCATGGGGATCAGAGCGCCGGGGACGTAATTCGAATAATGAGGCCGAAGAGGTGCGTCATGGCGGCGTTATAGAAAGGCGGCGTCCGGCTCACAAGCCCCGCTGTCCGGTGGCCCAGGCGGCCAGATAGGCGTCCAGGTCCGGGGCCGAGCCCATCATGTGACGGCGCCAGGCGGCGGCGTCGAAAGCGATTAGGTCCAGCGCCCACACACAGCCGACGACGGTGCGCCGGCCGAGGGGTGCGGCGCCATAGGGCTGGCGAAAATGGTGCTGGCAGAGGACCGATCCCTGCGCCCCAGACAGCATTCTCGAATTGTCCGAAGCCGTTGCAGTAAATGAGCAAGGGCAGTGCCGCCCCGGTGGGGGCGGGACGGCGCGGCCCGTTGTTCCAACGGGCTCGGTCTGCCCGCGGGGCCGTCGCAAGGAGAACGGATCAGTCAGGCTCCAGCTAACCGAGCTATAGGATCGGAACCGTCAAAGCTGGTGCGTCTGGCACCGACTACCGCCCGCCCGTTTCCGCGATATGCGCCCAGACGGCGGACATTACGACCGAGCCTTCGCCAACCGCCGACGCCACGCGTTTGACGGAGGTGGCGCGCACGTCGCCCACGGCGAAAAGGCCGTGGCAGGATGTCTCGAACGTGCTGCGCCCGCCGGCCTCGACCCCGGTGCGGACGTAGCCCTTGTCGTCGAGACCACAGAGGCCCGACAGCCAGCCGGTGTTCGGCGCGGCGCCGACCATGATGAAGAGCGCGGTGGTGTTCAGGCGCCAGCTCTCTCCGGCGGCGTTGTCGCGGATCGTGACCGCCTCCAGCGCGCCGTCACCGTGCAGCTCGGTGACTTCGGTGCGGGTGTGGATGGTGATGGAGGGATCGTTCTGCAGCCGCGTCAGCAGGTAGTCGGACATGGAGGCGGCCAGCTCCGGGCCGCGCACCAGCACGTTGACGTGTTTGGCATAGCGGCTGAGGAACATGGCCGCCTGGCCGGCCGAATTGCCCCCGCCGATCACGACGACCTCGGTCTCCCGGCACCAGCGCGCTTCCACATCCGTGGCGGCGTAGTAGACGCCCGCGCCTTCCAGATCCTCAAGCCCCGCCAGCGGCAGGCGGCGGTATTGCACGCCCGTGGCGACGATGAGGGCGCGGGCGCTGACCGTCTCCCCACTGTCGACGGAGATGTGGAAGAGGTTCTCGCGGCATTGCTGCAGCTCGGTCGCGCGGGTGGGCACGGCGAAGCGGGTGCCGAACTTGATCGCCTGCACCTCGCCACGGCCCACGAGGTCACCGCCGGAGATGCCGGTGGGAAAGCCCATGTAGTTTTCGATCCTTGACGACGTGCCCGCCTGCCCGCCGATCGCCAGGTCTTCGAGGACGACGGCGCAGAGCCCTTCGGCGCCTGCATAGACGCCGGCCGGGCCGCCGCCGACGATGGCGACGTCGAACACCTCTTCTTTTTGCAGGGCGACGGCGAGGCCCAGGGCTTCGGCCACGGCGCGGGGCGTGGGCGGGTCGATGACCTGGTGCTTGCCGATGATGACCTGCGGGCGGGCGGTGTCGATCTTGCAGACCTCCGCCACCTCTTGGCCCTCATCGTCGTCGAGTGTGCGGAAGGGGATGCGGTTGCGCGCGGCGAAGGAGGCGATGCGCCGGATGTCGCGGCTGGCATCCATGCCGATCAGCGTGAGGCCACCCTGATTGCTTTCCACGATCCGCCGGCGGCGCGCGGCAAAGACGGTCAGGATGATGTCCGACATCTCGGGCGTGTCGGCCATCAGTTGCAGCATTTGCTCCCGCGGGACGGTGAGGACCCGGCAGGGCATCGTCGCGCGGCTCGACATGAAGGAGGCGGCGCCGGTCATGAAGCTCAGCTCGCCGAAGAACTGGCCCGGCCCCAGCGTGGCGTTTCCGTAGCGCTGGCCGGT
>JBCDFL010000032.1:0-22500 GCA_039178165.1 Pseudomonadota bacterium | reverse complement strand
GCACCAATTGGTGACGACGGAGCTGAGCATCGCGGAGATCGCATATAATTGCGGGTTTTCGTCGCAGGCCCACCTGACGACCCGCTTTTCGGAGGAGTTTGGGGTAACGCCCGCGCGCTACAGAACCCAAGCCCGTATCGACGCGGCGGCCGCGCCGCGCTAGCCCGGGGCATGCGGAAGTCCGGTTGGCTTAGTGGGTTGACCCCGGCGGCCCGCCCGCTCCATCCTGCGCACTCGCGACCTAGCCCGGGGCCCGGCAGCGGACAGATCCGCCGCAGCGCCCCGCGTCTGGGCCCAGTGCGCGGCGCGCCCCCGCGGGGCGGCCGCATCCATGTCACCGGTGGAGGGCGGATATGACGGACGACTACAACATGGCCATTCGCAAGCTTCTCAAGCAAGTCGGCGTCACCTCGCAGGCCGAGATCGAGCGCGCGCTTCGCGCCGCGGCTGAGGCCGGCGACGGGAATAAAAACCACCGCGTGACCATCCGGCTGACGAGCGAGACGCTGGATCTGGACCACGAGGTCAGCGGAGAGATCGCGCCGGGCCGTTAACCGCCCGCGCCTGCGCGCACGCTTTTAGATGGATCAGAACCTCGCCCCAGCGCCGAGCGCGGCGCCCCTGACCGAGCAGTTCGACCGCGACCTGGCGCGGGCGCGCGTGCTGATCGTCGATGACGAGCCGGGAATGCGCAACTTCCTGGTCAAAGCGCTGCGGGACCATTGCGGCCACGTCAAAGCCTGTGCGGACACCGCCGAAGCCTCGGCGGAGCTAGACGAGGCGGCCTATGACGTGGTGATCCTCGACAATATCATGCCGAAGCAAAGCGGCCTCGACTGGTTGGCCGAGCAGAAGCGGATCGGCCTTTTTGCCGATGCGATCCTGATCACGGCCTACGCCGATTTGGAGACCGCGATTGCGGCGATCCGGGCGGGGGCGTCGGATTTCCTGCTGAAGCCCTTTCGCAGCAATCAGGTGCTGAACGCCATCGGCCAATCGCTCGCCCGCTCGCGCCTGCGCCGCCAGAACTTCCAACTGCGCCACGAGCTCGAGGCGGGCAAGGACCTTCTACGCCACCGCGACGCGCTAATCGGCTCCTCCGAGTTGGTGCGCGACGTGCGCCAGGCGATTGCGCGGGCGGCGGACATTCCCAGCCACGTCATCATTCGGGGCGAGCCGGGCACGGGCAAGCAGATCGCGGCGCGCATGCTGCACCGCGCGTCGGGGCAGGGGGAGCGTCCCTTCGTCTGGCTGCAATCCTTCGGGATGACCGAAGACACGTTCCAGGCGCGCCTGTTCGGGCGGGTGGAAGACGTCTCAAACGGGACGGCGACGGGGGAGGATGGCATTCTGATCAACGTCGCCGGCGGGACGGTCTTTCTGGAAGATGCGGAGATGCTAAACCCCGCTTGCCAGAACATCCTGGCCGAATTGCTGTCGACGGGGCGCTTCCGGCCCCTGGGCGCGCAGCGGAGCCTGCGGCTGGACGCGCGCGTGATCGCGTCGACCACGCGGCCCTTACAGCAGGCGGTGGAGGACGGGAGCTTCCGCAAGGATCTGTTTTACCTGCTCAACGTCGGCTCCATCAACCTGCCGCCCCTGCGGGAGCGGGCGGAGGATATCCTGGAACTGATCGCCTTCTTCGGCGAAGAGCTGTCCCAGCGGATGGGCATGGCGCTGCCGGCGCTGGAGCCGGCGATGCGCCGCCGTCTGCTTGCCCATCCCTGGCCGGGCAACGTGATGGAGCTGCGCAATACGGTGGAGCGGGCGCTGATCGTCGGCCGCTTCGAGGCGCCCAGCCACGAAGAGGCCGAGCCGGCGGAGATCGAGACGCTGGGCGCGGTGGAGCAGCGGCACATCCTCAAGGTGCTTGAGGCGTGCAACGGCAACCGGGCCGAAGCGGCACGGCGGCTGGGCGTGGCGCGCAAGACCATCGACCGCAAATGTCAGTCCTGGGGGCTCTGAGCGCCAGCCGCTCCGTGCGGCTGCGGCTTTTGACGCTGGCGCTGCTGCCGCTGGTGGTGCTTTTGCCGGTACTGCTGGGCGTCACGATGTGGCGCTGGATCGACAAATACGACGAGCTGCTGCTGTCCAAGGTGGCGAGCGATCTGCGGATCGCGGAGCAATATTTCCTCACCATCGAGGTCACGCAGGCCGCGCAGGTGCAGGCGCTGGCCCGCTCCGTCACCTTCGCGGAGGCGCAGGCGGCGGGCCCGCAGGCGGTCGGGGCGCTGCTGCGGCAGGATAATGTGCGGCGCGATCTAGATTTCCTAGTTCTGTACGATCCAGCGTCGGCGGCGGGCGCCGGCGCGCTGGAGGCTATCGCCGCGCGGGCGAGCGCTGACGCGCCAAGCGCGGGCCTGGCGGTTTTGGAGGCGGCGGAGCTGGAGGCCATCGCGCCGGATCTGGTGCCCCGCGCGGCGGTCGATCTGGTCCCGACGGCGGCGGCGCGGTCCATCGACCGGACGGTCGAGCGGCGCGGCATGGTGATGCTGGGCGCCAGCGTGGTGCCGGGCAGTGGCCGCGTGCTGATCGGCGGGCGGCTTTTGAACCGGGACCTCGACATTATCGACACGATGAACGCGCTGATCTACCGCGAGCGCGAGGATATCGACGCGCGGATCGGCACGACGACGCTGTTTCTGGACGATGTGCGCATCTCCACCAACGTGCGGCTGTTCGAGGGCGCGCGCGCCCTTGGCACGCGGGTGTCGGAGGTCGTCTTCGACCAGGTCATGGGGCGCGGCACGCCGTGGCTGGACCGCGCGTTCGTGGTGAACGAGTGGTACGTGTCGGGCTACGTGCCGCTGACGGATATCACCGGCGCGCGGGTCGGGATGCTCTATACCGGTTTTCTGGAGGCGCCCTTTGCCGCGCAGCGCAACGCGACGATCCTGTGGTTGCTGATCTCGTTCCTGGTGGTGCTGGCCGTCACCGTTCCGCTGTTCCTGCGCCTGGCGCGCGGGATCTTCGCGCCGCTGGAGAAAATGACCGCCACCATGACCCGCATCGAGCGCGGCACGCTCGACGCGCGGATCGGCCCGGTGGAGACCAATGACGAGATCGGGGAGGTGGCCGAACACCTCGACCGTCTGCTGGACCAGGTGCAGGAGCGCGACGCGGAGCTGCGCCACGCCGCCGACAACCTCAACGATCTGGTGGACAAGCGCACCGCCGAGCTGCGCGAGGCTTCCAAGAAGCTGGAGGACACGTTCGCCCAGCTGGTGATGTCGGAAAAGCTCGCCTCCATCGGGGAGATCACGGCGGGCGTCGCGCACGAGATCAACAATCCCGTCGCCGTGATCCAGGGCAATCTGGAAATCCTGCGCGCGTCCCTGTCCGCCGAGGCGCAGGAGGATTTGCAGATGGAGCTGGACCTGATCGACGCGCAAACGCACCGCATCCACACCATCGTGGGCAAGCTGCTGGACTTCACCCGGCCGGGCGAGCTGTCGGATGCGACCTCGCGGGTGGACGTGCGTAAGGTGGTCGAAGACACGCTGCTCCTGGTGGCGCCCGATATGCGCAAACATCACGTCGAGGTCGTGGTCGCGCATGGCGACGCGCCCAACATCCATATGGTCGAGACGGAATTGCAGCAGATCATCATCAACCTGGCGGTCAACGCCGCGCAGGCGATGGACGACGGTGGCACCTTGACGATCAAGACGGGCGCGCAGGACCGCGAGGGTGTGCCGGGCGCGCTGATCGAAGTCTCCGACACCGGGCCGGGCATCCCGCGGGAGCGACTCGATCAGGTGTTCGATCCGTTTTTCTCCACCAAATTGGCCGAAGGATCGGGTCTGGGCCTGTCGATCAGCCAGGCTTTGGTGCGGCGGGTGGACGGTTTGATCACCGTTCGGAGCACGCCGGGCCTGGGCACGACATTTTTTGTGTGGTGTCCTGCGGCTGACAATTTGTCCCCCACATCCGAGCCAGCCTGACAAGAAGTGGACATTTTGTCCTGCGGTCCCCCGCCCGGGGGCGGAATTTTGGGACATTCTGACCTTTCTGCGGAGCAGCAAGATCGACTCAACCTATTGATTATAAACCATTAATTAGTTTGACAATGGGGCGGTTCAAGGGCGAGACCTTGAAAAGAGCTGCATACCATTGTGGACAGCCTGTCCCAGCGCAGCCGAAGGGGGCCTTGCCCCGTAGCCATGGGAGGACAGCCAAATGTCTAACGCACCAGCGGGGCCACTCGGGTTCCTGCGCAAAGAAAACATCGTTGCCCCGGACGGGTATAATCGCTGGCGGGTTCCGCCGGCGTCCATCGCGATTCACCTGTGCATCGGCTCGGTCTATGCCTGGTCGGTCTTCAACCCGCCGCTGACGCGCGAGCTGGGTGTGGTCGCATCCTCGGGCAGCGACTGGTCGCTGTCTTCGGTGGTCTGGATCTTCTCGGTCGCGATCGTCGTTCTGGGCCTCACCGCCGCCGTGGGCGGCAAGTGGCTCGAAAAGGTCGGCCCCCGCTACGTGGGCGTCGTGGCCGCGACCCTCTGGGGCGGCGGCTTCATCATCGGCTCGCTCGGCATCGCTTCGCACCAGCTGTGGCTGGTCTACCTCGGCTACGGGGTCTTCGGCGGTATGGGGCTTGGGCTTGGCTACGTCTCGCCCGTCTCGACGCTGATCAGATGGTTCCCGGACCGGCGCGGCATGGCGACCGGCATGGCGATCATGGGCTTCGGCGGCGGCGCGATGATCGGAGCCCCGCTGAAAAGCTGGCTTCTGAGCATCTATAGCTCGGCGCCCGAATATCTGGGTGTGGAAAGCGCCGTGACGCTGGTGACCGAAGGCGGCCGCCGCTTTGCGGAAACCGCGGCCGGTCAGGTCGAAGTCGTCGTGGCTTCCGCCGCGCAAGCCGCCAGCTTTGGCGGGGATGCGGGCGTCTACGTCGTCGGCACCGGCAATACGGGCGCGTCTGGCGCGTTCATGACGCTGGGCATCGTCTACTTCATCGTGATGATCATCGCGGCGTTCCAGTACCGCGTGCCGCGCGAAGGCTGGAAGCCCGAAGGTTGGGAGCCCAAGCCCGTCGCCTCCGGCATGGTCACGCGCAACAACGTGGACATCGACCAGGCCCTCAAGACGCCGCAATTCTGGCTGCTGTGGGTGGTGCTGTGCTTCAATGTGACCGCCGGGATCGGCGTGATCGGTGTGGCCAAGACGATGATCAACGAGATCTTCGGTGATCTCGCGCTGGTGACGGCGGCCTTTGCCGGGACCTACGTTCTCATGATTTCGGTCTTCAACATGGTGGGCCGCTTCTTCTGGGCGTCGACCTCGGACTTCATCGGGCGCAAGAACACCTACCACTGCTTCTTTGTCCTGGGCACGGTCCTCTACTGCTCGATCCCCTACTTCGCGGGCTCCGGCGGCATGACGGCGCTGATCGGCTTCTACATCGCGACGATGATCATCTTCACGATGTATGGCGGCGGTTTCGCGACCATCCCGGCCTATCTGGCGGACCTGTTCGGCACGATGCATGTGGGCGGGATCCACGGGCGTCTGCTGACCGCGTGGGCGACGGCCGGTGTGCTTGGGCCCTTCGCAATCACCTATCTGCGCAACTCCTCCAAGGAGAGCGCGATTGCGGACCTCGCAGGTCTGGTCGATCCGGCGGCCTTTGCCGAGAAGTTCGGCGCGCCCCTGTCGCAGCTGAACGAGCTCGTGGCGGCCAACACGGTGACCATCGCCAAGCTGATGGAGATCGTGCCCGCAGGCACCGTCGATCCGAGCTCCACGCTCTACAACACGACGATGTACTGCATGGCGGCCCTGCTCGTGATCGCCTTCTTCGCCAACCTGGCCGTGCGCCCGGTGGGTGAGAAGCACCACGTCAAGCAGGCAGAGCCCGAAGGGGTGCCGGCCGAGTAACGCCGCGCCCCTGCCTGGCCCCCCTCTCTCCCGGGCCAGGCACTTATGGGCGGGCCGCATCGTGCGGGCCGCCCGTTCATCCCACGACAGCTAGAAAGGCCCATCCCGATGGACCAGATTGCTCCAGCCACATTCAAGCGGCGCGACCCCTCGCTTCCCAAAGGGCGCCAGACTTCCGATCACGATGTCGCCGAACTGGACGCGCTTCTGGGCGAGATGCCCCGCCGCCGCGACATGGTGATCGAAGCGCTGCACGTCATTCAAGACGCGCGCGGCCACATTACCGCCACCACCATCGCTGCCCTTGCGGAGCTCTTCCGCCTGGCGCAGGTCGAGGTCTACGAAGTGGCGAGTTTCTACGACCATTTCGACGTGGTGCGCGAAGGGGAGGTGCCCCCGCCGCCCGTCACGATCCGGGTGCCGACCGGCGTCTCCGAAGAGATTGCGGGCGCCTTCGATCTGATCGCCGAGTTGCGCGCGGCCACGGACCCCGCCCAGGTGCGGGTGATCGAAAGCCCCTGCATCGGGCAATGCGACGCGGCGCCGTCGGCGTGGATCGGCAAGCGGGTCTTCCGCAACGCCACCGCCGATCAGCTGCTTCGCGCGCTGGTGGAGGATAACAGCCGCCCCGATCTTCCCGATTACGAGGGGCTGGACGACTACCGTGCCGGCGGCGGCTACGAGATGCTTGGCCAGGTCTTGGCCGGCGATATCAGCGCCGACGCGGCGGTGGAGACGATGTCGGATGCGGGCCTGCGCGGCCTAGGCGGCGCGGGCTTTCCGGCGGGACGCAAATGGGGCTTCGTGCGCAGCTATCCCGGCCCGCGGCTGATGACGATCAACGGGGACGAGGGCGAGCCGGGCACGTTCAAGGACCGCTGGTGGCTGGAATCCAAACCCCACCGTATGCTCGAAGGTGCGCAGATCGCGGCCCGCGTGGTGGGCTGCGACAAGATCTACATCTACATGCGCGATGAATATCCCACCGTGCTGGAGATCCTGCGGCGCGAAATCGCGGCGCTCGAGGCGAGCGATCTGAACATCGTGCCGATCGAGCTGCGCCGCGGCGCCGGCGCCTATATCTGCGGCGAAGAAAGCGCGATGATCGAAAGCATCGAGGGCAAGCGCGGCCTGCCGCGGCACAAGCCTCCGTTCATCGCCGAAGTGGGTCTGTTCGGCAAACCGACTCTGAACCACAATGTCGAAACCGTCAGCTGGATCCCCGACATCCTGCGCAACGGGCCCAAATGGTTCTCGGACCAAGGGTGGGACGAAAATCACAACGGGCTGCGCAGCTTTTCGGTCTCCGGCCGGGTGAAGGAGCCAGGGGTTAAGCTGGCGCCCGCGGGCATCCCGCTGATCCGCCTGATCGAGGATTATTGCGGCGGCATGGCCAAGGGGCACACGTTCAAGGCGTTCTTCCCCGGCGGCGCGTCGGGCGGCATCTTCCCGGCGGAGATGGCGGACCGCGCCATGGATTTCGGTACCTGGGAAAAGGAGGGCGGCTTTATCGGCAGCCACGCGGTTGTGATCCTGTCGGAGGAGGACAGCGTGCGCGGCGCGGCGCTGAACACGATGAAGTTCTTTGCCCACGAATCCTGCGGGCAATGCACGCCCTGCCGGTCCGGCACCGACAAGATGGTCCGCCTGCTGGAGGCGCAGCGCAACGATCCCGAGCTCTTTGAGGACTTGCTAACCGTGATGGGCGACAGCTCCATCTGCGGGCTAGGCCAGGCGGCCGGCAATTGCGTCAAACACCTGATCAAACACTTTCCCGAGGAGTTTTCGGCATGAGCCTCGATGATGTCCATATGCCCGTGATCACCTTCACCCTCGACGGGGTGGAGGTCGACGCCAAACCCGGCGAGACCATCTGGGAAGTCGCCCAGCGGATGGGCACCGCGATCCCGCATCTGTGCCACAAGGACGTGCCCGAGCTGCGCTCGGACGGGAACTGCCGCGCCTGTGTGGTGGAGATCGAGGGCGAGCGTACGCTGGCCGCATCCTGCATCCGGCGCCCGTCGGACGGGATGGTGGTAAATACCGGCAATGCGCGGGTGCAGAAGAACCGCAAGATGGTCTTTGACCTTCTGGCCTCCGACATGCCCGCGCGGGAGGACAGCCCCGACCCGCAAAGCCATTTCTGGCAGCAGGCGGAGCTTGCGGGCCACACAAAGGCGCGCTTCCCCTCGGGCCGTCCGGGGGCGGGCAAGGACATTCCGGTCGACAGCGTCTTCCACGACGCCTCGCACCCGTCGATTGCGGTGAACCTCGATGCCTGCATCTCGTGCAATCTGTGCGAGCGGGCCTGCCGCGAGGTGCAGGTGAACGACGTGATCGGCATGGCCGGGCGCGGCGCCGCGACGGTGCCGGTGTTCGACGTGAACGACCCGATGGGCCTGTCGTCCTGCGTGGGCTGCGGCGAGTGTGTGCAGGCCTGCCCGACCGGCGCGCTGATGGAAAAGACGATGCTGGACGACACCGCGACCAAGCGCGAGGTCTTCGAGGTCGAAAAGAAGAACAGCGTCTGCCCGTTCTGCGGCGTCGGCTGCCAGACGGAGGTCAGCGTCAAGGACAACCAGATCGTCAAGGTCGACGGCCGCGCCGGCCCCGCCAACCGCTCCAAGCTGTGCATCAAGGGGCGGTTCGGGATGGATTACGTGATGTCGCCCGAACGGCTGACCAAGCCGCTGATCCGGCGCGAGGGCGTGCCCAAAACGGCCGATGCGCGCATGACGTTCTCCGACATCCCGGACGTCTTCCGCGAGGCAACCTGGGAGGAAGCGATGGCGCTGGCCGCCGGCGGCTTGACCAAGGTGCGCGACAGCATCGGCGGGCACGCGATTGCGGGCTTCGGCAGTGCCAAGGGCACCAACGAAGAGGCGTATCTGTTCCAGAAATACATTCGCCAGGGCTTTGGCACCAACAATGTCGATCACTGCACGCGGCTGTGCCACGCCTCATCCGTGGCGGCCCTGATGGAAGGCGTCGGCTCGGGCGCGGTGTCGGCGCCGTTCACCGCCGCAGATGATGCGACGTGCATCATGACCATCGGCTGCCGGCCCGAACAAAACCACCCCGTCGCCGCGACCTATTTCAAACAGGCGGCCAAGCGGGGCACCAAGCTGATGGTGTTCGACCCGCGCAAGCAGGGGCTGATGCGCCACGCCTCGCACCCGGTGATCTTCAACCCGGGCCGCGATGTGCCGATGCTGAACGCGATGATCCACACGATCATCCAGGAGCGGCTCTACGACGAGCAATATATCCAGGCCAATGCGGACGGCTTCGATGCGCTGGCCGAAAAGACCCGCGATTTCACGCCCGACGCGATGGCCGATATCTGCGGGGTGGAGGCCGATTACCTGCGCGATTTGGCGCGGACCTTTGCGACTTCCGAACGCTCGATCATCTTCTGGGGCATGGGCGTCAGCCAGCACGTGCACGGCACCGACAATGCGCGCTGCCTGATCGCGCTGGCGCTGATCACCGGCCATATCGGCCGGGCGGGCACTGGGCTGCACCCGCTCAGGGGGCAGAACAACGTGCAGGGCGCGTCCGACGCGGGGCTGATCCCGATCACCTATCCGAACTACAAATCGGTCGAAGATCCGGACGTGCGCAGCCGCTACGAGGATGCCTGGGGCCGCAACCTCGACCCCAAGAAGGGCCTGACGGTGGTCGAGGTCATGGATGCGGTGAACGAAGGCAAGGTGAAGGCGATGTATGTGCAGGGCGAAAACCCCGCCATGTCCGACCCCGACCAGCACCACGCGCGCAAAGCGCTCGCAACGCTCGACCACTTGGTGGTGCAGGACATCTTCCTGACGGAGACGGCCTGGTTCGCCGATGTGATCCTTCCCGCAAGCGCGCAGCCCGAAAAGCCGGGGACCTACACCAACTCCAACCGCCAGGTGCAACTTGGCATGCCGGTGCGCAAGCCCCCGGGGGACGCGCGCCAGGACTGGAAGATCCTGGTGGAGATGGGCCAACGCTCTGGCCTCGACTGGAATTATCCAGAGGTCGGCGATGTCTATACGGAGATGGCCTCCAACATGCCGTCGCTCGACAACATCTCGTGGGAGCGGCTGATGCGCGAGGGGATGGTCTGTTATCCGGTCAAGTCCGAGGACGGGCCGGGCGAAGAGGTGATCTTCTACAACGGGTTCCCGACCGCGAGCGGCAAGGCCAAGCTGGTGCCAACCGATCTGGTGCCGCCCGACGAGCTGCCGGACGACGATTTCCCGATGGTGCTGACCACGGGCCGGATGCTGGAGCATTGGCACACGGGCGCGATGACCCGGCGGGCCACGCACCTCAACGCGCAGGAAAGCGAGGCGGTCGTGTCGATGCACCCGAAAGATATCGGGCGCATGGGCTTTACCCGCGGTCAGCAGGTCACGGTGGAGACGCGGCGCGGCGCCATCACGCTGACGCTGCGCGCGGACCGGGACGTGACGCCGGGGATGCTGTTCATCCCGTTCTGCTTCGTGGAGGCGCCGGCCAACTTCCTGACCAACCCGCAGCTGGACCCGTTCGGGAAGATCCCCGAATTCAAGTTCTCCGCGGCGCGGATCATGCCGCACGTCGAGGCGGCGGAGTAAGATCGGTCTCAAGCAATAGCGCCGCCCCGCGTCCATACCAGATGCGGGGCGGCGTTTGGTTTGTCAGGGCAGGGGGCCTAGCCGCCCGGTCCGATATCGTCGATGGACGTCTCGCGCAGGCGGGTGACGAGGCTGTCTTCGACCTCCGCTAGGATGTGGGCGACATGCGCTTGCAGGCCGGACTCAAAGGCGCAATCGGCGGCCTCTTCGCCCGGCGGGGGACCTGCGACAAGCCGCTCGTCCAGCGCCAGATAGACATCCGCCAGCGTGATCTGATGCGCGGGCCGGGCGAGGGACCAGCCGCCCGCCGCGCCGCCTTGCGAGCGCAGCAGCCCCGCCTTGCGCAAGGTGCCCAGCACCCGGCGCACGACGACCGGATTGGTGCCCGCATGGGCCGCGATAGCGGCGGAGGTGCGCAAGCGCCCGGGCTCTTGCGCCATGTGGCTGAGCGTGTGCAGGGCCAGGGAAAGGCGGCTGTTGCGCTTCAAAATGTCCCGCCCTCCGAGCGTGTTTCGGCTGCATTCTAGCCGTTGCGTTTCATCCGTAACTGCGTACGTTGCGGTCGCGGCAGCCACAATGCCACCCGATCCTGCCACATCCATTCGAAGGAAATGAACATGTCGTTTTTCTCGCGGCTCGCCGGTACGGCTGCCCTGGTCCTCAGCACTGCGATCCCGGCCTGGGCCCAGGAGGGAAGCCTAACGATCTCAACTGGGTTCGGCCCGACGGCCGAAGTGCCCGACCCGCGCGCCGGCTACAATGGCTGGATGTCGAACCAGACCGGCGTGACCGAGACGCTGATGGGCATCGATTATGACATGAATCTCTATCCCCGCCTGGCCGAGGGCATCGCCCAGGACGCGCCGACGACCTGGCGCGTGACCCTGCGCGCGGGCGTGACGTTCCACGACGGCAGCCCGGTCACCGCGCAGGCCGTGGTCGACGCCATCGCGCCGATCCTGGACGAGGCGAGCCCGGCGCATAACGCGCGCATGGCCAAACTGCTCGACCTGGCGGAGATGCGCGCCGATGGTGACAGCGTCGTCGTGTTCGAGACAAACGCCCCGAACGCCGCCTTCCCTTGGACCCTGTCCGAGCCGGGGCTGGCGGTGCTGGGCACCCCGTCCGAAGATTTCCCTATCAACGCGACCGGCCCCTTCGTCTTCCGCGAAGCGATCCCGGAGCAACTCTACCGGGCGGAGGCGAACGCCGACTACCGCCTTGGCGCGCCCGCGCTGGAGGAAGTGCGTGTCGTCGTTTCCGCCAGCCCCGCCTCCGCCGCGCTGGCCTTTGAGGCGGGTGAGGTCGATCTGGTGATCAACTACCCGGAGACCGATTTTGACCGCATCCAGGAGACCGGCGCCCAGGGCTTCGCCGCGCCGACCGCGCGGCTGTATTTCTACACCGTGAACGCGGCGAGCGGGCCGATGGCCAATCCCAAGGTGCGCCAGGCGGTGTCCTACGCCATCGACCGCGCCGGCGTGGTGGAGGCGGCGCTGTCCGGCGTCGGCGGCGTGCCGGCGGGCACGGTCTATCCCGATGGGACCGGCTGGGCCGCGGACATCCCCGCACCCTACGATCCCGTACGGGCCGAAGCGCTGCTGGAAGAGGCCGGCGCGGTGAAGGAGGGCGGCACTTGGACGCTGGACGGCGCGCCGCTGGAGATCGACATCGTGACCTACGCCTCGCGCGCCGCGCTGCCGCCCACCGCGGAGCTGACTCAGGCCTTCCTGGCCGGGATCGGTGTGAAAGCGACCATCTCCGTTGGCGAATGGGGCACCAGCAACGACGCGATCAAGGCGGGCGACGCCGACCTGTTCCTGCAAGCCTGGGTGACCACGCCGCAGGGCGATCCCGGCGCGGTGCTGGAGACGCTGCTGAAAAGCGACGGCGGCTCCAATTCCGGCCAATTCTCCAACGCCCGTATGGACGAATTGCTGGAGGCGGGCCGTGTGACGTTCGACGCGGACGAGCGGCGCGCGATCTACACCGAGGTGCAGCAGATCATCGCGGATGAGGCGGCGATGATCCCGGTCTTCCACGTCAGCCAGACCAATGTCGGCGTCGCGGGCCTTACCGGCTACCGCGTCCACCCGACGGAGACGTATTGGGTCACGCACGAGACCGCGCTGACCGAATGAGCCTGACCGCTTCCGGCCTGTGCGCCGTGCGTGCGGGCCGGACGATCCTGCATCCCACCGATCTGCGGCTGGAGGCCGGCGGGCGCGTCGGCCTCGTCGGCGCGTCCGGGTCGGGCAAGTCCACGTTGGGCCACGCGCTGATTGACGATCTGCGGGCCCAAGGCCGCAGCGTCGCACACGTGCCGCAAAGCCCGGACGAGGCGCTGGACCCGCTGCGCTCCATGGCCTTCCACTGGCGCGAGGCGGAGGTCGCCCTCGGCGTCCCGCCCGGCAGAGCCGACCGGGCCGGGCTGTTCGAGGCCCTTGGCATCGCGGGGGGCGATCTTCGCAAGCGCCCCTGGGGGTGGAGCCGGGGCATGCAGCAACGCTTTGTTATCGCGATGGCCCTCATCGGCGCGCCGGATCTGATCGTTCTGGACGAGCCGACCTCTGCCCTCGACCCGGTCGTCGCCGCTGCGACCATGGCGCTGCTGCGGACCTGTCTGGAGGGGCGGGAGACCGCGATGCTGCTGATCACCCACGACCTTGGCCTCGCCGCGCGGCAGGTGGAAACGCTGCTGCTGATGGAGGCCGGGCGCCTGGTCGAAGAGGGGCCGACGGACGCCATCCTGGAGCATCCGCAAAGCGCCGCGGGCCGGGCGCTGACCGCGCATCGCAGCTGGGCGGCGCTGCCGTGCTGAGGCTGGAGGGCCTGTCCGTGCGGCGCGGGCGGCGGGAGACGCTGCGGGACGTGACGCTGACCCTCGCGCCGGGAAAGACGCTGGCCGTGGTCGGTGAAAGCGGTGCGGGTAAGTCGACTTTGATCGCCGCGATCCTGGGCCTGGTGCGGCCCGCCGCCGGCACCGTGACGTGGAACGGCGCGCCGGTGCGCGCGGCGCGCCCGGCGCTGGTCATGCAAGAGCCGCGCGCCGCCTTTAACCCCGCGCTGCCCCTGCGCCGGTCGGTGCTGGAGCCGGTAGTGGCGGGCGGCGCCGATCTGCCCAACGGGCGGCTCGAGGCGCTCTGCGCAGGGCTGGAGCTGCCGGAGGCGCTGCTGGACCGGCGGCCCGGAGAGGTCTCCATCGGTCAGGCGCAGCGGGCCGGCATCCTGCGCGCCCTGATCGCGCGCCCGCCGCTGGTGCTGTTCGATGAGCCTTTGTCGGCGCTCGACGCGGTAACGCAGAAGCACACCGCGCGGCTGATCGCGGGGATGCAGCGGGCCGAGGGGTTCGCCGCGCTGATCGTGACCCACGATCTGGGCTATGCGGTCACGCAAGCGGATCAGATCGCGGTCCTGCGCGCCGGCCGGATCGAGGAGATGGCCGCACCCGCGTCTTTCCTGGCTGCGCCCGCCTCCGAGTACGGGCGCACGTTGCGCGCCGCCGCGATTGCCCTCGGCGGGCTGGAGGCGGCGGAATGATCGGCGCGGCCCTTGCCCTGATCTTGCGCGCCGGCGTCGTCCTTTTGGGCACGGCTGTGCTGACCTTCGCGCTCCTGTGGCACGCGCCGGGTGATCCCGCGCAGGCCATCGCGATGGCGCGGTTCGACGCGCTTCTGACCGACGATATCATCGACCAGGTCCGGGCTGAGGTCGGCCTGAACCAGGCCTTTTGGCCCGCGTTCTGGGACTGGCTCGGCCCGCTCTTGTGGCTCGATCTGGGGTATTCGTCGGTCACGGGCCGGCCGGTCTGGCCCGATCTTCGCGCGGCGATGGGCTACACCTTTCCGTTGGCGCTGAGCGGTCTGGCCCTGGGGCTGGCCCTGTCGGTGCCGCTGGCGACGCTGGCCGCGCGCCGGCCGGGATCCCTGCTGGACCGGGCGGCGGTGGGCCTCGCCTCCCTTGGCACCGCGATCCCGGCCTATTGGCTGGGTCTGCTGCTGATCCTGCTCTTTGCGGTGCAGCTGGGCTGGCTGCCGGCGATGGGCGCGCGCACGCCGGCCCACGCCATTCTGCCTGCGGTCACGCTGGGCCTCGGCGTCGCCGCCTCCCTGACGCGGATCATCCGCTCCGGCATCCTGGAGGCGCGCGGCCAGCCCTTCCTGCCCGCCTTGCGCCGGCGGGGCGTGCGCCCGGGGGGGATCGCGCGCGATCACGTGGCGCCGCACGCGGCGATCCCGGTTGTGACCGTCTTTGGCTTGGAGCTGGCCTTCCTGCTGGAAGGGGCGGTGCTGATCGAGGTGATCTTTGGCCGGCCGGGCCTGGGCAGCTTCCTCGTCTCCGCCATCACGGCGCGGGATTTTCCGCAGGTACAGGCCGTCGTTGTGCTGACCGCGCTGGTCTTCGTGCTGACCAACCTGATCATCGATTTGGCCTACCGCCTGATCGATCCACGTATCGCGGGGCAGGATGCGTAGCGTCGCGCTGCTGGTCGGCGCCTTCGTCGCGCTCGCCCTGCTTGGGCCGATGCTGGCGCCGCACGATCCAGTGGCCATCGACATCCCGAGCCGGCTGTCGGGGCCAAGCGCGGACTTTCCCCTGGGTACCGACGCGCTGGGGCGGGACATCCTGTCCCGCATCCTCTACGGCGCGCGCTGGTCGCTGGGGCTGGCGTTCCTCATTTCGCTCCTCAGCCTGCTGATCGGCACCGCGATCGGCCTGATGGCCGCGCTTGGCGGGCGGCTGGCCGATTGGGGGCTGATGCGGGCGACGGACACCTTCCTGGCCTTTCCCGAACTGGTCGCGGCGGTGGTCATCGCGGGGCTGATGGGGGCGAGCACCTGGAGCCTGGTCTTTGCCCTCAGCGTCACGGGCTGGATGCGCTACGCGCGGGTGGCGCGGGGCATCGGGCTGTCGCTGCGCAGCCGCGGCTATGTCGTGCAAGCGCGGCTGGCGGGGATGGGCGGGCTGTCCATCGCCCGCTGGCACTTCCTGCCGGCGCTGGTGCCTTCGTTGGTGGTCGTGTGGACGGGGATGTTCGCGCGGGCAATCCTGGGCATCTCTGCCTTGGGCTTTCTGGGCTTTGGCGTGCAGCCGCCGGCGCCGGAATGGGGCGCGATGCTGCTGGATGCGCGGGTGCACATGCGCTCCACCCCGCTGCAGATGATCTGGCCAGGGCTGGCGGTCGTGATCTGCGTGCTGGCGATCAACCTGGCCGGTGACGCGCTGCGCGACGCGCTGTCGCAGGGCGATGGGGCGGAGGAACTCGGGACGTGAAGATTTGCATCGCGACCTATGCCGCCTATGCCGACGTACCTTGGCGCGAGGATGCCTGGCTTGCGGCGGCCCTGCGCGCGCGGGGCTGCGCGGTGGAGGTGCGCGATTGGCAGGCGGAGGCAAACTGGCACAGCTACGACGGCATCTTCGTCAGCTCCACCTGGAACATCCCCAGCGCGCCGGACGCGTTTCGCGCCTGGGTCGCCGCCTGCCAGGCTGACGGCGCGCGGCGGCTGATCAACGCGCGCGCGGTGCTGGACCTCGGCATAGACAAGGGCGCCTATTGGCAGGTGCTCGGTGCGGCAGGCGACGCGGTGCTGGCGGCGGCGCTGACCCCGTCGCGCTTCGCCCGGCCGGGGGAGAGGGCGGCGGCTGAGATCGTCGCCGCCTGCCAGGCGGACTGGCCGGGGCAGGCGCTTGTCTTCAAGCCGATCGTGTCGGCGGATTCGCTGCACGCGGTTGTCTTCGATCCCAGCGGCGCCGCGCTCGTGCACGAGGCGGCGCGCCGGGTCACGACGGCGGAGGCGGCGGCGGACCGGGTCGCAGCGATCCTGGCCGAGCCGCATCTGGGCGGTGTCGTCGCCCAGCCCTACCTGCCGGGGGTGGAGCGGGGCGAGGTCTCGGCCACCTTCGTGGGCGGCCAGATCGCCGTGGCCACGCGCAAACGGCCTGGCTTCGGCCCGCTGCCCGCCGCGACGCGGGTGCTGGAGGAAGACCCCGCGACGCTGGCAGCGCTGCACGATCTGGGCGCGCGGGTGCACGCGGTGCTGGGCACGGTGGCCGCGACGCCGGTGCGGCTGCGCCTGGACTTGATCCCGGTGGAGGATGGCTTTCGCATCCTGGAGGTCGAGATGGTCGATCCTAATTGCAACTTCACCATCCTGCCGGAGCCCGCGCGGACGAAAGCCGTCGAGGCTCTGGCCGCCGCAATCGTGACCGCCGCCGGCTAGCTGGCCATGTGGGGCAGGATGAAGGGCACGCTGGCGCTCGGCGCCGCGCTCACGCGGATTTGGCAGCCATAGGCAGTCCCCAGCGTGTCGTCGGTGAAGACCTCCTCCACTGGCCCTGCCGCCAGAACGGCGCCGTCCTTAAGTACCGCGACTTGGTCGGCGAACATCGCCGTGAGGTTCAGATCGTGCATCACCGCCACGACGCCGCCGCCCTGCGCCGCGTAGTCGCGCGCGAGGTGCATCACCTCCAGCTGGTGCGCGATGTCGAGGGCGGAGACAGGCTCGTCCAGCAGCAGCCAGCGCGGCACGCCGTCCCGGACAGGCTCCCACACTTGTGCCAGGACGCGGGCGAGCTGGGCGCGCTGCTGCTCGCCCCCCGACAGCTCCTGATAAAAGCGGTGTGCGTAGTGGGCGAGGCCGACGCGGTCTAGCGCCTCCAGCGCGCGGGTGTCCTGGGCGGCGTCGACGCCGCTTTGCAGGCCGATGCGCACCACCTCGATCACCGTGAAGGGGAAGGCGAGGGCGCTCGCTTGGGGCAAGACGGCGCGGCGGGCAGCGAGTTGCCAGGCGTGCATCCGGGCGACGTCATCGCCGCCCAGGTGGACGGTGCCGTCATAGCCGATATCGCCGGTCATCGCCTTCAGCAGCGTCGATTTGCCGGACCCGTTCGGCCCGACGATGGCTGTCACGGCGCCGGGCGCGGCGGTGAAGTGGATGTCGTGCAGGATTTGCTTGCGCCCGACGCGCACGGAGATGTTGGCGGCGACGAGCATGTCAGAGGTCCACGACGGAGCGTTGGCGAAGCAGGATCCACAGGAAGACCGGCGCGCCCAGAACGGCGGTCACGATGCCGATGGGCAGTTCCGCCGGCGGGATGATACTGCGCGAGATGACGTCCGACAGCACCAGCAGGATCGCGCCCAGAAGCGCCGAATTGATCAGCAGCGGGCGGTGGTCCGGCCCAGTGGCCAAGCGCAAGAGGTGCGGCACCACGATGCCGATGAAACCGATCCCGCCCGACACGGCGACGGCGGCGCCCGTGGCGGCCGCGACGGCGAGGATTGCGACGTTCTTCATCCGCTGCACCTGGATGCCGATATGGTGGGCGGTCGCCTCACCCAGGGCCAGACCGTTAAGCGCGCGGCCCAGGAAGCTGGCGACGATCACGGCGCCGAGGATGACCGGCGCCGCGACCGCCAGCTTGACCCAACTGGCCCCTGCGAGGGAGCCGAGGCCCCAGAACGTCAGATCGCGCAATTGCTGGTCGTCGGCGACGAAGGTCATGATCCCGATCAGCGCGCCGGCCAGCGCACCGAGCGCGATACCCGCCAGCAGCATCGTGGCCACGGAGGTGCGCCCGGCCCGTGTCGCCACTTTGTAGAGCAGGAGGGTGCTGGCCCATGCGCCCAGAAAAGCGGCGATGGGGGTGAGTGAGGGTTGCAGACGCACCAGCCCCTGGTCGATCGCGGCGCCGAGGGCGGGCAGGCCCAGCGCGGTGGTCACGTTCACCGCCCAGGCGCCCGCCGCCCCGCCCAGCACGATGGCGAAGATCGCGCCAAGGCCCGCGCCCGCGGAGACGCCGACGATGCCCGGATCAGCCAGCGGGTTGCGGAAAAGCCCCTGCATCGCGACACCCGACACTGCCAGCGCAGCGCCTACGAGGCAGCCCATCGCCAGGCGCGGCATGCGGATGTTGAAGAGGACGGCCCGTTCGGCGAGGGTCAGCCCCTCACCGGACAGAAGCTTGCCCAAAACGGTCCAGAGCGACGTGGTCGTCGCCCCGATATTCAGGCTGGCGATGCCGACGACCACAAGGACGATGGCCAGATAGACATGCATCGCCCGGGCCCGCGCCGCGCGGCTGCGCGGGAGGCGAGGCGCATCGGTGACGGCCATGGATCACTCCGCGCCGTAGAGAGCCGTGTTGAGCTCGCGGATCGCCTCGGCGGTGCGGGGGCCGAAGCCCAGAGCCTTCTGCCCCTCCATCTTGATGAGGGCGCTGTTCTGTGCCGCTGGCGTGGTCGACAGCGACGGCAGGGCGAACAGGGTTTCCGCATCGGCGGAATGGTTGCCCGCGCGGCTCATCATCAGGACGAAGTCGGGCGCGGCGGCGGTCGCAGCCTCATCCTCTATGGTTTTCCAGCCCGAATAGCCGTCCACTGCATTGACGCCGCCCGCCAGTTCGATGATCGCTCCGGCGGAGGTGTCCTGACCCGCGGCGATCAGCTTGCCGCCCTGGGCGCTCATGACGAACATGACGCGCTTCGGCGCGCCGCCTTCCGCGCGGTTGCGCATGGCGGCGGCGATGTCGGCGGTTACCTCGGCGGCCAGCGTTTCGGCGGCGTCTTCGACCTCAAGCGCGCGTCCGATGATGAGGATTTTCTCGGAAATCGCCTCGGGCGTGTAGCCTTCCGGCACCTCGATAAAGTTCAGGCCGGTGCTTTTCAGCACGTCGACCACTTCGGGCGGTCCGGCCCCTTCGGTGGAGATGATGAGGTTCGGGCCGACGGACAGCACGCCCTCGGCGCTGAGCGCGCGCATATAGCCGATATTGGGCAGATCCTGCGCCGCTGCCGGGTAGGTGGAGGTGCTGTCGCGGGCGACCAGGCGGTGCTCCTGGCCGAGCGCGTAGACAATCTCCGTCACCGCGTTGCCGATGGACACGACGTCCGCCGCGCCTTCCTTGGCGGCGGCCTGCTGGCCGGTGGTCCAAGCCAGGCCAACGCCAAAGAAGCTGAGGATCAGAGCGAAGAGAGCGGGGTAGGTCAGTCGGATCATTGCGCAGCCTCCGTTTGAAGGGTTTTTAGGCCGTCGAACACGTCTTGCCAGGCAGCGCGGTGGTCGTTGCCCTCTTTTGCGACGGGGAAGGTCTGGAAAATCAGGCTGCCATCGGCGCCGAACGCCTCGACCGAGCGGACCATGCCGCGCTGGGTCGGCTTATTAACCGCCCAGATCTCCGAGATGTGGTCGCGCCGCAGGTGCAGGTTGAAATCAGGGTCCATGACGTTCTGCCAGGGCCCCATTTCGCGCAGCTGGTGGACCGGGCCGTTATGGATCTGGATGCAGCCGCGGTTGCCGACGAAGACCATCGCGTGCAGGCCGGTGTCGCGCACCCCTTCGAGCATGCGGTCCGCCGCATCGAGGGCCAGGGGCCGCACGTAGGGCGCGCCGGCGATGCGGTAGGCGCCCAGGCGGTTCATCTTCAGCTTGGCGCAGAGACGCAGGAATTGGTGTGTGTCGGTGAGGCGGTCCCACTCGGCGCGCAGCACGTCCAGCTTGTCCTCGCGCGATTTCGGTGCCTCCGCGGGCTGCCGCTCCGCCAGGGTCAGGTTTTGCGCCTCGTCGCCCGTGGCAAGCGCGCTGGTCATCGCGTCCCATGCGGCAAGGTCTGAGCCTTCGCGCAGGTAGACTTTATGCACCGCGTCGCCCGCGGCATCGAAGACTTGCACGGACCGGCGCACGCCGCCGTCCTGCATGGGCGTCTCGACCGCGAAGGCGTGCTTCCAGTGGGAGGGGAAGATGCGCAGGTCGATTTCCGGCGTGAGGATCATCGCCGCATGCTCGCCCGCATGGTAATTGTCGTAGGTGCCGACCTTTTCGTGCACGCAGGACGCGTTGCGGGTCAGGGCCATCACCTCCCCCAGCGCGGTGAGGGCGGGCATGATCTTGTCGGGATGGGCCGCGATGGCGGTCGTGCCGTGGCCGACCTGTGCCGCGACGAGGTCCGCTTCGGCCAGATCCAGCTTATGCGCCAGGTCCCTGGCCCGCATCTTGGGGTTTTCGGTAATGGCGTCCCGAATATCCGACGCCGACATTTTAGCCTGTTGCATCAAAGCCTCACTGAGGTGGAAGGCCTAGCTGAAGCGCGCTCGCTGTTGCTGGGCATTGTTGACCAAAATACTCGGCCAAAATAAAAGCCGCAAGTAGGGACCGGTGAGACTCCTGCGCGCACGCGCCACGTCTTCCGCAGCCAGCCGACGTGCCAGCCCGAAAACCAAAAAAATAGCTGATCTGGGAACAAAACCATGCAACGCACTATGCTGCGCGGCTCCTCCGCGCTGGCCTTGCTTATGATGCTGGGCCTACCTGCCTTTGCGCAGACCACCCCGCCCCCGACGACCGAGGACGAAGAGCTTGTCGATCTGGGCACGCTGACGCTCACGGCGGGCAAGCGGGACATCGCCACCGGCTCCGCCGAAGCGATTACAGTCGTCGACCAAGAAGAGATCGAAGACCGCCAGGGCAGCACCATCGCCCAACTGGTCGACTCGGTCCCCGGCGTGACGCTGGTCAACGGCTCCACGCCGCAGGGCTCGGGCATCAACATCCGCGGCTTCGGCGCCAACAACACGTTCGGCAGCGACCAGAAGATCGCTATCATTATCGACGGCGCCACCTCCGGCTCGGAAGAACTGTACCGGATCGGCACGCAGCTCTTCACCGATCCGTTCCTTTACAAGAACATCGAGGTGATCCGCGGCACGATCGGCAGCTTCGAGTATGGCTCGGGCATCGTGGGCGGTGTGATCCAGCTGGAGACCAAGGATGCCAGTGACTTCACCGGGGGCATCCCGGGCGTGAAGATCGCACAGACGCTGGAATACCAAAGCAATGGCGACGGTATCGCGTCCTCCACCATCCTGGCCTGGCAAGTGGATGAGCAGACCGAGTTCCTGTTCAACTACGCCTGGCGCGATCAGAACGACCAGGAAGACGGCAATGGCGTGCGAATCGGCAACTCCGCCTTCCGCACTCCGTCAGGCCTGATCAAAGGGAAATACAGCTTCGGTGACGCGCTCGAGCACAGCTTGACCTTCAGCTACACCAACACCGTGGCCGACGACAAAGACGTGCCCTACGACACGTTCATCACGACGACGGACGCGTTCGGGCGGGTCGACCGGACCTATGACACCACGCAAGTCTCGCTGCGGTACCAATACGATCCGGTGGACAACGATCTGATCGATTTCGAAGCGACACTGTCCTACGCCGACCAAGAAATCGAGCAATCCTACGTCGCCGGCTCCTCCTCGCTGGAGAACACGCCGACCTTCGCGTTCCTGCTGCCGCTGGTCGAAGCGGACCACCGCTATGAGACGACGAAGCTGACGCTGAAGAACACGTCCCTGTTCGAGACGGGCGGCGTGTCGCACGAGCTGCGCAGCGGGATCGAGTTCATCCGCAAGGAGCGTAAGGACGCGTCCAGCGCGCCGGGCGGGCGGGACAACCGAATCGCCCTGTTCCTGATCGACGAGATGAAGGTCGGTGGGTTCACCTTCACCCCCGCGATCCGGTACGAGACGTCGGACCTGCTGGGTGATAACGGTGTGAACGTCGAAACCGACGCCGTCATGGGCGGTGTATCGCTGGCCTACGAGTGGACCAATGGCTTTGCCGTCTTCGGCAGCGCGGCCTATACCGAAGGTCTTCCGATCATCGACGACATCGCCTTTACCGATTTCCGCCGCGACACGTCCGAGAAGTCGCGCACCTACGAGATCGGCTTCTCCTATGCGGGCACGGACGTGCTGACGGCGGGCGACACGCTAGCGTTGCGCGCGGGCTACTACGACACGTTCCTTTATGACGTGACGAGCTATTCCGGTGTGTCGTCGGTGGAAGTGTCCGGCTTCGAGCTGGAGGCCTCCTACGGTCTGGAGAACGGTCTCTATTTCGACGTCAACGCGCATATCGGCGACGGGACGGAGTTCCTGACCGCCGGTGGATCGGACAAGTGGCGCAACACGCCCGCGGACCGTATCGCGCTGACCGTCGGCAAGAAGTGG
>JBCDFL010000031.1:0-22694 GCA_039178165.1 Pseudomonadota bacterium | reverse complement strand
TTGCCTATCTCCTGGTCGCGCTGATGTACGGCCACTGGAAGATGGTCGCGAGCCTGGGCTTCGTGCCCGAAAACACGCGAATCGCGCGGGCCGCGATGGACCGGCTGCTGGCCTCATACGTCTCCGCACCGGTGCCTGTGCCCGGCAGTGCCGCCTTCAAGGCCCGTTAACCACGCCCGCGCAGCAGTTTTCCGAAACGAAAAATCACCCCGACCCCGTGCCCGCTTTTGTTGGGCGCCTGCACCCGCAGCCACCTTTTCCATTCGAAAAGGCCGCGACTTTTCATTTGCGCGGTACGCGCTTCGCCGGAACAGTTTGGCAAAAAGCCTTTCAATGACCAAATAATTTCAACAGTTTCAGGGTGAAAGATCATGGCGCAGTTCAAGAAGCTCTCGGCCCCGGTCGGTGACCCCAACGCCAAACGCCCCGCCGGCGCAAAGCCGGTCAAGAACGATCCCAAGGACCTCGAAGAGGTGCGCAAGATGCTGATCGGCGCGGGCGTCCTGAGCGAAAGCGTCCGCTCCGCCACCTACAAGGCGCTGAAGACCGGCATCAAACAGGCGACAATCCATTACGGCGGCGGCAAGACCGGCGGCGTGATCGATCCCGAAAGCCGCACGGTCAAAGGGCTCTTGACCGAATGCGTCCGCCGCCAGCGGGAGAAGCAGAAGGCGGGCAAGATCTACAAGATCACGCTGAAGGGGAAGACCGCTT
The DNA here is from genome assembly GCA_039178165.1 of Pseudomonadota bacterium. Classification (GTDB taxonomy): domain Bacteria; phylum Pseudomonadota; class Alphaproteobacteria; order Rhodobacterales; family Rhodobacteraceae; genus JBCBCP01. The sequence goes on along the minus strand of JBCDFL010000031.1, from coordinate 21,980 downwards.
ACCTAAGCGAAAGTCAGTACAACAAGGCGCGGGACAAATTGGTGGCGAACATGTCCCGGCTCGCAACCGCGCTGCGGCGCGAATATCAGGGCAATTACGCCACCTGGCAGCAATACAACCGCATCGCGGCGGCCAAAGAGGGCATCCTCAAGTCGGCCATCTTCAACACGTCCAGCCTGTTGGGCGGCGCGGGGTCGATCAACCTCTCCCTGATCAAAGAGCAGGGCGCCAAGATCACCAGCCTGGAGGCGGCGCTGGCCAAGAAGGACCTGGCGAAGGTCCACAAGACGCTGCCCCCGGCGGCGAAGGCCACCGATACGGCCTACAAAGAGGTGCAGCGCTTCCTCAAGGCCTTCGGCAAGGGCACCAGCCGGGGCGAAATCGCTGCGACGGTCACGTCCTCCGCGGGCTTCATCGCCGTGGGGGCGATGGCGGCGCCGATGCTGGTCACGAGCGGCATGTCGACCGCGATGGCCGCTGTGACGGCGGAGACGGGCGTCGCGATGATCAACACCGCCGCGACCCAATTCGGCAAGCACAGTGCGGGCGACAAGGTGACCGCGTCCAGCGCCGTCAAAGCGATCCTGGAAAATGGCCTGATCTCGGCGCTCAGCGCCGGGGCGGCCAGCAGATTGCCGACCAAATTCGTGGATGACTTCGCCAAGGCCGCCGTGTCCCGCGTCACGGCCAAGGTGCCGGGCCTGTCGCCGAAAATCGCCAAGAAGATCCTACAAGACTACCTGGGCGGGGGGACGTCTGCCGCGGCCAAGGAGGCGGCGGGGCAGATTCCCAAAATTGTCGCCGGCTGGGTCAAAAAGGGCGACAAATTCGGCGCAGCGGATATCGAGGCGGCGCTTCAGGACATCATCTTTGCCGGGCTGAGCGCCGGCCCGCTGGGCGAACTGTCCAAGTCGCAGGCCAAGGTGTCGATGAAATCGCGCGACGTCTTGAACCAAGAGATGATCCCCAGCGCCCTACAAAAATACGTCGGATCGAAGAAGCTGCCGGACCGGCTGCGCGCCAAAATCCTCAAGGAAGTCGCGGGGAAATATACCTCCGGCATCTCGAAATACGCGTTCAATCAGGGCGTCAGCTCTGCCGGGATCGACGCCAGCGCGGCAGACATCCTCAAGGCGGCCCATTCCGCGATCAAGGCCGACCCATCGTTGCAGCGCAAGGTCGACGCGTCGGTCAAAGAAATCCTGGCGAAGGAAAACGTTCTGGCCTGATCTGGCGGGCTCTCAGGCGACGGGCTCGTCAAAACAAAAAACGCCGCGCTGGACAAGCAGCGCGGCGCCTTGAATGTCGTTCCCCCGCAGCGGGTTACTTCGTCGCGGCCCTTGCCAGACGCTCCGCGATTCCATCTTCGGAGAGCGACGATTTCGGCAGGCCCTCCAGGCGCGTCTTTTCGTACGCGCGGGCGCTGATGTAGCCGAAGGCGACGACGAAGCCCAAAGTCCCAAACGTCAGAATTCCGAGGCCAATACCCATGGTCTTTCCTTTCCCGTGCTTGAGGTTGTTGACGAGCTGTATACGCGGCAGCGCGGCGATGGATCAGTCCGAGCGCGAAAAAATTCACGATTACAATAGCATACGCCGGTATACACTTACCGGATCAGCAGAATGATCCCCAGCCAGAAGACGCACAGACCCAGCAGGCCGAACTGGCCGGCCGCGAGCGAGGCAGCGAAAAGACCCGCCAGTGTCCCCCAAACGATGGTGCCGGCGCGGCGGGCGGAGCCTGCGGCGATCCACGCCTCGATCCGCGCCGGGTCCGCGCGGGTCAGCCCGGCCAGCAGCATGACCGCCACCGTGCGCGACTGCACCCACATGATCTTGGTAAAACCCGCCATGGCGAACTCTTACCCCGTTCTGCCCGGCGCCTCAACGCGCCGTGCGCGGCGCAAATGCCCCGGATTTTGGCGCAATCTGCAAGTGTGCGCCGCGCGCAAATTGCCTATGTTAGCGCCAAGCCACCATCAGGGAGCCAGAGGATGAGACTGACCGTCAACGGGACCGAGCACGAGCTTGAGGTCGAACCGGACATGCCCCTTCTGTGGGTTCTGCGGGACACGCTGGGCATCAAGGGCGTCAAGTATGGCTGCGGTGTGGCCCAATGCGGCGCCTGCACTGTCCACATCGCGGGCGAGGCGCAACGGTCCTGCCAGGTACCCGCGGGCGATGTCTGGGGGCCGGTCACGACGATCGAAGGGCTCGGCACGCCCGACCAGATGCACGCGGTGCAGCAGGCGTGGGAAGAGCACCAGGTCGCGCAATGCGGCTATTGCCAGGGTGGCCAGATGATGCAGGCCGCAGCACTCCTGTCGCAGATGCCGGACCCGACGGATCAGGACATCGACGATGCGATGAACGGCAACCTCTGCCGCTGCGGGACCTATCCGCGCATCCGCGCCGCGGTGAAGACCGCCGCCACCAAGTTGCGGGGGGTGTAAGGCCATGTCCCGTCTTGGAAAGATCGCCCGCCGCACCTTCCTGATCGGCTCCGCCAGCATCGCGGGTGGAGTCGCCTTCGGCTACTACATGTACCAGCGCCCCGCGGCGAACCCGCTGTTGGACGATCTAGCGGAGGGGGAGGCGGCGCTGACCCCCTACGTCAAGATCGACGCCTCTGGCATCACCCTGATCACGCCGCGTGCGGATAGCGGGCAGGGCGCTTACAGCGTGCAGGCCATGCTGATCGCCGAGGAACTGGATGTGGAACTAGATCAAGTGCGCGTCGACCCCGGTGTGCCCAGCCCGGCCTATTACAACACCGCGCTCGCCACGGAAGCGGCGCCGTTCCGGTCCACCGACGACAGCTTTGGCGCCAACGCGACCCGCGGCGTGATGGACGCGATGATGAAGTTCATGGGCATGCAGATCACGGGCGGCTCGACCACCGTGCCCGACAGCTTCGTCAAACTGCGCCAGGCCGGTGCCTCCGCACGGGAGACGCTGAAGGCCGCCGCGGCGGCGCAGACCGGCATGGAGGCTTCCGCCATGACCACCCGGGCCGGTAAAGTGATCTTGCCGGACGGACAGGAGCTGACCTACGAAAGCCTTGCCGCGACAGCCGCCGGCATCGCGCCGGTCCAGGACGTCCCGCTGCGCGATCCGAGCCAGTGGCGCATGATCGGCACATCGGTGCCGCGCACAGACATCCGGGCCAAATCGACGGGCACGCAGGACTACGGCATCGACTTCGAAATCGACGGCATGGTGCACGCCACCGTGCGCCTGAACCCGCGCCGGGGTCTGGGGGCCAAGGGCTTCGACGCCAGCGCGGCGCAAGCGATGCCCGGCGTGACGCGTGTGCTCGGCATCACGGGCGGCATTGCCGTCGTGGCCGACAACACCTGGCGCGCGATGCAGGCCGCGCAGGCGGTCGACGTGGAGTGGGAGACTGGCACCCCCTATCCCGAAGAACAGGATGGCCACTGGCAGGTCCTGAGCGATAGCTTCGTGGAAGACCGGCTGGACAGCCGCAACCGCGACGAGGGCGACGTCGCCGCGGCGCTCGAAGGCGCCGAGGTGATCGAGGCCGAATACCGCGCGCCCTACCTCGCCCATTCGCCGCTGGAGCCGATCAATGCCACCGTCCGCGTGACCGAGGACCGCGTCGACGTCTGGACCGGCACGCAGATCCCCCGCTTCTTGCAGTCTGAGATCACCAAGATCACAGGGCACGAACGCGATCAGATCCATATCCACGGCTTGATGATGGGCGGCAGCTTCGGCCACCGGCTTGAGCCGCGCGTTGTCCAGGAAGCGACGGAGATCGCGGCGCAGATGCCCGGTACGCCGGTCAAGCTGACCTATTCCCGTGAAGAGGATTGGACCCATAACGACACCCGCCAGATCGCCATGGCGCGGGGCCGCGGCACGGTCGCGAATGGACGGGTGGAGACGATGGATCTCTCCATCGCGATGCCCTCCGTCGTGGAAAGTCAGATGGGGCGGATCGGCATGTCGATGCCCGGCCCAGACCTGCAGATCGTCGCGGGCGCGTGGGAGCAGCCCTACCGCATCCCGAATTACCGCGTGTCGGGCTACCGGGCGCCCGCCCTGGCGCCGATCAGTTCCTGGCGGGCGGTGGGTGCCTCGACCAACGGGTTCTTCCACGACACGTTCCTCGACGAGCTGATCCACGCCGCCGGCGCCGACCCGGTGGAGGAGCGCTTGCGCCTGATGTGGCACGACACCTCCCGCAAAACGCTCGAGGCCGTGGCCGAGATGTCGAATTGGGGCGAGGCGCTGCCCGAAGGCACGGCGCGCGGTGTGGCATTCTGCATGTCATTTGGCGTGCCCACGGCAGAGGTTGTGCAGGTCAGCCTGCAAGACGGCGCAGTGAAATTGGACAAAGTCTGGGTGGCCGCCGATGTCGGCACCGTCGTCGATCCGGTCATGTTCGAAAACATGATCCAGGGTGGGATCGTCTGGGCACTGGGGCACGCGATGAACTCCGAAGTCACCTATTCGGGCGGCGCGGTGCAGCAGCAGAACTACTATGACAGTGAAGGGATGCGGCTAGCACAGACGCCCGAGATCTTCGTGCGCGGGCTGGAGAATGCGGACCAGATCCGTGGCATGGGAGAGCCCATGGTCCCGCCCGCCGCCGCGGCCCTGTCTAACGCGATCTTCGCGGCCACCGGCCAGCGCATCCGCGAGATGCCGATGATGAAGCATATCGACTTCGTCTAACGCGTCGCGGGCAGACCGGTGCGCGCCGCAAACGCGCTTGGCGGCGTGCGCATACAACGTGTATACATCTGGTAACACCTTTGACGGAGCTGCCAAATGTCCGCGCGCCCCGACCGCAAAACCGCCGCCTACGATGCGCTGCGCCAGCGTATTCTGACGCTGGAACTCGCGCCCGGCGCCGATCTGGACGAGGCGGGCCTGGGCGCCGAGTACGGCCTATCGCGCACGCCCATGCGCGAAGTGCTGCGCCAACTGGCGCACGAGGGCTATGCCGAACTGCGAGAGAACCGCGGTGTCCGCGTCGCAGAGCTGAGCACGGACAGCCTGCGCGGCTTCTTCCTCGCCGCGCCGATGGTCTACGCCGCGATCCTGCGCCTGGCCGCACAGCACCGAACGGATGGCCAGCTGCGCGCGCTGGAGGCCGCGCAGGACGGTTTTGTCCGCGCGCTGGTGCGGGGCAGTGCCACGGACCGCGCCCTCGCCAACACGCATTTCCACGCCGTGACGGGCGAGATGGCGGGCAATCCCTATCTCCTGGCCAGCTTTCAGCGGTTGCTGATCGACCATGCCCGCATCTCCATGACCTTCTACCAGCCGCAGGATGCCGCGCAGGCCAGCAATATCGCCGCCGCCAGCGCCCAGCATTGGCATATCATCGAGGCGATCGCGCAGCGGGACGCGGAAAGGGCGGCAGCCCTCGCGCACGATCACTGGCAGCTCAGCCGGCACGAGATCGAACGCTTCGTTCTGCCCGGCCCGCTGGACGAGGCGCTCGGCCCGCCGCCCGCACGGGGCGCGTCATGACCCCGATCTTCCGCTTCGAGGGGATCTACACCCCGCTCGTCACGCCCTTTCATCCCGATCTGAGCGTGGATTGGGACGCGCTGGCGGCCGTGATCGAACGGCTGATCGGCGCGGGCGTGCACGGCCTGATCTCCGGCGGCTCCACCGGCGAGAACTACGCCCAGACCGTGCCTGAACGGGTGGAGGTTGCGCGCTTCGTTCATGCGCAAGCCCGCGGCCGGGTGCCCTTGATCGTCGGCACGGGCAGCATGTTGACCGACGACTCTATCGCACTGGCCACCGCCGCGCGAGAGATGGGCGCGGACGCGCTGCTGCTCGGCACGCCGCCCTACGCCGTCCCGACGGAGCGTGAAAATGCCCTGAACGCGCTCGCCATCGACCGAGCCGCGGGTCTGCCCATCATGCTCTACAACTATCCCGGCCGGATGGCCGCGGAGATGGGGCAAGAGTTCCTCGACCGTGTCGGCCGCTCCCGCAACTTTTGCGCGATCAAGGAAAGTTCGGGCGACATCAACCGGGTGCACCTGCTGGCCCGCGATTATCCGCACATTCAGATGTCCTGCGGTATGGACGATCAAGCGCTCGAGTTCTTTGCCTGGGGCGCGCGATCCTGGGTCTGTGGCGGCTCCAACTTTCTGCCGGAGGAACATATCGCACTCTACCGCGCCTGCGTGCTGGAGGGGGATTTCACCAAAGGCCGTCGCATTATGTCTGCCATGATGCCGCTGATGCGCGTGCTGGAGCAGGGGGGCAAGTTCGTTCAGTCGATCAAGTATGGCGTCACGCGCGAGGGGATCGAGACCGGCGCGATCCGCCCGCCGCTCGGTCCGCTGAACAAAGACGACCGGCGCGCGCTGGACCAGGTGATCGGCACCCTCAAGACGACCGTCGCCGCGATCGAGAAGGAGGGCTAAGCCATGCTGACCCGTGACGATTATGCCAGCCTGGCCGGCACGTTGACCCCGCCCACCGGCGCCTTCATCGACGGCGGCTTTCTCCCCGCGATATCCGGCGTGACGATGGAGACGGTCAATCCCGCGACGGGCGAGGTGATCGCCCAGGTCGCGTCGTGCGGCGCGGGCGACGTGGATGTCGCCGTCCAAAAGGCGCGTGAGGCGTTCGAGGACGGGCGGTGGTCCTGCCTGCCCCCTGCAGACCGCAAGGATGTCCTGATCCGTCTGTGCAAGCTGATGACCCGCAACGCGCGCGAACTTGCGGTTCTGGAAAGCCTCGACAGCGGCAAGCCCATCTACGATTGCGAGACGGTTGACCTGCCGGAGGCGATCGGGGCGCTCAAATGGCACGCGGAGGCGATCGACAAAATCTACGACCAGGTGGCGCCGGCCTCCGACGACCATATTGCTATGATCGTCCGGGAGCCTATCGGCGTCGTCGGCCTGGTGCTGCCGTGGAACTTCCCGCTTCTGATGCTGGCCTGGAAGATCGGCCCGGCCCTCGCGGCGGGCTGCAGCGTCATCGTTAAACCCGCCGAAGAGACCACGCTGACTGCCCTGCAGGTGGCCGAGCTGGCGATGGAGGCGGGCCTGCCGCGCGGTGTGCTGAACGTCGTGCCGGGCACCGGCCCCGAGGTTGGCGCGCCGCTGGGCCGGCATATGGACGTCGATATGGTCAGCTTCACCGGCTCCACCGAGACGGGCAAGCGCTTCCTGGCCTATGCTGGCGAAAGCAACGCCAAGGAAGTCGTGCTGGAGATGGGCGGCAAGAACCCGGCCATCGTCATGGACGACGCGGAGCACCTGGACCGGGTCGCGCAGCACATCGTGCAGGGCGCGTTCTGGAATATGGGAGAGAATTGCTCCGCCACCTCGCGCCTGATCGTGCATCGGGACGTGAAGGAGGATCTGCTGGCGCGGATCGAGGCGCATTTGCGGCATTGGCCACTGGGCGATCCGCTGGACCCCGAAACACGGCTGGGCGCGATGGTCTCACCGGCCCACGCCGCCAAGGTGCGCGCCTATCTGGAGCCGCTTGGCGCGCCTTCCGGGACGGACAACTTCGTCCCGCCCTGCGTAGTGGAGGTCGCGGCGGATGCGCCCGCGGCGCGGGAGGAGATCTTCGGCCCCGTCCTCACCGTGCAGACGGTCCAAAGCTTCGACGAAGCGATCCGCCTGGCGAACGACACACCATACGGTCTGTGCGCCGCGCTGTTCACCGGGAACGCGAAACGGGCGCTGCGCGGCGCGCGGATGCTGCGGGCGGGCACGGTAACGGTGAACAGCTTTGGAGAAGGCGATATCTCCACCCCCTTCGGCGGCTGGAAGCAGTCCGGCTTCGGCGGGCGGGACAATGGCCTGCACGCCCACGACCAATACACTCAGCTCAAGACGATCTGGCTCGATCTGAGCGATGACGCGGACGAGGCGGTGGGGTGAGCTACACCGCCCGCCGCACGCCGGTGCACTGCGGCCCCGCCGCCTGGGCAGAGATTTTGGGACCGGGCCAAGCCTATCCGGCGCTGGAGGGTGCTCACACAGCGGACATCGCCATCATAGGGGCCGGGTTTGCGGGGCTGTCGGCGGCGCGGCAGCTGCGCCTGCGCGATCCGGGCGTGCGCGTCGCGGTGCTGGAGGCCGGGCGCATCGCCGAAGGCGCGGCGGGCCGCAATTCGGGCTTTATGATCGACCTGCCGCACGATCTGAGCTCGGACGATTATGCCAGCGCCGGGGATGACGCTGCGCAAATTCGGATGAACCGCGAGGCCATCGCCTTTGCCGGTGCTGCGGTCGAGGCCTACGACATCCCTCCGGCCTTTTTCGAGCCCTCGGGCAAGATCAACGGTGCGTGCGGGCCGGGGGCCGCGGCGCACAACGCCAGCTATGCGCAGCACCTCGCGCGATTGGGGGAGCCGTTTGAACATCTGGATGCCGGCCAGATGCGCGCGGTCACCGGCTCTGCACTCTATACCAGCGGGCTCTACACCCCGGGCACCGTTATGCTGCAGCCCGCAGGCTACGTGCGCGGCTTGGCGGCGGGTCTGGCGGCGGAGGGCGCGATCTTCGAACGCTCGCCTGTCCTGTCGGTGACGGAGCAATCGGGCGGCTGGACGCTGGGGTGCAAGGACGGGCGGCTGTCGGCCGGGCGCGTGATCTGGGCGGTGAATGGACATCTGGAGAGCTTTGGCATCGCGCGCGGCCGCCTGATCCAGCTGTTTCTTTACGCGTCGATGTCCGAACCTGTGCCCGCAGCGCAAGGGCAGCCGCGCTGGGGCGTCACCCCGTCCGACCCGATGGGCACGACGATGCGCCAGATCACCGACCCGCAGGGCCGGGCGCGGATCGTCACGCGGACCTGCGCGACCGTGCGCGCCGGAATGGTGCCGACCGAAGCGGACCTGGCCCGCGCCGCCCGGATGCACCGGGCGAAGTTCGCGGCCCATTTTCCGCATCTTTCGGGGGTTCGGCAGGGCTATGTGTGGGCCGGGCATCTGTGCCTGTCGCGCAACGGCAGCGCGCTCTGCGGAAAGGTAGCGCCGGGGCTCTACACCGCGTGCGTGCAAAATGGTCTGGGCACTGCGCGCGGCACGCTCACGGGGATGGCCGCGGCCGATATGGCGCTGGGGGTCGAGACCGCGCTGACCGCACATTTTGGAGCGGAGGCCGCGCCGCCCCGTCTGCCGCCGCAGCCCTTTGCGAGCCTCGGCGCCAATGTCTACTTGCGCGCGAAGGAGTGGCAGGCGCGCGCAGAATAGTGGCCGCCCCTGCGCAGCGTTGGATGTCGACCCGGCCCCCCCGCGACAGGCGCGGAGGCAACCAACCACGGCCCGCCGTCTGTTAATAGTCCTGGTTCAGCGCATCCATCGCGGGGATTTCTCGCTCGCGCCGGGCGATGTAGTCGCGCAGGGCCTCGTCCGTGGCCGGGTCCATCTCCGGCTGCTCGTAGGCATTCAGCAAGGTGCGCGCGTGGCCCAGTGCCCGCGCCGTAATCTCCACCGACCCTTCGGCCATCCACTGCTCGATGGAGTTGTTGTCGAACAGCTCGGGCATGAAGAATGCCGTCTCGAAATTCTCCTGCGTGTGCGGATGGCCCAAATAATGGCCGCCGGGTCCCACATCGCCAACGGCGGCGAGCGCTTGGTCGAAATCGTCCCATCGCAGGCCAGAGGCCATCCGGTGCGCCATCGCGCATTGCTCCGCGTCGACGATGAACTTTGCGACAGAGCAGTGCATGCCAGCCTCGTTCCAGCCCGCGGAGTGCCAGACATAGTTCGCCCCCGCATGCATCACGGCCATCAGCGTCGTCGCACTCTCGTAACCCGCTTGCGCATCGAACGTCTTGGCCCCGCCCAGCGTATTGGAGGTGCGCCAGGGCACGCCGTAGAACCGCGCCATCTGCCCGATCATGTAGTTCATCAGGCTGATTTCGGGTGTTCCCGCCATCGGCGCGCCGGACTTCATCGACACCGTGCTCAGGTAATGGCCGTAGATCGCCGGGCAGCCGCGGCGCACCACTTGGGTGTAGGCAAGGGCGCTCAGCGCCTCCGCGTTCAGCTGCGCGACGGAGGCGGCGACGGAGGCTGGCGTATTCGCTCCGCCCAGCACGAAGGGCGAGCACAAAACCGGCTGGTTGCGCTCACAGAAGGCGCGCAGGGCGCCCAGCATCGTCTCGTCCCAGACCAGCGGCGAGTTGCCGTTGATGTTGCCGGTGGTGACCGGGTGATCCTCCATCGTGTCGCCGAAGAGGATCGCGCACATCTCCATCACGTCCTCGGCGTTCTTGGGGCTGGTCGTCATGCCCATAAACGTCTTGTCGCTGTGCACCATCGAGGAGTGCGTGATGCGCAAATGCCGGTGGCTGATCGGGTGGTCGTATGGCTCCACGATGTGGTGGGCGGTGGAATGGAGCGCCGGCGACATGTGGCTCAGCTTGTGGAACATCGCCAAATCGTCCAGCGTCGGGTTGCGCCGCTCATCGTCCAAATCGCGCAGGAACGGCGCGCCGGTCATCGGTACGAAGATCGCATTGGGCCCGCCCAGGGCGACATCCTTGTCCGGGTTGCGCGCGCGGTAGGTAAAGGTCTCCGGGATCGTCGCGATCAGCTCTCGCACCAGCCCGCGGTCGAGGAAAACCGTCTCCCCCTTTACCTTCGCGCCGGCGCGGCGCCAATCGGCCAGCGCGATCTCGTCCCGGAAAACCACGCCGACGTTTTCGAGGATATCCATGGAGGCGGCGTCAATCCGCTCCACCTGCGATCCGGACAGAATTTCGCAGACTGGCAGCGTGTTGCGCAGGCCGGGCAGTATCGTCGCCTCGATCCGGGCGCGCGCCGCGCGGCGGGCGGCCCGGCCCCCCGATCTGATCCGCTCTTGTGCCATATCTGCCTCCCGCGTCGTGATGTATACGAGGTGTATACATCTTGCGGCGGCGCGATCCTTGCCCGTCCGCGACATCGGCGGGGTCGGTAATGGTCCGCTAGGCCTCCAGCGGCAGGGCCAGGACCATGCCGGCCATCTTGTCGATATCGGCGTCGGTCACCACGCAGGCGGCGTTTTGCGACATGCCGTGGTTGGCCGTGCTTTTCATGGACGCGGCAAGGGCGTCGGGCGTGACCTCTGCGCAGACCTCCGGCAGGGCCGCGGGCACGTCGCAGGCGCGCATCAGGGCGGAGAAGGCGGCCGGCAACGCATCCGCCCGCGCTGCGGCACCCAGCGCTTCGGCCGCGCGGGCGTAATTGTCCGCGCCGTCCGGGCGATCCACCAGCCACGGCAGCGTCACGTCGAGGGCGAGGCCCGTGGCCAGCCCGTGGTGCACGCGCGAGAGCGAGCCGAGCGCGTGGCTGACATTGTGGCCCATATGCGTGTTGCAATTGTGCAGGGCGAGGCCGGCAACGGTGCTGCCCCAAAGGACCTGCGCGCGCGCCGCGACATCGTCGCCGTGGTGCACTGCGCGGGGCAGGGCGGCGGCCAAAATACGCAGCGCCTCCAACCCGTAAAGCCGCCCCGCGGCGTTGGACGACCGGGACGTCACGGCCTCCAGCGCGTGGGCGACGGCGTCCATTCCGGTCCAGGCGGTCAGTTTCGCGGGCAGGCTGAGCGTCAATTCGGGATCGAGGAAGGCGTGGGCGAACATCAGCTCTTCGCCCCAGAACCAATTCTTGGTCCCCCCGGCGGTCGAGACGATGGAGGTGCGCGTCATTTCCGACCCGGTGCCGGCGGTCGTTGGGATGGCGATGGCGGGCAAGCGTTCGGACGGGAAGGGCGCCGCACCAAGCGCGAAGCGCGCGGACGGCGCGCCCGACGGGGCGATGGACGCGACCAGTTTGGCGGCATCCATGGCCGCGCCGCCCCCAAGCCCGATGACAGCCTGCGCGCCAGCCTCCCGCGCGCGGGCGCACAGCGCATCGACCAGCGCCTCTTTCGGCTCTCCGGCGATCTCTGCCGCAACCTCGCAGCCGATCCTCGCCGCGCCCAGCGCTGTGGCCAGCCGGGGCACAACGCCCAAGTCGACGAGCGTCGCATCGGCCACCAACAGCACGGGTCCGCCGCCCAAGCCGGCGAGGAGGCCGGGCACATCGTCCAGACGCCCCGCGCCGAAGGTCACGGGCGGCACACGGCCCATATCGAATGAAAGCATCGGGTCAGCCCTCCGGTCGTTGCTTTGGCCATATGACCCGGGCACGCGCCCCCGCGATGGGGCGTTGCCGACAAAGCTGTCCTGAAAACGCCCTCCTGACCCAACGTCGCCTTACGTCAGGCCCAGTCCGGAGACCGCGCGCAGATGATCGATCACCTCCCCCACGCCCGTGTCGTGCCGCAGGGCGGTGAAGACGAAAGGCTTCTTGCCCCGCATCCGCGCCGCGTCCCGGGCCATCACCTCCAGCGAGGCGCCGACATGGGGGGCGAGGTCGGTCTTGTTGATGATCAAGAGGTCCGACTTGGTGATCGCCGGGCCGCCCTTGCGCGGGATCTCCTCCCCCGCGGCGACGTCGATGACGTAGAGCGTCACGTCCGCCAGTTCGGGCGAGAACGTCGCCGACAGGTTGTCCCCGCCGCTTTCGATCAGGATGACTTCGATATCTTGGTGCCGCTCCCGCATTTCCGCCACCGCCGCCAGGTTGATCGAGGCGTCCTCGCGAATGGCGGTGTGCGGACAGCCGCCCGTCTCCACCCCGATGATGCGGTCCTGGGGCAGGATCTGGCGGCGCATCAGCTCTTCGGCGTCTTCGCGCGTGTAGATGTCGTTGGTGATGACGCCGACGCTGTGCGCGTCCTTTAGGCTGCGGGCCAGCGCGGCGGTCAGCGTCGTCTTGCCCGCGCCGACGGGGCCGCCGATGCCGACGCGCAGGGGGCCATTCATCTGGGTCATGTGCGAAAGATCCTAGGCTCAAGGGTTTCGTGCCGCATCGCTGCGATGTCAGAGGCAAAACAGGTGGAGGACACGGTATCCAGATCGCCCGTCACCTCGCCCGCGATGCGTTCGATCAGGGGATGCAGGTCTGACAGGACGCGCTGCCCTTCGGTCTGGCCCAGCGGCACGGCCCGCACGGCGGCGGAGACGAGGTTGGCGGCAAACGCATGCAGGTAGAAGCGCACGGTCATGTCCGGGGGCAAGTCCAGCGCCGCGGCGATGCGGCCGGCGGCGATGGGGTAAGGCGCGGCGGCACCATCCGTGCCCCAAAGCGCGGCCGCCGTGCTGGCCAGCGCCGCGCCCTGAAGCAGCGTCTCCGTCAGCCGCTCCGCGCTGGCGGGCAGGGCGCGTGCGAGACTGTTCGCATCGCCCGTCATCTCCGCCAGCAGCAGGATCGCGTCGCTGCGCCCGGCGCCGTGGTCCAGCAGATCGGTGATCCAGGCCTCAAGGTCCGCGGCGGAGGCGATGGTTCCGCCCGCGAAGGCCTGCTCAAGCCCGTGCGAATAGGCGAACGCCCCGACCGGGAATCCCGGGCTGAACATCTGCGCCAGCACCAGCGCCGGATCAGTCGCCGTCAAGGTCGCCCTCGTGCACATTTGCGTGCGGTGCCGGATCGTGGACATGGCTGTGGTCGTGCCCGTGTGTTCGGCCGTGGCCGTATGCGCCGCCTTCGGGGGAGAACGGCGCGACCACCTCGCGGGTCGTGGCGCCAATCCTGGCGAGCATATCGACCATCACGTGGTCCCGTTGGATCAGCAGGCGCGTCTCTTCGATCTGGCAGGGCGTGTGACGGTTGCCGATATGCCAGGCGATGCGGTGCAGTGCGTCGCCCGTCACTTCCAAAAGCGGCTCCGGCGCGGCGTGCACAGTGACCTCGGACCCCGTGGTCGTCACCAGAACGCCGCCCTCATCCAGGGATGTCGTCGCCGGCAGGTCCACCAGCAGCTGTGCGCCGGAGGCGAGGGCCAGCACCTTGCGGCGCAAGAAGCGGTCCTCGTAGGTCAGATCAACCCGCCCGATGGACGCGCGGTGGCTGTGATCGCGGTATATCTGGGCTGTCAGCATCGGCCGCCCATCGCCGCTATTTCCACAGACCGTTGATCATGATCTCCCGCGCGATGTCGGTGCGCTTGATGTTGCGGTCGGCCAGTTCGCGATCCGTCAGGTCTTGCACAGCCGCGGCCAGGGCCAGAGGGCCGGCGGGGGCGTTGCGGGGCGATGTGAGGGATTTGAGATATTTTGTCATGATCTTGCTCCTTGTGGGGCAAGACATGGGGTGCGGACTCACCCTTGGTCAGGGGCCTTTCGGCAAGGCCGGGTTGCACCGGACGCAACACGTATTCGGGTGCGCGCGATGCAACCGGGCGGGCGGGCAGGCGCATCCCCATCAGAACAGGAAATACCGCTGGGCCATCGGCAGGACGTCTGCGGGCTGGCAGGTCAGCAACTCACCATTGGCGCGCACCTCGTAGGTTTCGGGGTGAACCTCCACCTCCGGCGTGGCGTCATTCAGCTTCATCGACGACTTCCCGATGCCGCGGGTGCCTTTGACCGCGAGGGTGTCTTTGGCCAGACCCAGCGACGCGCCGATTCCCGCGGCCTGCGCCGACTCGCTGACAAAGGTCACGGCGGAGCGTTCTACGCTGCGCCCATAGGCGCCCCACATGGGGCGGGTGTAGACCGGCTGCGGCGTGGGGATGGAGGCGTTGGGGTCCCCCATCTGCGCGGCTGCGATGGTCCCGCCAATCAGCACCATTTCGGGCTTCACGCCGAAGAAAGCCGGCGACCAGAGGCACAAATCCGCGCGTTTGCCGGGCTCGATGGAGCCGATCTCGTGCGCGATGCCGTGCGCGATAGCGGGGTTGATTGTGTATTTGGCGACGTAGCGGCGGACGCGGTGGTTGTCGTTTTCGCCTTCCTCTTCGGGCAAGCGGCCCCGCTGGCGCTTCATCTTGTCGGCGGTTTGCCAGGTGCGGATGATCACCTCTCCGACGCGGCCCATGGCTTGACTGTCCGACGCGATGATCGAGAAGGCGCCCATGTCGTGCAGGATGTCTTCGGCGGCGATGGTCTCGCGCCGGATGCGAGATTCCGCGAAGGCCACGTCTTCGGGCACGCGCTTGTCGAGGTGGTGGCAGACCATGAGCATGTCGAGGTGTTCCTCGATCGTGTTCACCGTGAAGGGGCGCGTGGGGTTGGTGGAGGAGGGGATCACATGCTCCTCGCCGCAGATCTTGATGATGTCAGGCGCGTGCCCGCCGCCCGCGCCCTCGGTGTGGAAGGCGTGGATCGTGCGGCCCTTCATAGCGGCGACGGTGTGCTCGACAAAGCCGGACTCGTTCAGCGTATCGGTATGGATCATCACCTGCACGTCCATCGCGTCCGCGACGCCCAAACAGCAGTCGATGGCGCCCGGGGTCGTGCCCCAATCCTCGTGCAGCTTCAGCGCGCAGGCGCCGGCGTTCACCTGTTCTTCCAGCGCGGCTGGCAAGGAGGCGTTGCCCTTGCCCGCAAAAGCCAGGTTCATCGGAAATGCGTCGGCGGCTTGCAGCATCCGCCCGATATGCCACGGCCCGGGTGTGCAGGTCGTGGCGAGCGTGCCGTGCGCAGGCCCCGTGCCGCCGCCGAGCATGGTGGTGAGGCCGGAGTGCAGCGCGTCCTCAATCTGTTGCGGGCAGATGTAGTGGATGTGGCTGTCGAAGCCGCCCGCTGTCAGGATGCGCCCCTCGCCCGCGATGGCCTCTGTCCCCGGGCCGACGATGATGTCGACGCCGGGCTGCGTGTCCGGATTGCCCGCCTTGCCGATTGTGTGAATACGCCCGTCTTTGAGGCCGACGTCCGCCTTGTAGATGCCCGTATGGTCCACGATCAGCGCGTTCGTGATGACGGTGTCCACCGCGCCGTCGGCCCGCGTGGTCTGCGCCTGGCCCATGCCGTCGCGGATGACCTTGCCGCCGCCGAACTTCACCTCTTCGCCGTAGATCGCGGAGTTCGGCCCCGATCCGCCGGACTCCATGCCCGCCCGTTCGGAGGTCAAATCCCGCTCCACCTCGATAAAGAGCTCGGTGTCGGCCAGCCGCACCTTGTCGCCCACCGTGGGGCCGAACATGGCCGCATGATCGGCGCGAGAGATTTTTGCGGGCATGGTTGGTTCCTTCAGGCGAGCAGGGTGAAGTGTGCATGGCGCGCGGCACGCTTGTCAAAGGTCAGTGTCGTACGACACTCTGCGTCACCGTTCAGGGCGGCGATCAGAAGGTCCGCAAAATCCGCCGTGCCCTTTTCATAGGCGTCCGCGGCGCGCTCCACCGTGGTTCCGGACTGGATCTGCACTCCGCGATGCGCGCAGAGCCGGCGCAGGACAAGCGCGACCCCTTGGCGGGAGATTTTGTAGCGGCGGGACATCACCCAGACGGCTTCGATTAGGACGGGAAGGCAGATGAATATCACCTCGTCCGCGGCGGCGATCGCTTCCGCCGCACGATCCGATTGAGCCTTTGCCTGGGCGTCGATGTCCAACCACCGGATCAGAACGTTGGTATCAAGCCCGATCACCGCGCGCCGCCGCCTCCCGCGCAGCGTCTATCGAGGCAGACAACTCGTCATCTGTCAACGAGACGCCACTTTTCACCAGCCCGCGAAGGCTGTCGAAATCGAGGTCGTCTTTCTCGATAAGGACGGTTCCATCGTCACCGATGACGTAGCGCAGACGGTCGCCTGACTTAAGCCCGAGCTGCCGGCGCACTTCGGCGGGCAGGGTCGTCTGGTTCTTGGCGGTCAGTTTTCCGTTCACAATCATGCGCGTAATGTCTGCTAAATCTCCTTACTTTTGCGATGGTAAGGAGTCCAGAGGCGCCTTTCAAGTCTCACAGCTCCCCCATAACGCGCTGGTTGAAGCCGTAGACGCGCCGCGCGCCAGCAAAGGGCACCAGGTCCACGTCCCGCTCCTGGCCCGGCTCGAACCGCACTGCTGTGCCCGCCGCGATGTCGAGGCGCATGCCCCGCGCCGCGTCCCGGTCGAAGTCGAGCGCGGGGTTCGTCTCGGCAAAATGGTAGTGGCTGCCGACCTGCACGGGCCGGTCGCCAGTATTGGCCACGCGCAGGGTGATGGCCGTGCGGTCGGCGTTCAGGGTCAGCTCGCCCTGGGCGCAGATAACCTCCCCCGGGATCATTGGCGCACCAGGACGAAGAGGGATGCGGTGATCAGCACGACGCCGAAGATTACGGAAAACCAGCCCGCGTCGTGATCGGGCGCACCGGGATGGGCCAGGGCAGGGGAGGCTGTGAAGACAAGGGGCAGATAGCGCATGATGCTCACCGGATCGGGTTGTGGACGGTCACCAGCTTGGTGCCGTCGGGAAAGGTCGCCTCGACCTGGACGTCGTGGATCATCTCGGCTACGCCCTCCATGCATTGGGCGCGGGTGATGACCTCGGCGCCGGCCTGCATCATCTCCGCGACCGACCGACCATCGCGCGCGCCTTCGACCACTGCGTCGGTGATCAGCGCGATGGCTTCGGGGTGGTTCAGCTTGACCCCGCGCGCGAGCCGCTTGCGCGCGACTTCTGCGGCCATGGCAACCAGCAATTTGTCCTTTTCGCGGGGGGTCAGCATCATGGCGGCTATAGTCTCCAGGGCGTTGGCATGGGCGCATCATGCAAGCGGGTCAGCAGCGGGATCAAGGCCTTCCGCAAATCGTAGCCGCCCGGCGCCAGCAATCGCCCAACAAGAAGGCTCGGGCTGCGCAGGCTGAGCCCGCCCGCCGGGCCCAGCAGCGGGCGCAGCGCGTCCCGCCGCGCCTCCGCGTCTGGTCCTACATAGAGCACACTGGCCATGGCGCGCGCACCGCCCCCCACGGCAGGCCGGTCCATCTGCGCGGTCAAATCCCCGTCCATCCGCCATTGGTCGGCGTAGAGCAGCGCGCCGCCGCGCCGGATGTGGATACGCTCGCGCATGGTGCCCGTCACTCGGGTCTCTCCCATCGCGGTGCGGCCCCAGATCATCGGCTCGACGATCAGCAGGCGCGCATCCTCGGCCAGGTCCACGTCCAGAGCACGGTCGAGGTGGCAGCCATCGAACAGGATCGTCTCTTGCGGCAGCCAGTCGAGGCGGGCACCTTCCTCCACCTCCAGACGGGTGCGCAAGGTGCCGACCTCGCCCGGTTGCGCACGGTAGGCGCGCTCCGCCGCTTGGGTGGTCAGGGTCAGCGTGGTGCCGCGCCCCGCGGTCGCCGCGATGTCGAACGTGTCGCCGCCGGTGATGCCGCCGGCCGTGTTGACCAGCACCGCTTGAAGCGCGTCACCTCCCGGAAACACCGCCCGCAGCGCGCCGGACATATAAAGGTCATCAAGGACGGAAGCCGCCCCGCGCGCCTTGGACGACAGCCGCAAAGCACCGCGCGCCCGCGGCTGAAGGCTGTAGCCCGCCTCGCCCATCGCTTGAACGCTCATCGCCTTGACGGGGCGGCTGGGCTGGCGTAGCAGGCAGCCGCGGCGCGGGTATGGTGAAATGGTATCATAAGAGCCTTCCAAGCTTAAGGTGCGGGTTCGATTCCCGCTACCCGCTCCACGCCTTGCGCGACAAGGGTGCGTCTTGACCGCGGCCCGCCGGACCGGCAGAACCTCGGCCAGCCAATAAGGACGCCAGATGAGTGACGCCAGCGGTCCGCCGCCCCTCCTTAGCTCCGAAGACGACCGCGCCAAAAGCCGGAATGTCGGCGCGTTGCGGGCGCTGTGGCCGTTCATGCGCCCCTACAAACTGCTGCTCTGGGCGGCGATGGCCGCGCTGACGTTGACTGCGACGGTGTCGCTCGCGTTGCCGATGGCGGTGCGCCGCGTCGTCGATAATTTCGAGACGGGGACCCAGGAAATCCTGGACCAATACTTCCTCGCTGCACTGGGCATTGCGGGCCTGTTGGCCGTGGGAACGGCCCTGCGCTACGCGCTTGTCACGCGGCTGGGCGAGCGGGTCGTGGCCGACATTCGGACGGCCGTGTTCGCCCGCGTCATCGGCCTCAGCCCCGCGTTTTACGAGCGGATCATGACGGGCGAAGTGCTGAGCCGGATCACCACCGACACCACACTTGTACTGTCCGTAGTCGGCTCGTCTGTGTCGGTTGCGCTGCGCAACGTGCTGCTGTTCTTCGGCGGCCTGGCCTTGATGCTGCTGACCTCCGCCAAGCTGACAGGGCTTGTGCTGCTGATCGTGCCGGCGGTGGTGGTGCCGATCCTGACCCTGGGTCGCCGCCTGCGTCGTCTGTCCAAGGAAAATCAGGACTGGATCGCCGCCTCTTCGGCCAACGCTTCCGAAGCGCTGGGCGCTGTGCAGACCGTGCAGGCCTTCACGCACGAGTCGATCAGCCGGAACACGTTTTCGGACGTGACCGAGCGCAGCTTTGACGCGGCCCGCCGCCGTATTTGGACCCGCGCGCTGATGACGGCCATCGTGATCTTCCTCGTATTCTCCGGCGTTGTTGGGGTTCTGTGGATCGGCGCCAACGACGTGCGTGCCGGGGTCCTGAGCATCGGCACGCTGGTGCAGTTCGTGATCTACGCGATCATCGTGGCGGGCAGCGTGTCCCTTTTGTCGGAGGTTTGGGGCGAGGTGCAGCGCGCCGCGGGCGCAACCGAGCGACTTGTGGAGCTTCTGTCGGCCATGGACAGTGTCACCGACCCCGCAAACGCCGCACCGCTGCCCGACCAAGTGACCGGTCGCATTGCGTTCTCGGACGTCGAATTCGCCTACCCGGCGCGCCCCGATACGGCGGCGCTGGACGGCATCGACCTGGCGATCGCGCCGGGGGAGACGGTCGCCTTCGTCGGCCCGTCCGGCTCCGGCAAGACGACGATGCTGCAACTGCTGATGCGCTTCTACGACCCGCAGGCCGGGCGCGTGACAATCGACGGCGCGGATATCCGCAGCCTCGCCCGCAGCGATTTCCGCAAGCACATCGCGCTGGTCCCGCAGGATCCGGTGATCTTCGCCGCTTCCGCGCGCGAGAACATCCGCTTCGGCCGGCCCGAGGCCAGCGATGCCGAGGTCGAAGACGCAGCGCGCGCCGCCGCCGCCCATGACTTCATCGCCAAATTGCCGGACGGCTACGACGCCTATCTGGGCGAGCGGGGCGTGATGCTGTCGGGCGGTCAAAAGCAGCGCATTGCCATTGCCCGCGCCATCCTGCGCGACGCGCCGATCCTGCTCTTGGACGAGGCCACAAGCGCGCTTGACGCCGAAAGCGAGCGCGCGGTGCAGGCCGCCTTTGCCACGCTGAGTGAGGGGCGCACCACGCTGATCGTTGCGCACCGCCTCGCCACGGTGAAACAGGCCGACCGGATCGTCGTGCTGGAGGCCGGGCGCATCGTGGCGCAAGGCCCGCACGACCAACTGGTTGCCGAAGGGGGCCTTTACGCCCGCCTCGCGCGTCTGCAATTCACCGACGGTCTGGCCGCCGAATAGGCGCCTGTGGCGCACCCCAGTGCATGACGCAGCGTAGGGCAAACCGCCCGTTTTGCGCATTCTCTTGCGTCCGCGCCCGATAACCCACATTTTATGGGTCAAGGGAAACCGCGGCACCAATCAATAAGACCAAGGTGCTATTGGGAGGACATATTATGAGCTATTCCGGCCTTGCTGACCGCAAGAAAATCATGGACGAAATGCCGTGGGAGGCGCGCGACGTGCCGAAGACCCTCTGGGGTCAAATCAGCCAAACGGCGGGCAAGTTTCCGAACCACAACGCCATCAGCTACCAGATCTTCTCCGGCCCGAAAGACAAGGCTGAGACGTTCACCTGGTCCCAGCTGCAAGGCAAAGTCGCGCAGACCGCCAATATGCTGCGCGGTCTGGGTGTCGGCCCGCAGGATGTCGTCGCCTATGTGCTGCCGAACTGTAACGAGGCGCTCTTGTGCTTTCTCGGAGGCCCCGTCGCCGGCATCGTGAACCCGATCAACCCGCTGCTCGATCCCGAGCAGATCTCCTCCATCCTGCGGGAGACGGGCGCGAAGGTCGTCGTGACCCTGCGCGCCTTCCCCAAGACAGATGTGGCCGAGAAGGTGGCCGAGGCGGTGGAGCACGCGCCGAACGTCAAGACCGTGCTCGAGGTTGACCTCAACCGCTACGTCACCCCGCCGAAAAGCTGGATCGTCAACCTGATCCGGCCCAAGGCCAAGCAGGCCAGCCACGCGGATTACAAGAGCTTCAATGCGGAGTTGAAGAAGCAGAACACGACCCTCGATTTCGAGGATGTGCAGGAAGACCGTGTCGCCTGCTACTTCCACACCGGCGGCACGACCGGCATGCCGAAGGTCGCGCAGCACAAATATTCCGGCATGATCTATAACGGCTGGGTCGGCGGGAAGATCCTGCTGGACGAGAACGATAACCTCCTGTGCCCGCTGCCGCTGTTCCACGTCATGGCCTGCCAGGTCATCGTGATGGGCGCGGTCGCCTCCGGCGCGCACGTCGTCTTCCCCACGCCGCAGGGCTACCGGGGCGAGGGTGTGTTCGACAACATCTGGAAGCTGACGGAACGCTGGAAGATCACCTTCATCGTGTCGGTCCCCACAGCCATCTCCGCCATGATGCAGCGTCCGGTGGACGCCGACATCTCGACCGTGAAGACGACCTTCTCCGGCTCCGCGCCGCTGCCGCTTGAGCTCTTCAAGAAATACGAAAAAGCCACCGGCATGAATATCGTCGAGGGCTACGGCATGACCGAAGCGACCTGCCTCGTCTCCGGCAACCCCGTCGACGGGGAGAAGAAGGTCGGCTCGATCGGCATCCCGTTCCCCTACTGCGACATCAAGATCGTCAAGCAGACCAATGACGGCCCGCTGGAATGCGAGACGGACGAAATCGGTGAGATTTGTGTGAGCAACCCCGGCGTCTTCCCCGGCAACACCTACACCGAGCTGGAGAAGAACAAGGACCTCTATTACGCCGACACCTACCTGCGCACCGGCGATCTAGGCCGGATGGACGAAGACGGCTATCTGTGGATCACGGGCCGCGCCAAGGACCTCATCATCCGCGGCGGCCACAACATCGACCCCGCCGAGATCGAAGAGGCCCTGACCGGCCACCCCGCCGTTGCCTTCGCCGGCGCCATCGGCCAG
>JBCDFL010000030.1:0-22896 GCA_039178165.1 Pseudomonadota bacterium | reverse complement strand
GCGCCGGCAATCGGTTCCATCTCCTGCAGGTCAACGCCTAGGATCGTGCCCACGGCCTTGCCTGGCCGCTCCGCCAAGGCGTTGATGCGCTTGACCGCGACCTGGCACCAGCCGCCAGGGGCTGCGCCCAGGTCGACCACCCGCGCACCCGGAACCAAGAATCGGTATTTGTCGTCCAGCTCCATGATCTTGAAGGCCGCGCGCCCGCGGTAGCCTTCGGCCTGCGCGCGTTTCACATAGGGATCGTTCAGCTGCCGCTGCAACCAGCGGGTCGAAGACAGCTTGCGCCCTCGCGCGGTCTTGACCTTGACCTTCAGGTCGCGCTGTCCGCGCCCCGATGTGTTCTTCCCGCTCGGTGATTTCGCCATCCTGCCGCCCCGCCTTCCATTCACTTGGCCAAAAACAACTCCGGGGGGCACCGGCGTCTCGCAAACGGTCCGGCTGACCGTTTGAGCCGGATGCGCGCGGAGCGCCGGGGGCCAGAAGCGGCAGACCCTCGCCTGACACGCACACCACATCAAAGGCGCTTGGACGAGCGGATGCCCCTATTTCTCTTAGTCTGTTAACTTCGGAACCACAATCAGACCACGCCCTGCCCCAGCACGCCATCCGCGGACATCTGCGCGTAGAGCAGCCCCTCGCGCAGACCGCGGTCCGCGACGCTCAGCCGGTCGGTCGGCCAGCAGCGCATCAGCGTCTGCAGGATCGCGGCGCCGGACATGATCAGCGCCTGCCGGTCCTGCCCGATCCGCGGATCTGCCCGTCGCCCGCCCGGCCCCATCGCGAGGTAGGACCGGATCACCGTATCGATCTGCGCGCTCGTCATGCGCAGCCCGTCGACCCGGGTCCGGTCGTAGCGTTTCAGCCCCAGATGGGAGGCTGCGACGGTCGTGACGGTGCCCGAGGTGCCGACGATCTGAAACTTCTTGCGCTCCGTCTCGTCCCGATACGGGGCGAAATCGGCGAGATTCTCTTCGAAAAACCAGGACATCAGCGCGAAGCGGGCGGAATCGTCCTCCACGTCGATGAACTGGTCGCGCAGCGTCGCCACGCCCAAGGGGACGGAGATCCAATCGACGACTCGTGCGCCCCTTGGCCCGTCCTCTTTGAAGCCGCGGCGCAGCTGCATGATCGCGTGGGGGCGTTCGGCCTTGGGCACCGCGCTTAGGTCGATCCACACCAGCTCAGTGGAGCCGCCGCCGATATCGACGACGAGCAGATTGTGGGTTTTGGGGCTGACCAGTGGCGCGCAGGAGATGACGGCTAGGCGCGCCTCCTCCTGCGGGGGGATGATGTCGAGCTTCAGACCCGTCTCCCGCCGCACGCGGTCCAGGAACGCAGCGCCGTTGCCCGCGCGGCGGCAGGCTTCGGTGGCGACAAGACGCATCTTGCGCACGTCGTGCTTGCGCAGCTTTTGCTGGCAGATGCGCAGCGCGTGGATGGTTCGCGTCATCGACCCGCGTGACAGCCGGCCCGACCGCTCCAGCCCGGCGCCCAGTTGCACCGATTTGGAGAAGCTGTCCACGACCGAAAAGCCCGCGCCATCGGGGCGGGCAATCAGCATTCTGCACGAATTCGTCCCCAGATCGAGCGCCGCGTAGAGGCCGGATTGGGGACCTGGCACGGGGCTCAGATCCGTCTCATCGAGCGCGCCCGCACCATGGGGACGCTTCGGCGCCATCTTTTGCGCCTTTCATATCGAGTTGAATCGAGCATAGGCCAGCGCAACGCCTTCGCGCAAGGGGGCGCCGTTTGCGCTATCGGGCCGCAGGGTGCAGGATGGGCCGCGTCGCGCTTAGGCCGCCAAAAGTCGAAAACCGGCGCGGGGGGCGGCCTGCGCTGGCCTATACGCGGAATAACAAAAGGGAGGGCACAATGCCCGACGTCACCATCGTCTACTGGCGCGATATCCCCGCCCAGGTCATCGTCGGCAAGGGCCGCCGCGGCGCCAAGCGCCAGCTCGAAGAGCGGTTCGAACAAGCCATCGACCGCGCCGCGATGAAGGTTGGCGCGCGCGACGCGGATGCCTATCTGGCCGAGTGGCGCAAAGCCGACCCCTACCCGGTCGAGGGTGATCCGGCCGAGATCGCAGAGGCCGAAG
Source organism: Pseudomonadota bacterium (assembly GCA_039178165.1). GTDB lineage: Bacteria > Pseudomonadota > Alphaproteobacteria > Rhodobacterales > Rhodobacteraceae > JBCBCP01. The sequence continues at coordinate 20,795 of JBCDFL010000030.1, read as the reverse complement.
CCACCCGGCTGGAGACCGAATTCGACCAAGAGCGGCTCAAAGCCCTCATCGCCAACGAAGGCCGTGCCTGAGCGCAGCCAACCCATGTGGAGACAGATCATGGCCCTCTTCAGCCTCAAACGCGCCGAGCCGGGGACGACCCATTCCCCTGAAGTGGAAGCCTTTCTGCAGGGCTACTCCATCGAGGTGATGCCGCGCACCGCCGCCAAGGTCGAAGACTTCCGCGCCCTCCTTCCGCAAGGCACCCGCGTCTACATCGCCCATATCGAGGGCACCCCGATCGAGGACATGGTCGCCACCGCCAAGCGCCTCAACGTGGACGGATTCCCGGTCATGCCGCACTTCCCCGCGCGCATCATCACGGACAAAGCGACCCTCGCCGACTGGATCGCCCGCTACCAGGGCGAGGCGGACGTGAAACAGGCGCTGTTGCTTGCGGGCGGCGTCGACACGCCCCACGGCGACTTCGACAGCTCCATGCAGCTTCTAGAGACGGGCCTGTTTGACGCAGCCGGCTTCACCCGCCTGCACGTCGCGGGCCATCCCGAAGGCAACCGCGACATCGACCCCGAGGGCGGCATGGCCAACGTGGACGCCGCCCTGCGCTGGAAACAGGATTTCAGCACCCGTACCGACGCACAAATGGCCATCGCCACGCAATTCGCGTTCGAGGCGCAGCCGATCATCGCCTGGGCCGACAGCCTCAAGGCAGCCGGGATCGACCTGCCCATCCACATCGGCATCGCTGGCCCCGCGAAGCTGCAAACGATGATCAAATTCGCCATCGCCTGCGGCGTCGGCCCCTCCCTGCGCGTCCTGCAACGCCGCGCCAAGGACGTCACAAAACTGCTCCTGCCCTTCGAGCCGACCGAGGTCGTCTCCGAACTCGCCGCCCACAAAGCCGCCAACCCCGATTTCAACATCGAAAGCGTGCACTTCTTCCCCTTGGGAGGCATCAAAACCAACGCCACCTGGGCCATAGAGCACGGCGGCGCGTCTGCCGTCTCTGCTGAAGCGTCATAAAGACAACCAGGTGCGAAAGAATTTGCGTAATTTGTCGAGTTCTATCGACCTTTAACCGCCGTCGATTTCAACAATGATGGTACTATTGGCAGAGCTTGACGCCCAAGTTATGCGCACCTCCAGTCGAGTGCGTCCCTTGGAAAAATATGTGCCACGTGGCGCAGGCCCACTTTGTGTGTAGCCCTGCGCTGCCAAGAGTGCGGGCAGTTCCAGGACCGCTTCACCAAAATCTCTACGTCCCCCAGGAGTGCTGACCACACAGCCCGCTGACTCAGCACGGAAAGAGCCAATCCGCTTCAACGCGTACTCATCACCGATCAGCGAAAAGGGCGCCCGACGAAACCCAGAAGAGATCATTTCGCTTTCGGACAGTTTGCTTCCGCGTTCTGCACTCCGAAGACACAGGGGCAACGCAGTTTGAAAGACCTCCTTTCGATTTGCATCGAATACGGCGGCGTTTTCTGCCAACGAAGCCTCGTCGCAAGCGCCGAGAGCGAGAACGAAACTGATGGCGGCGGATGCGAGTAATTTGTTCATACGTCTAAGGATATCGGTTGCATGGCCTTCGTCAATTCTTGGGCCAAAAATCTCACGCGTTGCATCGCCCACCAATGATTGGCTGCGCGTTGATAGGCAAAGAGAAGAGCAGCATATCTTTCCCGATGTGAATTCGTAAATCCTAACGCTTCGTTAAAGGGACGCTGTAACCCATTGTTTTCGTTTAGGCCACTTCGGGCCGGTGCATGGGATTGGGCGTGCAGTCCTTTGGAAGCGCAATGCCTGCCCCACACAAAACCAAGGCCACCTTCCCAACGCCTCATAACGATCATGAAGCAAAACCGCCTATGCGTCGCGGGTGCGCGCGTCTATGTCGCTTGCCAGCCGTTCGCCACGCCGCGCCGGGCGTAGAACGGCGCGAATGACTGGCCTCGGATAGACTGCAAGGAGAGCCCACCCCATGACCCGCACCATCATCGAATCGAAGACCAAGACCGCCGTCATGGGCTTCGATCAGCCCTTTTGCGTGATCGGAGAGCGGATCAACCCCACGGGCCGCAAGGTGCTGAACGAGGAGCTGGAGCGCGGTGATTTCTCCCGGGTGGAGGCGGACGCTCTGGCCCAAGTCGCGGCGGGCGCGACGGTGCTGGACATCAACTCGGGCGCGGTCTTCTCTAACAAGATGGCCGAGGATCCGCGCTATGCGGACAACAACTTCGTCGAGCCGCAGCTGATGAAGGAATTGGTCGAGCGGGTGCAGGCCGTGACCGATTGCCCTCTCTGCATCGACAGCTCCGTGCCCGGCGCGCTGGAGAACGGGCTCGCGGCGGCGGAAGGCCGGCCGCTTCTGAACTCCGTCACGGGCGAGGAAGAACGGCTGGAGATGGTCCTGCCGCTCGTCAAGAAATACAACGTGCCGGTCGTCGCGATCTCCAACGACGACACCGGGATCTCCGAAGACCCCGACGTCCGTTTCGCCGTGGCAAAGAAGATCGTGGAGCGGGCCGCCGATTTCGGCATTCCAGCCCATGACATCGTGGTCGACCCGCTGGTCATGCCGATCGGTGCGATGGGCACCGCGGGCCTGCAGGTCTTCACACTCGTCCGCCGCCTGCGCGAGGAGCTTGGCGTGAACACGACCTGCGGCGCCTCCAACATCTCCTTCGGGCTGCCCAACCGGCACGGCATCAACAACGCCTTCCTGCCGATGGCGATGGGCGCCGGCATGACCAGCGCCATCATGAACCCCGTGGCACTTCCCGTCGGCCCCACGAAAATCGCCGAAAAGCGTGCGGCAGTCGAAGCGGCGGGGATCGTCCTGCCCGAGGGGATGGATGACGAGGCCTTTGTCCAGATGTTTGGCATGGGCTCCACCAAGCCGCGGGCCGGCAAGGAGATGGAAGCGATCCGCGCCGCCAACTTCCTGACTGACAACGACGAAGGCGGCGGCGCCTGGATCGCCTTCAACCGCCCGCCCGCCGCCGCGGGAGAGGGCCGCGGGCGCGGCGGGCGGCGGCGCCGCGGCTAAGGCCCCACAAAGCGCGCAAAACAAACCCCGGCCCCGCGCGCCGGGGTTTTTCTTTGCCCGCCGCCCGCTTGCGTCAACCGCTTCTTAACGATGCGCGCGCTATGTCGGTCGCAGCCCCGCCCCGCGGGATGTGACGAAAGGATACGAAATGGCGGAGCCCGACTTGGCGGCGATCCCCCTGCCCGACCGGCTGGACCTTTCCACCGCGCCTGACTTGGCGCGGGAGATCCTCAAGCACCCGGCGGACCGGAATCTGGTCCTAGACGCCTCGCGCGTCAGCCACCTTGGCACCCTGGGGGTGCAGGTCCTGATCGCGGCCGCCCGCCGGTCCCGCGCCGCCGGCGCAGGGATGGAGGTGAAGGGCTTGTCTGGGCGCGCCGGCACGCAGCTGGCGGCCCTGGGGCTCACGCTCAACACGATAACGGAGGCAGAGGCATGAGCCTGACCATTCTGGCCGTCGACGACAGCCGCACCATGCGCGACATGATCCGCATGGCGCTGGAGCCCGCGGGCTTCAAGGTAGAGACCGCGGATGACGGTGTGCACGGGGTTGAAGTCCTGTCGGGCATGGCGCCCGATGCGATCATCACCGACATCAACATGCCGCATATGGACGGCTTCGGCTTCATCGACGCGGTGCGCGCGCAGGATGCCCACAAGGCGACGCCGATCTTGGTGCTCACGACCAACGCGGCGCCCGAGCTGAAGGCCCGCGCGCGCGAGGCGGGCGCGACGGGTTGGATCGTGAAACCCTTCGATCCGGCCAAGCTGATCAAGGCCCTGCACATGGTCGCGGGCTAGGCGCTCTATGGCCAGCCCCGAGCAAATGGCCGAGATGCGCGCCTCGTTCTTCGCGGAATGCGAAGAGCTGCTCGAGGCGCTGCAAGACGGCCTGGCCGCGCTGTCGAGCGGTACGGACGACGGGGCCATTCACACGGTGTTTCGGGCCGTGCACTCGATCAAGGGCGGCGCGGGGGCTTTCGGCTTTGGCACGCTGGTCGCCTTTGCTCACGGGTTCGAAACCGCGCTCGAGGCGGCGCGCGCGGGCGCGCACCCGGATGCCGAGCTTCTCAAGGTCTATTATAGCTGCAGCGACCACCTGTCCGATCTGATCCGCGCGGCGCGGGACGGCGGCACAGTGCCGGAGGCGCGATCTGACGCGCTGCTCGCCGCCTTGAGCCCCGACACCGCGCCGGCGCCAGCAGCATCCCCGCGGCGGCAAATCCGCGACTTCGAGATCACCTTCGTGCCCGATAGCGAGCTTTTCACGACTGGGAACGAGCCCTTCAAGCTTCTCCAGAACCTCGCCATGCTGGGCGAGGCGCAAATCCGCTGCGATATCTCCAAAGTGCCGCCGCTGGAGCAATTGGCGGCAGAGACGTCCTATCTGTCCTGGGACGTTGCCCTGACGACCGATATCGACGCGTCGGAGATCGTTGCCCTGTTCGAGTTTGTCGAAGGCCTCTGCCGGCTCACCGTCCAAGAGCGCGGCGCCCCGGCCCCGGACCCGGCCCAACCAGCCCCAGTGCAAGCGTCCCCCGATTTGCAGGACGCTGCGGCGCCTTCGCCGCGCTCCATCGTGCGGGTCGATCTGGAGCGGATCGAACGGCTAGTGAACCTTGTGGGCGAATTGGTGATTAACCAATCGATGCTAGCCCAAAGCCTGGAGACGTCGGGCCTGTCCCCCCATTCCGACGCGATGAACGGGTTGGAGGAATTCCAGCGCCTGACCCGGGACATCCAGGACAGCGTGATGATGATCCGCGCCCAGCCGGTCAAAACGCTGTTCCACCGGATGTCGCGGATCGTGCGCGAAGCCTCCGCCGCCGCCTTCAAGGACGTGACCCTCATCACCGAGGGCGAGGAGACGGAGGTCGACAAGACCGTCATCGAACGCCTCGCCGACCCGCTGACCCACATGATCCGCAACGCGATCGACCACGGGCTGGAGCGGCCCGAAGGTCGCGCGCAGGCCGGCAAGAGCCCTGAGGGCGTCGTTCGGCTCAGCGCCGCGCACCGGTCGGGCCGCGTGATCATCACCATCTCAGATGACGGCGCCGGCATCGACCGGGCCAAAGTGCAGGCCAAAGCGCTCGCGCAAGGCCTGATCACCGCCGATGCCGCCCTGAGCGACGCGGAGATCGACGCGCTGCTTTTCCAGCCCGGATTTTCGACGGCGGATGCGGTGTCGTCCTTGTCAGGGCGCGGTGTCGGCATGGATGTCGTCCGCGCCTCGATTCAGGAACTCGGCGGCCGCATCTCCATTGCCTCGACCCCTGGCGAGGGGACGACCTTCACCATCTCACTGCCGCTGACCCTCGCGGTGCTGGACGGGATGATCGTCGACGTGGCGGGGGAGCCGCTGGTCGTGCCGCTGGGCGTCATCGCGGAGACGATGACCCTCGACGCCAACAACGTCGACAATGTCCGCCCGGGCCAGGATGTCGTGCGGGTCCGCGGTAGTTTTGTGCCTTTGATGGATTTGGGTGTCGCGCTCGGCTACCGCGCGCCGCTGGACACCTGCGTGGACCGGGTTGTGCTGCTGATCACGGGAGAGGACGGCACCCGCCTGGGCCTGCTGGTCGATGACATCCAGGATCAGCGCCAGGTGGTGATCAAGGGCCTCGACGACAGCTTTCACCGCGCGCCCGGTATCGCGGCCGCGACGATCCTCGGCGATGGACAGATCGCGCTGATCCTCGATCCGACGGACCTCATGCCCTCGGCGGTGCAAACCCGCCCCCTACAGGAGATCGCCTCATGACCGATGCCGCCGCCCCGGAGGCGGAGCTGCTGACCTTCCGCCTCGGCCACCAGGAATACGCGCTCGACATCATGTGTGTGCGCGAGATCCGCGGCTGGACTCGCGCCACCCCCCTGCCCCACGCCCCGCCGCATATGAAGGGCGTGATCAATCTGCGCGGGACGGTGCTGCCGGTGATGGACCTGTCGTTGCGGTTGGGGCTGGACGGGCCGACCAAGACGGAGCGTGCGGTGATCGTCGTCGTCAAGCACCAGGGCGCGATGACCGGCCTTCTGGTCGATGCGGTGTCCGACATCGTCACCGTCGGCGCCGAGGAGCTTCAAACCCCGCCCGGCGCGGTCGGCGCGGGCGGCACGCATATCGTGACCGCACTGACCCTGCTGGAAGACCGGATGATCCGCATCCTCGATCTGGGCGCGATTGTCGCCGGCGCCGACCGCGAGGTGGCATGAGCCTCGATCTCGACCGCCAGGCGGAGCTGACACAGGGCGCCTACGAGCGGCTGGCGGTGCTGGCGCGCGACAAATGGGGCCTTGTGCTCGCGCCGCACAAGCGCCGGATGGTGGCCTCGCGCCTGCGGCACCGGCTTGGCGCGCTCGATTTGCCCGATTTCGAGAGTTACTGCACGCTGATCGAAAGCGCGGCGGGGCAGAGCGAGTGGCAGCATACGGTCTCGGCCCTGACGACGAACGTGTCGAATTTCTTTCGCGAGCCGCACCATTTCACGCTTCTGACCGAACGTGTGGTGCCGCGCGCGCGGGCGATCCTGGATGCAGGGGGGCGCGTGCGCCTGTGGTCGGCGGGCTGCTCGAACGGGCAAGAGGCGTATTCGATTGTCATGACGATGCTGCGCGCCGATCCCAGTCTCGGCAAAAGCGATTTCCGCGTGCTCGCGACTGATATCGACCCCAAGGTGATCACCTTCGCCAAGGCCGGGCACTACGCGCCGGGGATGCTCAAGGGCACACCGCCGGCGGTCCTTGAGCGGTTCACCGAAGCGGGCCCCGGAGGTACGCTCAGCATATCCCCCCGTGTGCGCGAGATGGTGCGCTTTCGCACGCTGAACTTGCTCGACCCATGGCCGATGCGCGGCCAATTCGACGTCATTTTCTGCCGCAACGTCGTCATCTACTTCGATCAAGCAACCCAAATGCGCCTTTGGCCGCGCTTCGCCGCCGCGCTGACGGAAGACGGGCTGCTCTGCGTCGGGCATTCCGAACGCGTAACCGGGCCCGGCTCGAACATGCTGACGGCCCTTGGCCCCACGACCTACCAGCGCGTGGGACCCCGCTCGGGTCACGCCGGATGAGTGGGCCGGAGGCACGCGCGGCCCGCCTCGGCGCTCATTTGCAGCGCCTAGCGGGCGAGGTGCAGACGCTGGAGGCGGTGCTGTGCGCAGATCGCGCGGGCGATTACAAAGCCGCGCCAGATTACGTGCGCGGATTGCAACGACTGGACTACCTGCACCAAGCTTTGGCGGACACGGCTGCGCTGCTGCGCCACGCGCGGCTGGACCTTGATGCCGCGTTCGATGCTGAGGCGGATGTGACCCTCGACGTCACCCGGGCGCTTGCCATCGGCGGCGCCGTGCCGGCAGCAGCCCAGGGTGAGCCCGATCTGTTTTAGATGAAGACCGCCGGCACGTTAGAACAATTCCGGCCCGTTCTGGCGTGCAATCCCGCCCGCGAGGCGATCGCGCGGCACGTCGCTGGTCCGCTTTTGCTGGACCCGGCCGGTTGCTGGCCAGAACCGGACCAGCCGCGCGCTGAGCCCGCCAAGACTGCTCGCCTCGCAAAAGATCCCTTCCTGAGCGAGGTAATCGAGCGCGAAAGCCGCGTTCTGCGGGCCGATATCCGACAGCCCGGAGACCATATGCGCGCCCCCAAACGCCTTGGCGCGCAGGCGCGTGCGCACGCCGCCGCGTTCCACGATCTCGTTGATCAGCGTCTCCATCTCCGCCACGCCGCTGCGGTTCGACAGCCGCCCGGTAAATCCCGTCCGCGCGAGCAGCATGTGGTTCATCCCACCTAACCCCGCGACCGGGTCCCAGATGCAACAGGCCACGCAGGAGCCGAGCAGCGTCGTGATCGTGACATCCGCCTCGGCCGAGACCGCGTGTTCACCCTGAGTGATATGGATCAGCTGGGGCATCACCTGCTGCGTCCTCTTGTGTCTCGCGCAGGCGCGGATCCGCCGTCTGCGTCGGCGCAGCTTTACCAGCAAGGCAATGAAAACCGGATTAACGCGTCAGCACGTCCTTGCGTGTCTCCGATTTTCCGTAGCGGCCTGCGCTCGCCGCGTCGCTTGGTCGAGGCGGCGGAATAGATCGTGGAGAGCGAGCAGCAAGACCTCTACGCTCTCGCGGTGGTGGTCACCCCAAGAGAGGAAAAGTACCCCAAGTGCGCCTCATCTAACGCGGCTTGGAGACGACGCGTCGCCGGTCAATGGGCTTATGACCCGGCGGACCATCTGGGCCGTTGCGGCCTTCTGCACAGATCGCGGGATGGAGCGGGCCTGCGCCCCTGGACGGATAAATATCAATACGATCCGCGCCGTTACCGCGGAATTGGCTCTTGCCCTGGCCGAAGCCGCGCATTTTTTCGCGCCCGAGCCATCGGGTTAGGCCTCCCCCGGCGCCGCCCTATCCCTTTGGATAGGGCGGGCGAAACAGGCCGCCTATCCGTGCGTATAGGGCCGCTGCGCTTTCGCGCGGCCAGCCGCTCTTTCGCACTCGGGAAAGGTTGACCCGTCACCGCTATGGTCCCGCCATCGCGGCCCCAAAGCGCTTAGTATGAAGATCGAGCATCAGACACCGTATCCAGACTTGACCTACCAGGTCCAAGCGCCGCTTGGACTGGTGGCCGAGAATGGACGCCGGTACGATCTGACGGCTTGGGCGCTGAGCGGGTTTTCCACGCAAGGCTGGGACCAGGTCCCGGCGCACGCAGAACTGATCATCCCGTTTCAGGGGGTCGAAGTCGGCTTTCCCGTACGCCTGCGCCACGATGCGAACCAAAATTTCGCCTTCTTCGAAGGCCTCACAGGGCGGCAACGCGAAACGCTCGCCCTCTTCTATCGCAACCTGCTGTCTGGCCAGATGGCGACGGTCGGCGACGTCATCACCAGCCTCGACACGCCCGTCGACCTCGTCCCGATGGGCGAGACGGAGGAGGAAGCCAAGGTCGGCGCGCAAAGCCAAACGCGCCGCGGCCTGCGGTTTGCGGCGCACCTGATGATGTATGTCGCGCTCGCCTACCTCGTCTTTGGCGTGCTGGGCGGGGCGCTGTGGGCGCGGATCGACCGCGTCCCGCTGGAGCATGGCCGGATCGCGGCGCCGGACGTCACCTTGTCCGCCATCGATACCGGCAAGATCTACCACGTCGCGGTACAGCCCGGCGATCGGGTCACGGCGGGCGACACTTTGGTCAAGATCCGCAACGCCCGCCGCGATGCGGAGGCCGATACCGCCGACACATCCGTCCTGACCGCCCGCGCGGATCTGGCGGACGTGCGCGCCGCGCTGGCGGAGCTGCGGGACCTCGACGTGCGCGGGGCCGGCACGGCCCTGCGCCTTGCGGTTGCGGCGCGGCTGCACGCCCGTTTCTTCCGCACGGCGGAGTTCGAGGCCGCACAGGTCCAATGGATGCAGATGCGCGAGACGGCGCCCGATCTTGCGGCGGCCATCGACCCTGTCGCCCTGACCCGCACCCGCCTGGAGGAGCTCGCCCGCCTGCGCGCCCGCGCCCTCGGCGCCGCCAAGGAGGTCGCCAAATCCCGGGGCCGCGCGGCGCGTGATCTGCACCTCGTGGCACCGGCGGATGGCACGATCGGCGCGGTCTGGGCCGTGTCCGGCACCCCGGTGCGCAGCGGCACGGCGCTGGTCCAGATCGAAACGGACGGCACGCGCCAGGCCGTCGCCTTCGCCGATCAGGGGCTGGCGGATGTCCTCTATGTCGGGATGCCGACCGCCATGTCGTTCAATTTTGGCGGAGATATCATTGAAATTGAGGGGACGATCACGGACCTCACGGCGGGGGCCGATCCAAAGAGGCCGGGCGCCTACGGCATCATCGTCACGGTCACCCCGACCCGCGCCGATCCGCGACTTGCGGCCGGCGCGCCGGTGCGTCTGATCGCGCGCAAGAACATCGCCGCGCGTGCCTTCGCCCGGTTGACCGGACGGGGGGCCTAGGATGTACGCGCCGCCCAACGAATACGCCTTCGACAAGGATTTGACCGACCGGCTGGCGGACCTGCAGGGGCCGGCCCCACGCGGGCTGAACCGCTGGCGCCCGCTGCACCTTGCGGCGCTGATCGCGATCAGCGCGCTGCTTGGCTACCTGCTGCTGACGACGTCCAACCGCTTTCTATCGCCCGGCGCGCGGCAGGTGACGATCGTCCTCGGCACGCTGGGCCTGTGGCGCTTTGGCTGGTGGTTCACTCACGCGGTGCGGGCCGAAATCTACGCCCGCGCGGTCTGGCCCACCCGCCGCGCCGCCGCCAGCGCCCTGTGGCAAAGCGGCTGGCGCCCGGGCCGGCTGCACATCCAGATGACCACCTATTACGAAGAGCCGGCGATCACCAAGCGGGTCATCGGCTCCATCCTGTCGCAAATCCGGCGCGAGCGTATTCCCACGACGCTCTATATCGGGACCGGCAGCGCCTATGACGAGGCGATCATTCGCGACTTCGTCACCACGCATGCCGAGGACATCCCCGATGATTTGGCGCGGCTGATCTTCCTGCGCCAGAACGTGCCGGGCAAGCGCATGGCCATCGGGATGATCCTGCGCGCCATGAACCGCAACGGCGTGGCGCCCGACGATCTGGTCATCTTCATGGACGGCGACGCGCTCTACGGCGACGACGTGCTGGAAAAGTGCCTGCCCCTCTTCGGCGCCGATCCGGAGCTGCAGGCCCTCACCACCGATGAGGAGGTGATCTGTTACGGGCCGAAGTGGATCGCGAATTGGCTCGACATGCGCTTTGCCCAGCGGCGCCTTGCCATGCAAAGCCATGCCCTGGCGGGCCAGGTTCTGACCCTCACCGGGCGGATGAGCGTCTTTCGCGCGCGCCACATGCGCAGCCACACCTTCATCCGCACGATCGAGGCCGATCACCTCGACCACTGGCTGTGGGGCCGGTTCCGCTTTCTGTCGGGCGACGACAAGTCGACTTGGTACTACCTGCTGACCCAGCGCGCGCGCATGACTTACGTTCCCGATGCCACCGTCTACACGATCGAGGTCATCACCGGCTCCGGGCTCGAGCGGATGGTGCAGAACTTCCGCCGCTGGTCCGGCAACATGCTGCGCAACGGTGCGCGCGCCATCGCATTGGGGCCGCGCATTGTACGGCCCTTCATCTGGTGGTGCGTGGTCGATCAGCGCATCGCGATGTGGACGATGCTGGTCAGCCCGCTTCTGGCGCTGTTCGCGACGGTGCGGGAGCCGGGCTACATCGTGTCCGTCTTCATCTGGCTGCTGGCATCGCGGCTGATCCTCAGCCTGTTCCTGATGCGCTATGCGCGCCGGGCGGACATGAGCTGGCCGTTCGTCCTGTACTTCAACCAGTTTATCAACGCCGCAGTGAAAGTCTTTATGATCTTTCATCTTTCCAAGCAAAAGTGGTCGAACCGCGGCAACCAATCCGCGGGCGGCGGCGCCGATCTCAAAAGCCGCGCGCAGAACGCCATCGCCAAATTCCAACTGATCACGACCGTCACCGGCTTCGTCCTGGCCCTCGCGGCCTATGCGGGCCTGATCCACCCTTTCTGACCCCTCGCAACAGGAGCGTACACGATGATCCTTCCCATTCTTCTCGCCGGCGGCTCAGGCACGCGGCTTTGGCCCGTCTCGCGCAAGAGTTATCCCAAGCAATTCACACCCATCCTGGGTGAGCGGAGCCTGTTCGAACAAACGCTGGTCCGGCTGAGCGCGCCGGATTTCTCGGCGCCGACGATCCTCACGGCGGCGGAGTTCCGGTTCATCGTGGCCGAGCAAATGGGCGGCGCGCCGGGCCGCATCGTGATCGAGCCCTGCGCCAGGGGCACCGCGCCCGCCGTCCTGACCGCGGCGCTGATGCACGAGGACACGCCCGATGCACTGCTGCTAATTTGCCCGTCCGACCATGTGGTTGGCGACGACGCGGCCTTTCTGTCTGCGGTGCGGGCTGCGGCCCTGGACGCTCAGGACGGCGCCATCGTCACCTTCGGCGTGACCCCCACACGGGCGGAGACGGGATATGGTTACCTGGAGACTGCGCCGGTCCCACCCGGCCAGCGTGTTCTGCCCGTCACCCGCTTCGTCGAGAAACCGGGCCAGGCCGCGGCGGAGGCGATGTGCACCGATCCGCGCTATCTGTGGAATGCAGGCATCTTCCTGATGTCCGTCGCCACCACCCTGCGCGCCTTCGAAGAGCATGCGCCGCACCTGATCGGACCCTGCCGCGCCGCCGTGACGCTGGCGCAGCGGGATCTGGACTTCACCCGGCTGGACCCCGACGCCTTCGCCCGAGCCGAGGACATCGCGGTCGATGTCGCGATCATGGAAAAGCACGCCGACATGCGCGCCGTCCCAACGGAGGCGGGCTGGTCAGACATGGGCAGCTGGGCGTCGGTCTGGGGGGCGGGCGATCAGGACGGCGACGGCAACGTGCTGACCGGGGCAGCGACGGCCATCGACTGCACCGGCACCCTTTTGCGCAGCGAGGATCCGGGCGTAGAGGTCGTGGGCGTCGGCCTCGACGGTATCGCCGCTATCGCCACCCGCGACGCGGTGCTGATCACGGATATGCGCGACACCGAGCGGATGCGCGAGGTCGTCGCGCGGCTGCGCGCCAAGGACGCGCCGCAGGCAGACGGCTTTCAACGCTGCCACCGGCCGTGGGGCTATTACGAGACGCTCTCGCTGGGCCCGCGTTTTCAGGTCAAGCGCATCTGCGTGCATCCGGGCGCTAAGCTGAGCCTGCAAAGCCACGTGCACCGGGCCGAGCATTGGGTCGTGGTCGAAGGCTCCGCCAACGTGACTGTCGATGGCGATGTGACGTTGCTGACCGAAAACCAAAGCGCCTACATCCCGCTCGGCGCAGTGCACCGGCTGGAGAATCCGGGCAAGGTGCCCCTCCACCTGATCGAGGTGCAATCGGGCGTCTATCTGGGCGAGGATGATATCGTGCGGCTCGAAGACGACTACGCCAGGCTGGACACATCCAGCGCGGCGTAAGCGCAAAAATCTGTTTGCGATCAGACCCCTGCGTGGCCGTGCGGGGGTCTTTTTTGTGCGCTGATCCGGGGGCGCAGCCCCCTCCCCGAAAGGATAGGTGACCTGTCCACTTGAAGGCACAACTATCCCTTCTTCGCAGCCCGGCGGCGCCTGTCCTCCCGTAGATCGTTGGACGTTCAAGTAACCCGTTGAGGACACGCACCATGATGGACATGACTCACTTCGACACGAGCGCAGCCCTGCCCCACCTGCGCCCGGTGATTGCACCCAAAGTAGCGGTGTCTGTTGTAGGGCTTGGCTATGTCGGGGCGGTGTCGTGCGCGTGCCTGTCCAGCCTCGGCCACCGGGTTGTCGGTGTCGATCTGGACCAGACCAAATGCGCACTGATCGCGGCGGGCACGTCGCCCATCCACGAACAGGACCTTGGCACACTCTTGACCGAGGGGGTCGAGGACGGCCTGATTTCCACCACGGACGATCTGGCCTTTGCGGTGCGCGACACGGATGTGACCTTCGTCTCCGTCGGCACGCCGACGGCCGCGGACGGGGGCTGCGATTACAGCTTCATCGAAAGCGCCGCACGCAGCATTGGTGTGGGCATCGCGCAAAAGGAGGGCTTTCACGTGGTCGTCATGCGCTGCTCCATCCCGCCGGGCACGACGCTGGGCGTGATGGCGCCGATCATTGCGCGGGTGTCGGGCAAACAGATGGGCGTCGATTTCGGCATCGCCTTCAACCCCGAATTCCTGCGCGAAGGCGTGGCAGTCGCCGACTTTTTCGCCCCGCCGAAGACGGTCGTGGGTGCCACCGATGCCCGCACCGCCAGCATCGTGGCCCGCATGTTCGATCCGGTCGATGACAACGTGATCACGACCTCCATCGAGACGGCGGAGATGGTCAAATATGTCGACAATGTCTGGCACGCGGCCAAGGTGACGTTCGCCAACGAGGTCGGGCGTCTGTGCAAGCCGCTGGGCGTGGACAGCCACGACGTCATGGACATCTTCGTGCAGGACACGAAGCTGAACCTGTCGCCCTACTATCTCAAGCCCGGCTTCGCCTTCGGCGGCTCTTGCCTGCCCAAAGAGGTGCGCGCCGTGAGCCACATCGCGGACGGCCTTGACGTCGATATCCCGATGATCGACGCGCTGACCCAGTCCAACCGCGCCCATATCGACGAAGCGACGGAGATGACGCTTCAGACCGGCGCGTCCCGCGTGGCCGTCCTGGGCGCCGCGTTCAAACCCGGCACCGACGATCTGCGCGAAAGCCCGATCCTGGAGACGATCGCCGATCTGCGCGCGGCGGGCGTGGAGGTGACGGTCCACGACAGCGCCATCACTGCGGCGACCAATATCGAAGGACAGCTCGGCTATGTGCGGCACGGTGCGCCGGGCCTCGCGGCGCTGGCCGGTGATCTGCGCGGCATGATGACTGACGATCTGGAGGCCGCGATCAAAGGCGCCGACACGATCATCGTGACGCACAAATCGCCCGAATACGAAAGCGCGCTCGCACTGGCCGAGGGGAAGGACGTCATCGACCTCGTCCGCCTCGGCGCACCCTTACACGAGTCGAGCCGCATGCACGGTATCGGCTGGTAACGGCCCTCTCCCCGGGACGGCCCAGCCCCAACCGGCCGCCCCTCCCCATTCATCCAATCCAAAAAGGCCCCACCAATGCCAGTGACCAACGGCACAGCCAACAATGACGCCCTGATGGGCACGGATACCGACGATCAGATCATCGGCAATTCCGGCAACGATACGATCACCGGCGGCGGCGCCGGCGATACCATTATCGGCGACCACGATATCGACAACCTCTTTGGCGGGGTCGATGACGCGGATGGCTTCGACGATTACGCCAGCTCCGGCGCGTGGACGGTAAGCAGCCTCGCGGGCGGCCACCAACAGATGACCCAAACCGTGACCACCGAGGCGGGCGGCGTCTACGCCATTGGGTTCGAGCTGGCGGCGAACTTCGCCGCGGGCCGCCCCGACGCCGCGGTCGAGATCCTGGTCGACGGCGTCGTCGTGGCCACCGTTACGTCGGACAGCGGCGCCTTTTCCGCCCACACCGTGAGCTTCACCGCAACGGACACCGACGCAGAGATCACGTTCCGCTCCATCGACACCGGCGGCACGTCTGCAATCAACACGTCCGGTCCTGCGTTCTATGAGACGGTGGATTACGACATCGGCGGCGTGACGCGGCAGGTGAACGCCTTCGCCGACGGGCAGTCCAACCTCTACCAGGTGCTGAACGGCACCCTGCACGTGTTCGATCCCGCTACGGGCGTCTACGAGCAGGCCGGCGCCGCTGCGACGGTCAACGTCAACGCGCTGGGCTTCAATGCCGAAGACAACCTCCTCTACGCCATCGCGGTCGGCAACGGGACGGATGCGACCGGCGCCGCGGTCACGCGCAACGATCTGATCATGATCGACGCGACCGGTGACATGTACCGGATCGGTGAGACGCCCTACCGCTCCTGGACCGGGGATTTCGACGCTAGCGGCAACCTGTGGTCCTTCGACAGTTCGATGGACCGGATCGTCGTCACGGACGTGGATACATTCGATCAATACGGTGATCCCGTCTCCACCGTCTTCCAGGTGCCGGCGGGAGACTTCACCGGCCGCTGCTACGATCTGGCCTTCGACGCCTCGACCCAGACGTTCCGCGGCCTGTGCCGCCCGTCGGCCGAAGGCCAACCCGCGACCCTGCTGATTGTCGATGTGTCCACGGGGGCACCCGTCATCTCCACTATTCCGATGACGCAAACGACCGTGAACGGTGTCGCCCTCGCGGGCAGCCCGCTGATGACATTCGGCGCCGCGATCTACGATGCGGACGGCACGCTTTATGTCGGTGGTAACAGCGGCGATCACGACATGGACAACGGCACCGGCAATCAGGGTGGCATCTACCGCGTCACGATTGCGCCGGACGGCACCTACGCCACGATGGAGCTTTTGGCCGGCGCGCCCGGCGCGGGCGGCAATGACGGCGCGGCGGACCCCACGGCGGAAAGCCCGTTCGGCGATGTCGACCTCAACTCCTCCATCCTGCTGCGCGAGTTGGAATTGCAAGCCTCGGACGCGGGCACGATCACCTTCGACGATAACATCAACGGCGAAGGCGGCGCGGACAGCGTCTCCGGCGGCCTGGGCGAGGACAGCATTCTGGGCGATGCGGGCAATGACAGCTTGGTTGGCGACGCGGGCAACGACACGATCAACGGCGGCTCCGGCTCGGACGGATCGAGCGGGCTGATTTCCGTCTACGACGCGCAGGGCAACCGGTTCGATCAGTTCGGCAACCCGCTGCCAGCCGATGACGACGTGCTTTACGGCGGTCAGGGCGAGGACAGCATGTTCGGCAGCGCCGGACACGACACGCTCGACGGCGGCTCGGGCGCGGACATCCTGAACGGCGGGTCAGGCGAGGACCTGATGTATGGCGGGACCGAAGCGGACACCCTTTCGGGGGGCGGCGAGGATGACCGCCTCTATGGCCAAGACGGCAATGACGAGCTGCGCGCCGGCGTCGGGGACGACACCGTCGATGGCGGGGCGGGCAATGACTTGCTGTACGGCAATTCGGGCAACGACGCCCTGGCGGGCGGGGCGGGCAACGATACGCTCAACGGTGGGACCGGCAACGACGATCTGGGCGGTGGCGACGGCGCCGACTACGCCAACGGGCATTCGGGCAACGACACCCTGTCGGGCGGCGCCGGTCACGACATGCTCGACGGCGGCACCGGCGACGATGTTCTGAGCGGCGGCGCCGGGATCGACGGGCTGGACGGCTCCACCGGCAACGACACCGTGTCGGGCGGCGACGACAACGACACCGTGTCGGGCGGTGCTGGCAACGACGTCCTGAACGGCGATGCCGGCAATGACCGCCTGCTGGGCGGGTCGGGCGACGACCAGATGAACGGCGGGTCGGGCCACGACTACCTCAGCGCCTATACCGGGGACGACACGCTGAACGGGGGCGCGGGGGCCGACCGGCTTTACGCCGGAACCGGCGCGGACGTGATGTCGGGCGGGGACGATGGCGACCGTTTCGTCTTCCGCGCCACGTTCCTGGACGGATCGGTGAACACGATCACCGATTTCGACGGGGCCGAAGGGGATGTGCTGCACCTGGCGCAGCTGAACCTGCTGGGCAGCCAGACCCAGACACAATGGCTGGACGCGAACGCCACGATCGAAGGCAATGGCGATGTCACCCTCGACATCGGCAGCGGGACGTCGATCCTGCTGCAAGGGGCTGGCGCCAGCACGATGTCGGATGTCTACACCCTGGCAGGCGACTTCATCTTCTAACGCAACGGCGGAGGCCGGTCAGTAGAGGCCGGCCTCTTTCGCCACCATCGCCGCCTGCGTGCGGTTCTTGGCGTCGAGCTTGCGGCACAGCGTCTTGACGTGCAGCTTGATCGTCACCTCCTGCAATTCCAGCTCGCGCGCGATCTCTTTGTTCGACAGGCCCCGGCAGAGCCCGCCCAGCACTTCAAGCTCGCGCGGCGTCAGCCCCTTGGCCAGCGGGTTGTCGTTCTCCGGCTCCTCCGCCGTCATGAACTTCACCGGCACATAGACCTCGCCAGAGGCCATGAACCGGACGGCGTTCACCAGGCTTTTGGCGCCCATCGTCTTGGGCAGAAAGCCGATGGCGCCGGCGTCCAGCGCCTCTTGCGCGACGGCCTTGGGCGCGGTGCCGGACATGATGGCGACCGGGCGGCCATCGCCCGCCTCTTGCGCCTTGGCGAGGCCGGACAGCCCGTCCATGCCGGGCATCGTGTAATCCAGAAGGATCAGATCGAAGAGCGTCGCCCGCGCCGCGGCACACGCTGCCTCCAGATCGGCGACCGCGGTCACCTGGATGTCGGGCTCGCTTTCCATGAAGGCCGACAGCGTGTCGCGCACCAGGTCATGATCGTCGGCAATCAGCACTTTCATTTGGTCTGTTCCTTATCGGTGCGCGCGGTCTCGATCGCACTGGAAATTTGGCGCAGGTCCGGGGGTTTTGCAAATACGCCGGCCACGCAGCTTGCGCTGATGCGCGGATCGGCCATGCGCCGCGACAGGGCGGTGACGATGAAAACGGGCAGCTCGGGGGCGGAGGCCATGACCGCCTCGATTACATCGCCGCCCGTCAGCGCGCCCATGTTGTAATCCGTGACCACCGCCGACCAGGCGTCTGGATCTTCGATGATCGCCTCGATGGCGAGTTCGGGATCGGTGGCGGTCGCGACCTCGGCCCCGAGACCTTCGAGATAGGCGGCGATAACCTCCGCCACGTCGCGCTCGTCATCGACGACGAGGATCAGCGCCCCGGTCAGGTCCGGTGCGGCCTCCGCCTCCGCCGGGGCGGCGCTGCCTTCGAGCGGCCAGTAGATGGAAAACCGCGTGCCCTCGCCCAGCTCGGTCGTGACAAGGATCGCGCCGCCCGCCGATTGCACCATCGACGCCACAGTCGCGAGGCCAAGGCCGGTGCCCCGGTCACCCTTGGTCGACACGTAAGGCTCGAACATCTTGGCCAGCACGTCGGGCGCGATCCCGGTGCCGTCATCGTGCACGCCCAGCTCCGCGTAGCGGCGCCCGGCGCTCAGTCGCCCCACCTGCGGCGCGTTCTGCGCGTCCACCGTCACTTCGCCCAGCCAGACGCGGATACGCCCCTGTCCCTCCAGCGCGTCTTGGGCGTTCAGCATCACGTTGAGCGCGATCTGCGTCACCTCGGTCGGACTACCGGTCAGGATCATCGGGACCTGCGCAATCTCGCTGTGCAGATCGACGCCGGGCTGGAGGCCCACCGACAGCAGATCGAGCGCGCTGCGCACCGCCTGGCGCAGATCGAAGGGCGCCTGGGCCGTGTTATCCCGCCCCAGGTCGAGCAGCCGGTTGACCAGCCAGGCCGCCTGGTTGCCCGCCGCGGTGATCCGGTCGGCATGGGCGCGCGCCGGGGCCGGTACGCTTTGATCGCCGCCGATCAGCAGGGCGGAGCCGTTGATCGCCGACAGAAGATTGCCGAAATCGTGCGCCAGGCCCGCCGCCATCTGGCTGACGATCTGCTGGCGGCGCGCGGTGCCAAGCTGCTCTTCGAGTTCGGCGCGCTTGGCCTCCTCGGCGCGGGCCTCGGTCACGTCGCGGATGATGACGATCAACCCGACATGGTCGACCGCCCGCAGCGCCACGTCATGACGGCGGAGCGTGCCGTCCGGCCCGGTGAGGCTCAGCTGACCGCGGGCGAGGCCCGTCCGCGCCGCTTCCGCATCCAGCCGGGCGGCGTCGGCCCCGTCCCCGTACGGCGCGCGCCAGGTCCGGCCCAGCAGCGCGGCCGTGCGCGGCGCCCCGGCGAGCCGCGCAAGCGCGGGATTGGCGAAGATGATCCGCCCATCGCTGTCGGCGACGCCGATGCCGTCCGGCGCCTGCTCCATCGCGGCGACACGGGCGCGCAACGTCCGCTCCACCGATTTTTGCGGCGTGATATCGGTGGCGGAGACGACGACGCCCCCTTCGGACGTGTCCTGCGCGCGCATTAGCAGCGTGCGGCCATCGGGCAGCGTCACCTCCTCGCGCGCGCCGGGCGCGGTCAGGCGCACGGCGCTCAGGCCCGCGATATCGGCGTGCGCGGTCAGGACCTCCTCCGGGAAGCTGGCCAGATAGGCCGCCCAATTCTGCGCAAAGCCGGTGCCGCGCGCCCAGGATGCGGCGCCGCTGGGCAGCAGCGCGGCAAAGCGCGGATTGGAAAAGCGGATATTGCCCGCCGCGTTCAGCAGGACGAAGCCGGCATCGGTGTGGCCCAGGGCGTCGGCCATGCGCTGGCGGCTCAGCTCCGATTCGGCCTGAGCTGCGATGCGGGCGCTGATGTCGGTGTGGGTCGTGACCACATAATCGGACGCCCCGCCGGGGCCCGAGACGGGAAAGACGCGCACTTCGGTCCAGGTGGGATCGCCGCCCTCGGCGCCCGGATCCGCTCGCTGTTCGAACGTGCCGGTCTGCTCCGTGGCGGCGGCACGCCGGGCGGGGGCATCCAGCACCGCCGGTTTGCCGATGGCTTGGGCCGCACTCTGGCCTGTGAGCGCCTCGTAGGCGTGATTGACGAAGATCAGGGGGCGGTCCGCGCGCCTGGCATCGGCGATGGCCACCCCGACGGGCGCGCCTTCGATCACGGCGGCCAGCAGCTGCGCGCGGGCCTGCAGCGCCAGCGCCTGAAGCGTGCTGCCCGCCAGATCGGCGATGCGGACCAGAAGCGCGCGCTGCAAAGTACTGAAGGCGGCGCGGCCGCGGTGAAGAACCACGATGGCCCCGCCGCCCTGAACGCCCAGTGGAGCCGACAGCGCGCTGCACCAACCGGCCTGCGCCAACGCGGCCCAGGCCGGCGCGCGGGCCAGATCGGCGAGGTTGCGCGCCTTGCCGAAGACCGGCAGATCGCCCGGTGCAAGATCCGGCGCCAGATCACTGCAGAGGATGTGCACGGGCGGTCCGGCGCCCAGAATGAACGCCGCCTGCCCGTCCACCGCCGCCGCGCTGGCGCGGCGCAACGTCTCCAGCGCGACGGCCTCGGTCTGGGCCCGTTTCAAACCGCTCAGCACATCGACTAACGCGCGCGCCTCATGCGCAAGCGCCGCCTCCCGGCGGCGCAGCTCTTCCAGCTCGATCAGAGCTTCGCGCAGTCTTTCGTCTTCCGCCATCTGGCGCGGGCGCCCCCGTTCAGGATCACGATGCGCCGAAGACTAGGCATG
>JBCDFL010000029.1:0-23757 GCA_039178165.1 Pseudomonadota bacterium | reverse complement strand
GCCCGGCGGGCGGTGCTGCACCTGATCCGCAAGCGGGCGCTGCTGTTGACGCCCCTGGCCGACGCAATGCAGGTCGTCGCCGCCACCGCGCGGGAATGCGTGAATTGCGGCAACGTTGGCACCTCGGACCTGTGCGACATCTGCCAAGCGCCTAAGCGCGCGAACGGGGAGCTTTGCGTCGTAGAGGACGTCGCCGACCTGTGGGCCATGGAGCGCGCTGGCGTGTTCAAAGGCCGCTATCATGTCTTGGGCGGCACCTTGTCCGCGCTTGAGGCCGTAGGGCCCGAGGAATTGCGCATCCCGCGCCTTGTGGACCGCATCGCGGAGGAGGGCGTGACGGAGGTGATCCTGGCCCTGAATGCGACGATCGACGGACAGACAACCGCCCACTACATCGCCGACCGGCTGGAGGGGCAGGTCAAGCTCACCTCTCTGGCGCAGGGCGTGCCGATTGGGGGCGAGCTCGACTACCTCGACGATGGAACGATCACGGCGGCGCTGCGGGCGCGCAAGACGCTCTGAGCCGCGCAATCATTTGTTAAACCGGCGCGCCTAAGACTGGCGGCCATGAATATCGACATGCAGCGGGACGTGCGCCGCGGCGTTGAGGCGCTGGGCCAAGCCGTGCGGCGGCGCATCGCCGCCGTCTTGTGCGCCTTTGGCCTCACCGCGCTGATCGCACCGATGTGGAAGGTGCTATTGCTCCTGTGCATCTACCTGACATGCGAGTGGCGTTTGTCCCGCATGCACGCCCGCGTGCCGGACCGGATCACGTGGCGCTTCGCCATCCCTTGGGTGCTAATGGTGGAGCTGTGCAATCTCAGCTTCGGAATGCTGGGCGTTTTGATCCTATGGTCCGGCGGCGTCGCGGCCACCAGCCTTGGCGCGCTGATCATGGCGGCCACGGTGCTGCACGCCATCGCGATCAAAGCGGTCAGCAGCCTGCTGGGCCTCAGCGCGCTGGTGGCGCCCTCGGTCTGCGCCGTCGTGGCGGTCTTTCTCATCTACGACGGCTCGCTTCACTGGTACGCTCTGGTCGTCGGATTGGTCACGGCGCTGGTCTTTTGCGCGATGACCATCCGCTCCATCGCGCGCACCCACGCGCGCCTCAACACCGCGCTGCGCCGCGCCAACGCGGCCAGCGACGCAAAGAGCCGCTTTCTGGCCGCGATGAGCCACGAAGTGCGCACCCCGCTCAATGCGATCATCGGGCTGGCGGAGGTCATCGCGTCCCGCCCCCCGGGGCCAAGTGACCGCGACGATATCCAGATCATGCTGTCGAGCGGGCTGCACCTGAAAGCGATGCTGGATGACGTTCTGGACCATGCGAAACTGTCCCAGGGCGAGATGACCTTTCACTATGCGCCTCACGATGTCGCGTCCTTGTGCCGGGATACGCTGGCGTTGTTCCGGGGGCGTATCGCGCAGAAGGGGCTCGTGGCGCATCTGGACATCGCCCCCGACGTGCCAGGCCAAATCGTGTGCGACGCGACGCGTCTGCGGCAAATCCTGAGCAATCTGCTGTCCAACGCGGTGAAGTTCACCGATGCGGGGCACATCAAGATACGGGTGTCTTGGTACCAGGCGCCGAATGCGGCCGAGGGGCGGCTGCATGTGTCCGTCCTCGACACCGGGTGCGGGATCGAAGAGGCGGCGCAGGCGGGCCTTTTCAAGGACTTCGCGCAAGCCGACGCGGACGCAGAACGCGCGGCGGATGGCACGGGGCTCGGCCTCGCCATCGCGCGGGAACTGGCGGTCGGGATGGGCGGCGATCTGACGGTTGTATCGGCTTGTGGACACGGCGCACGCTTCACGCTGCGTCTGCCCGGAGCGCCCGCTGCCGCACCGCGGCGCCGCGCGGCGGAGCCGCCGTGTTTGACCGGGTGGTCCATCCTGATCGTCGACGACAGCGCCGTGAACCGAATGGTCGTGCGCCGTTTGCTTGAGCCGACGGGCGCGACGTTGCTTGAGGCGCCGGACGGTGCAGCGGCCCTGGACCATATCGGTCAAGCGTCCGGTCCGACCGACCTTGTCCTTCTGGATATGAACATGCCGGTCCTCGACGGGCCCGGCTTTCTGCAGGCGTTGCACCTGCAACCGCACGACACGATACGGCCCAAAGTCGTCATCCTCACGGCCAATTCGGAGGATGGGGTTCTGGACAAGATCGACCCGGAACGGTTCGACGATTTTCTGGCGAAGCCTCTGTCGCGGGCGCTGCTGTTCGATACGCTTGCAGGGCTTGGCATCGCGGCGCCGAAACCGGCTTTGCAGAAGACTTAGGCCCGTTACCCCGCGAAGGCGTCGCATTTGTCGAGGTTCAAAGGGCCCTTGTGCCAGCCGCGGGCAATGATCGCGCCATTGTCGGAGATCGTGAGGAACTGCATGTCCTCCGTCCCGTCATGCAGCAGCAGGATCGTATCGCCCTGGCGCAGCTCGCCTGTGATCCGCCCGCCGGGGCCAGAGCGCAGCATCGCGGGCGCCCCTTGCCAGCCGATGCAGGCGCTTTCTAGACCGTCGGTCACGGGGACCGGATCAAAGGCAAAGAGCCATTCAGGCGCGTCGGTCATGAACGGGGCGGAGGTGTCGATGGCGCAGTCATACCGCGCCTCTACGTCTCGGAGCGTGTCCACGCGGGCCTGATCCACCGCGCTGAGGGCGACATCGCCCCCGCACACGCCGTTGTCGAAATAGCGCTGCCCTAGGGCCGAGGAAAAGCAGGCTCCCGCCCGATCAAAGATCAGGTTGCGGGCCATCCATGCCTCTTTGCAGACCTCAGAGGCTGCGGCGGGGCTGGCCAGCAGGGCGAGGGCCAGGGCCAGCCGCATCAGGGCTGTTCGTCCCCGTCGCCTTTGGGCAGGTTGAAGAAGCTGTCGGCGTCCACGAGGTTGTCTTCTTCATCCTCGTCATCCGTGTCGTTGCCGGACAGGCTGAACGTCTCAAGCCCCTCGATGGCTGTCGGGATCTTCGGCTCGGGCTCCATCGTCAAGCTTTGCTCGGTGCTGACCAGCTTGCGGCGCTCGTCATCGGACATAACCGCGCCTTCCTTGGCCTTCTTGGCGGCGGCCTTCTGGACCGCGGCGTCAAGCTCGGACTGTTTGGTCAGGCCCAGGGCAACCGGGTCGACCGGCTGGATGTTGGCGATGTTCCAGTGCGTGCGCTCGCGGATCGACTGGATCGTCGGCTTGGTCGTGCCCACCAGCTTGGAGATTTGCGCATCCGTCAGCTCGGGGTGGAACTTCACCAGCCAGTAGATCGCGGCGGGGCGGTCCTGGCGTTTGGACAGCGGCGTGTAGCGCGGACCGCGGCGCGTTTCCTCGCCCACCGCAGCGGCGTTGAATTTCAGCTTCAGCTTGTGAAGGGGGCTGGCCTCAGCCGCGTCGATCTCTTCCTGGGTCAGCTGGTTGTTGGCGATCGGGTCGAACCCTTTGACGCCGGCGGCCACGTCGCCATCAGCGATGCCTTGGACCTCAAGCTCGTGCATGCCGACGAAATCGGCGATCTGCTTGAAGGTGATTGTGGTGTTGTCCACCAGCCAGACGGCGGTGGCCTTGGCCATGATCGGTTTTGCCATGTGTCCCACTCCTTAAACATAAGTCTACTGTGCCCTGGCTGGGCTGCCTGGCGGGCCAGGCGGGTTTCCGTTGTCGGGGAACTTCATCGCGATATAGAGAGGGGCAGGGAAAAAGGAAAGCCTTGCATGCGTCATTTGCTGATCTGGCTGCTGATGGCCCTGCCCGCCGCGGCGCAGGACCGGGCGGGGGAGTTCGACTATTACGTCCTCGCACTGTCTTGGTCGCCCAATTGGTGCGCGCTGGAAGGCGACGCGCGCGGGTCAGAGCAATGCGGGCGTGACCTAGGCTGGTCGCTGCACGGTCTTTGGCCGCAAAACCATCGTGGCTGGCCCGCTGATTGCCGCACCGCGGAGCGGCCCCCGTCCCGCGCGATGACCGCGGCGATGACGGACATCATGGGCACGTCGGGCCTGGCTTGGCACCAATGGCGCAAGCACGGGACCTGTTCGGGCCTCAGTGCGCCGGCCTATTACGCCCTGTCGCGGGAGGCCTATGCGAAGGTCCGGCGCCCCGCGATCTTCCGCAAACTCCAAGACTCTGTCCGCCTGCCGGCCAAGGTGGTCGAAGAGGCGTTTCTGAAGGCCAATCCGGGGCTTGAGGCGGATGCGATCACCATCACCTGCCGGGACGGGCACATCCAGGAAGCCCGGCTGTGCCTGTCCAAATCGCTCGACTACGTGCCGTGTGGGCGTGATGTGATCCGCGACTGCACGATGACGGACGCGCTATTCACGCCCGTCCGCTGAGGGCCGCCAGCCCGGCGCACGCGTCAGGTAGCGCCACGCCTCGCCCCAGGACCGCGCGCCGCGCAGGTCGCGGATCAGCTCGGGCCATTCGGAGACCCAGACCAGCAGCGGGTTGCGGCTGTCGAAGTCGCGTTTCAGGCCGTAGCGGGGCGTTTCCTCTTCGGCCTGGAAGGTGCCGAAGAGGCGGTCCCAGATCACAGTGATGCCGCCATAGTTCCGGTCCAGATACTTGTCATCGCAGCCGTGGTGGACCCGGTGGTTGGACGGCGTGTTGAGCACCCTGTCCAGCACGCCGAGGCGGCCAACCTTCTCCGTATGGATCCAGGTCTGATAGGCCAGGACGGTGATGATCCCGAAGAAGATCACCTCGGGCGCGAAGCCCATAAATGCCAGCGGCAGGTGGATGATCAGCGACCACAGGCCTTCGAAAGGGCCAAAGCGGATGCCGGTGATGATGTTGTAGTCACGGCTGGAATGGTGGACCGCGTGCTGGGTCCACAGCAGCCGCACCTCATGCGCGATGCGGTGTTCCCAGTAATAGGCGAAATCGCAGATCACGACGATCAGGACCAGCGTCCACCAGGCGTTCGGCACCTGCCACGGCACAATCTCGGCGATGATGTAGAACAGGATATAGCCGCCGGTCAGGACGAAGATTTCGACCAGCAGGTAGGGGATTTGGGTGGAGGCACTAACCAGCATCTCTCCCAACGTGCGGCCCAGATGGGCGCGTTTGAAAAGCGCCTCGGCCAGTTCGATCAGCAGGATCGCGGCGCCGATCAGCAGGAATGCCTCGTCGATGCGGGTGCCGAGGGTGTCGATCAGGTCAGGGGTCATGGGGCCAATCCTTTGGTGAGGGTGCGCCAGACATGCGCAGCGGCTTGGTTGGGCGTGGCCTCTTCGGCCAGCACCATGTCCCACGCGGCGTAGACGAGCGCCTCGCAGGTGGCGTTGATCCAGGGGGTCGGGACGTGCGGATCGAAGGTGCCTTCGGCCTTGGCGGCGTCGATGGTTGCGTGCATTTCGGCGTCAGAGCGGCTGTATTCCGCGGCCAGGTCCGGGTCGTCGCTGGCCATGTAACCGAGAAATGTCATGCGGTGGGCCAGCGGGATCAGCGCGTCGATCGACAGGCGCAACGCTTCGGTGTGGCTGGTCGCATTCGCCGTAGCGGCGTCGATGGCGGAGTCGATCTCCGTCATCGCGGCGCGGCACAGGGCAACGACCAGCGCGTCGCGGCTGGCAAAGTGGCGATGCAGGGTGGCGCGGCCAATGCCCGCCGCCTTGGCGATATCGGCCATCGACGCGCCGGGGTTTTGGCTCAGCAGCGGAAAGCACGCGGCCAGAATCGCGTCGGAAGGTGAGACAGTATTGTTCATGATGAGACATATCTGTCTCATCATGCCAATTTGCAAGTCCTTTAGAGGGTCAGCACGGTGCTCCCAGTGGTTTTCCGCGCCTCCAGCGCCTTATGCGCCTCCGCCACGTCACCCAAGGCAAAGCGTTGATCGATCCGCAGCTTAACCTCGCCCGACTGCATCTTGCCGAACAGGCGCTGGGCCATGGCCTGGCACGTCGCGTGATCGGCGATGTGGGCAAAGAGCGTGGGCCGCGTCAGCTTCAGCGAGCCCTTTTGCCCCAGCACAGCGATGTTGAACGG
Organism: Pseudomonadota bacterium; assembly: GCA_039178165.1. Taxonomy (GTDB): domain Bacteria; phylum Pseudomonadota; class Alphaproteobacteria; order Rhodobacterales; family Rhodobacteraceae; genus JBCBCP01. Next base: position 17,779 of record JBCDFL010000029.1, on the reverse strand, counting down.
CGGCACGGGACCGGAGGCAGAGCCGAAGGATATCATCATCCCCAGCGGCGCCAGGCAATCGAGGGAGCCGTCGAACGTGTCTTTGCCGACGCCGTCCATCACCGCCTGGACGCCCTTGCCGTCGGTGAGGTCGCGGACCTGAGCCACCCAATCTTGCGTGCGATAGTTGATGCAGACGTCAGCCCCATGCTCTACGGCCAGCGCGCACTTCTCGTCCGTGCCCGCCGTGCCGATCAGTCGGATGCCTTCGGACCGCGCCCATTGGCAGGCAATGAGGCCGACGCCGCCGGCGGCTGCGTGGAACAGCACCGTGTCGCCCGCCACCAAAGGCGTGGTGCGATGAAACAAATACTCGGTCGTCAGGCCCTTCAGCATCGCTGCGGCGGCATCCTCGAACGACACGCCGTCCGGCATCGGGCAGACCTGCGCCGCGCTCATCACCCGCGCTTCGGTATAGGCGCCCGGCGGGGCAGCGGCGTAGGCGGCGCGGTCCCCAACCGACAGGTGCGTAACGCCCTCGCCCACCGCCTCGATCACACCAGCGGCCTCCATCCCCAGGGCATGGGGCATCTCCAGCGGATACATACCGGTGCGCTGGTAGACGTCGATGAAGTTCAGCCCCACCGCCCGGTGCGCAATACGCACCTCACCCGGGCCGGGATCGCCCACCGGCAGGTCGACGATCTGAAACGCGTCCGGCCCGCCCGGAGCCTCGATAATCGCAGTCTTGGCCATCCGATTCTCCTTTTCCGTTCCCTTGGAACCTGGGGGCCGCCTTACGCTCCGCCCACTTCCAGCACGATCTTCCCGATATGCGCGCTGCTTTCCATCCTTGCATGGGCCGCGGCGGCATCGGCCAGCGCAAAGGTCTGATCCATCACCGGCGCCACACGGCCCGCGGACAGCAATGGCCAAACCGCCTCCGCCAAGTCCTGCGCGATCCGCGCCTTGGCCAGATCGCTTTGCGGCCGCAACGTGCTGCCGGTCATGGTCAAGCGCCGGGTCATCAGCTGGACGAAATTCACCTCCGCCTTCGGGCCCTGCAGGAACGCGATCTGCACCAAGCGGCCATCATCGGCGAGCGCCTTGAGGTTGCGCTGGATATAAGGACCGCCGACCATGCAAAGGATCACATCGGCGCCGCCCATATCGCGCATAATCTCGGCAAAGCCCTCGTCGCGGTAGTTGATCGCGCGTTCGGCGCCCAGCTCCTCGCAGGCCGCACATTTCTCCGCCGACCCGGCGGTGGCAAAGACACGGGCGCCGAACGCATTGGCCAGCTGGATCGCCGTCGTTCCGATGCCGGAAGACCCGCCATGGACGAGAAACCGCTCTCCCGCTTTCAAACCCCCGCGGGTGAAGACGTTGGACCAAACGGTAAAGAACGTCTCCGGCAGGCAGGCGGCCTCTTTCAGGCCCATGCCGTCCGGGATCGGCAGGCAATGGGCCGCGGGTGTAGCTACATATTCGGCATACCCACCCCCGGGAAGCAAGGCGCAGACCGTGTCGCCGACCGAAAGCCCGGCGACACCCGTACCTATGGCGACGATCGTCCCCGACGCTTCCAACCCCGGCAGATCCGACGCGCCGGGCGGCGGGTTATAGAGGCCCGCGCGTTGCAGCGCGTCGGGGCGGTTCACCCCCGCATAGGCAACCTGGATCACCACCTGTCCGTGCGCCGGCTCCGGCACTGGGCGCTGAACCTCCTTCAGAATCTCCGGCCCTCCGGGGCTGCTGATCTCGACCGCGCGCATCGTTTGGGCCATGGGATGATCCTTTCCGTTTTCCCAGCCGTATCAGACGCCAAAGCGGAGCGGAACATGCTGGCCATCGCCTTCACCCTGAACATCGCAATCACTTGGCCGCTGACGTGGATGATGCTGACCGCGCACCCCCACATGGCGGAGGCGTATGGCCCCGACAGTGACGCGCGGCGCATCCTGGCCTGCCTTTACTTCACCATTGGCCTAGCATCGCTTTTCGCGCTTGCGCAAATGGGACTGGGCAACCGGGCCTGGGCGCTGCACGTCGCGTGGGTGCTGTTCCCGGTGCAGATCGTCTACAAGCTGGCGACGTGGCCGGCCGTCGGGCTCTCCAGCCCGGTCGTCGTTACAAATCTGGTGGTCGTGGCCGTGCTGGTCCTGACCCTGGCGATCGTGCGCTAGCCGCGCCGCCAGGCCCCGGGGAGCCCATCGGTGCCGCCCCGCTGCGGCGCCTTGATCCGGCTCAGCAGCCAGTTCGGGCCAGCGGCCAAACGGCTGAGTACGGGGGACGCGTTGACTTGCGCCTTCACTTTCTCGATCTGCATCACGTTGTCGATCCGCCGGTCGAGGAACGCCCAGGTTGCCTGATGCTCGGTGCTGTCATCGCCCAGCCAGTAGAGGACCGTGGCGGAGTAAACGCCGGATAAGGTCGCACGCTTGGTGTACCAATTGACGTCGTCGGAGGTGTCGCCCAGCGCGTCCCAAATCTTGTCCGCCGTGCCCCAGATCAACTTGGCGCCATCGGCGGCGTGGTGCGGCAGCGCGAAAAGCGTCGTGCCGCGGCGCACGGCCTCTTTGTCGTCGATCGCCTCCAGCCGGAAGCGAACCGCCGCGGCCACCCGGTCACGAAAGCGCAGCGCGCTCAGATCCTCGGCCTCCAGCCGCGCGAGCATAGCGGCATCGCCCGCCTCATGATAAGCGATGGCAAGATCAATCGCGCCGCGCGGACAGACCGCCTTGGCCAAAGCCGGCTCCACCCCGCTGTCGGCAATTGCGGCTTTCCACGTCGCGGCTGTCCAGCCGTCGAAGGGCACGTGGATCAGTGCCGCGGCCAAAAGGTCCTGTTTGATTGTGTCGTAATCTGCACTCATGGCACGCACTCCATCGCTGCTGGACAACCTAGCATCCCGTTGCTATACGGCCACTTCCTGCAAATGCATGCAACTCAAACTCTAGAAAGGTGGTGACAACCACATGCAGGTCAGTGTTCGCGACAACAATGTCGATCAGGCGCTTCGTGCCCTGAAAAAGAAGCTGCAGCGCGAAGGCGTGTTCCGTGAAATGAAGCTCAAGCAACATTTCGAGAAGCCGTCCGAGAAAAAAGCGCGCGAGAAGGCGGAAGCCGTCCGCCGGGCGCGCAAGCTGGCGCGGAAAAAGGCCCTTCGCGAAGGGATGCTGTAAGGCTCCTTTTCGATCCGAATTCGCGAAACCCCGTAGCAGCGCTGCGGGGTTTTTGCGTGTCTAACGGGGGCTGACATGGGCGTGAGGGGCCCTTCGATCCACGTGGGGCACGCGTATGTTGAGCGCACCGGAACGAAAGGACCCGCCATGCCCCTGACACGCCGCACCCTGATCCTGTCCGCCGCCGCTTTGCCGCTGGCCTACACCGCCGCCCGCGCCGCCACCCCGCCGATCTATGCCGAGGACGGCGTCGCCATCGACGGCACCGATCCCGTTTCCTACTTCGCGGACGGGCGTCCCGTGGCCGGCGTTCGGGCCATCACGTTCGACTGGTCCGGCGCCACCTGGCGCTTTGCCAGCGCGGCGGCACGCGATGCCTTTGCCGCGGACCCGGTCGCCTACGCACCGCAATACGGCGGCTACTGCGCCTATGCGGTCTCCGAAGGCTATACCGCGTCGACCATCCCCGAAGCGTGGAAGATCGTGGACGGCAAGCTGTACCTCAATTTCAGCCGCCGCGTGCAGCGCCGGTGGGAGCGGGACATTCCCGGCCGCATCGCCGCCGCGGATGCCAACTGGCCCGGCGTGCTGGCCTAGACCGGCAGCGCCGTCGTCTTGAACACCGTGCGCAGCGCGAAGGAGCTTTGCATCTGCGCGACCCCTGGCAGCCGCGCCAGGTGCTGGCGGTGGATGCGCGCAAAGTCTTCGGTGTTTTCGGCGACCACTTTCAGCAGATAGTCCGCGCTGCCCGCCATCAGGTGGCATTCCAGGACATCGGGGATGCGCGCGACCGCCCGCTCGAACGCTTCCAGCACCTCGTCGGTCTGGCCCTGCAGCGTGATTTCCACAAAGACCGTGGTGGCGACGCCCAGCTTGCGCGCGTCGAGAAGGGCCACGTAGTCGCGGATCAGCCCCTCTTCCTCCAGCCGCTGCACCCGGCGGTGGCATGCGGAGGCGCTGAGGCTGACATGCTCGCTCAGCTCCGCGTTCGACATCCGCCCCCTCTTTTGCAGGGCAGTCAGGATGCGGCGGTCGATTGAGTCGAGGGGCACGCACGTTTCTCCGATTTTGGATCACTCTAGACGAAGAATATTCGAATGCAGCAACCAATGACGAGCAAAAAGAATTCCCATTTGCCCAGGTCAGCGCACATTCTGCGGTTGCAAAAGGGAGGATGCCATGCTGATCGGTTGCCCGACTGAGATCAAAGCCCAAGAGTTCCGCGTCGGCCTGACGCCCAACGCCGCGCGTGAGGTGATCGCACACGGCCATAGCGCCCTCGTGCAGGCGGGCGCGGGAACGGGGGCGGGCTTCACGGATGCGGATTACAGTGCCGCGGGCGCTCAGATCGTGGACAGCGCGGCGGAAATCTTCGCCAAAGGCGACATGATCGTGAAGGTGAAAGAGCCGCAGGCCGAAGAGCGCAAGATGCTGCGCGAGGGGCAGGTGCTGTTTACCTACCTCCACCTGGCGCCCGATCCCGCACAAACTCACGATCTGCTCGCTTCCGGCTGTACCGCCATCGCCTACGAGACGGTGACGGATGCCGCGGGCGGCCTGCCCCTGCTGGCGCCGATGTCGGAGGTGGCCGGGCGCCTTGCGCCGCAAGTGGGCGCCTGGACGCTCCAGAAGGCGAATGGCGGGCGCGGCGTGCTTATGGGTGGTGTGCCCGGCGTCGGCCCAGCGGAGGTGGTCGTGATCGGCGGCGGTGTCGTGGGCACCCACGCCGCGCGTGTGGCCGCTGGGATGGGCGCGGATGTGACCGTCCTCGACCGGTCCTTGCCGCGCATGCGTTACCTCGACGACGCGTTTGGGGGCCTCTTCAAGACGCGCTACGCCACCGCTGGCAATACGGCTGACCTAGTCGCGAGGGCCGACATGGTGATCGGCGCCGTGCTGATCCCCGGCGCCGCCGCGCCAAAGCTGGTGACGCGTGCACAGCTGGGCACGATGAAGCCGGGTGCCGCCATCGTGGACGTCGCTATCGACCAGGGAGGGTGTTTTGAGACGTCACGCCCTACCACGCACGAAGACCCGATCTACGACGTGGACAGCATCATGCACTACTGCGTCGCCAACATGCCCGGCGCGGTGGCCCGGACATCGACCCTGGCGCTCGGCAACGCCACGCTGCCGTTCCTGCTCGAGCTGGCGGACAAAGGTTGGCGCGCGGCCTGCGCGGACGACCCGCACCTGTTGGCGGGGCTCAACGTGCATGCCGGGCGGCTGACCTACTTCGCGGTCGGCAAGGCGCTGGGGATCGACGTGCTGTCCCCGGCCCTCGCGCTGAAAGCCTAGTTCAGCAGATCCTCGTAAAGCCAATGGTGGCGGCGGTGCGTGGACTTGTCCTTGCGCGCCATCGCCTCCCCGCGCAGATCGATCGGCGCGGGACGCTCCGGCGGGGGCACGTCACCGTTGAAGTCGACGGGGTCTTTGGGCTGGTCTGCGTGATCTGACATGGCGGCTCCCTTCTGGCTAGGAAGGGAACCGCCTGACCGGTCGCGCAGTTCCCGCGCTTAGTTCTGCGCCTTCAGGCCGTCCCGAATTTCGATCAGGATATCCAACTCCGACGGGCCGGAGGGGACCTCGGGCGCGACCTCTTCTGGCTTTTCGGCCATCGCTTTGACCTTGTTGACGTAGCGCACCAGCATGAACACCACGAAGGCGATGATCAGGAAGTTGATGACCGCCATGATGAACGCGCCGTAGGCGAAGACGGCGGCCCCCGCCTCCCGCGCGGCATCGAGCGAGGCGCCTCGCGCCACATCGCCGGACAGGACGACGTACAGGTTGGTGAAATCGACCCCGCCCAGGAACAACCCGACGAAGGGGTTGATGAGGTCGTTCACCATCGACTGCACGATCGCGGTGAACGCGGCGCCGATGATGATGCCCACGGCCATGTCCATGACATTGCCCTTGGCGATGAAATCTTTGAACTCGTTCAGCATGTGGCTTCCTTTCCCTTGCTGGCGGCGCCCGTCCCAAAGGTGCGCCGATGAACAGCCGATAACACATTGCGGCACATCTTGGGGGGTAAAGCGCAGCGAAATCTCCCCTACGTTGAGCGTGTAATGACCGGAGAACTCACATGGCCGACCTCAGCGCTTTTCCCATCACCCATAAATGGACGCCCAAAGACCCGTCTGTCCTGCAGCTCTTCAGCTTTCCGACGCCCAACGGGGTGAAAGCGTCCATCGCCCTGGAGGAGATGGGCCTGCCCTACGAGGCGCATCTGGTCACGCTGGCGGATGCAGATGTCAAAAGCCCCGAATTCCTGTCGCTGAACCCCAACAATAAGATCCCCGCAATCATCGACCCGGACGGGCCGGGCGGCGTCCCAATCGGGCTGTTCGAAAGCGGGGCGATCCTCATCTACCTGGCAGAGAAGACCGGCAAACTGGTGGGCGAGGATGCCGCCGAACGGGCGAAGGTCATCCAGTGGCTGATGTTCCAAATGGGCGGGGTCGGGCCGATGTTCGGGCAGATGGGCTTTTTCTACAAATTCGCCGGCGCCCAGTGGGAGGATAAGCGCCCGCAAGAGCGGTATGTCGGCGAAGCCAAGCGCCTGCTGGCCGTGCTGGAGAAAGAGCTCGAGGGCCGCGACTGGATCACCGGCAGCTACTCCATCGCCGATATCGCCATCGCGCCCTGGCTGAACGCGCTGGACTTCTACGGCGCGAAGGAGGTGCTGGGCTGGGAGGGCCACACCAATCTGGTCACCTATCTGGACCGGTTCAAAGCCCGCCCTGCCGTTCAGACGGGCATGAACACCCCGCCGCGCCCCTAGGGCAGCGTGCCCGTCTGCACGTAGCGCAGGATGTGCGCGACCTGGGCCGGGTCCTCGCACACGGCCAGGGCCGCGGCGTCCACCTCTTTCAACGCGTGCTGGTGATCGGCGCCGTGGACGATCACCAACGCCTTGCCCAAGGCGGCGGCGTAGCCTGCGTCGAAGGCGGCGTTCCACTGCTTGTACTTCTCGCCGAAGCGAATGACCACGACGTCCGCCGCCGCGATGGCGGTGCGCGTGCGGATGGCGTTCAGCTTGGCGCCTTTGTGATCGTGCCAGAACTTCTGATCCTCGCCGCCCATGATCGCCACGCCGCAATCATCGCTGGCGGCATGGTCGGTGACCGGGGCGGAGAAGGTGACGTCCAGCCCCTCCGCCGCGGCGATGATCTGATCCCGCCAATCGGTGTGGATTTCGCCCGACAAGAATACGTTCAGGGTCATGGTCAGCCTCGCAGGGTTCCGCCGGTCGCCTTGGTTACCTTCTCGATCACCTTGGCGGAGGCCGCTTCGATATCCGCGTCTTTGAGCGTTGTGTCCTTCGGCTCCAGCCGGACGGTCAGGGCGAGCGATTTCTTACCTTCCCCCAGGCTGCCACCGATGAATTCGTCGAAGACGCGCACGTCGGCGATCAGGGCCTTGTCCGCGCCCATCGCCGCGTTGACCAGCGTCAACGCCTCGACCTCCGCGTCCACGACGAAGGCAAAGTCACGCTCCACCGCTTGCAGGTCAGAGATGCCCAACGCGGTGCGCGTCGCGCCCGCCTTGCGCGGAAGCGGCACCTCGCCCGGCCAAAGGGTGAAGGCCATCGCCGGGCCCTTCACGCCCATCGCATCGAGGACTTTTGGGTGCAATTCGCCGAAGACGCCCAGCACCTTTTTCGGGCCCAGGCAGATCTTGCCGTGCCGGCCCGGATGCCACCATTCGCGGGCCCCGCGCAGGATCTGCACGCGCGCCGGCGCGCCCATGGCGGCCAGGATTGCTTCGGCATCCGCCTTGACGTCGAACACATCGACCGGTCGGCTTTCGCCGTGGATATCCTTGGCCACGCTGCGCCCCGTCAGCAGGCCGGAGACAAGCAGGTGCTGCTCCTCCGGCTCACCGCCGTGGAAGGCCGGACCAACCTCGAACAGCGCGAGATTGGCAAACCCGCGCGCCTGGTTGCGGGCCGCCGCTTGCAACAGGCCGGGCAGCAGCGCGGGGCGCATGTGGCTCATATCCGTGGAGATCGGGTTTTCCAGCATCGTCGCCGTGTCGCCGCCCCCGAACAAAGCGGCGGAGGCTGCGTCGATGAAGCTGTAGGTGACCAGCTCGTTGTAGCCGAGCGCCGCCGTCGTACGCCGCGCAATCTGCTCGCGCCGCTGCATCGGGGTCACGACCGGCTTGCCGACGCCCGGGGTCAGCCGGCGCAGCGGCTTGCCCTCCAGCAGGGTGAGCGAGGCGATGCGCGCGACCTCTTCGACCAGGTCGGCTTCGCCCTGCACGTCGGGGCGCCAGGGCGGCACGTGCGCCATGTCCCCTTCCAGACGGAAGCCAAGCGCAGTGAGGGTCTGGCGCTGCGTCGATTCGGGGATGTCCATTCCCACCAGGCTTTGCACGCGGCCTGCATCCAGCTTGTAGGCGCGCGCCGTGTCGGGAATGGCCCCCGCGCGTACCTGGCTGGACACCTCGCCGCCCGCATGTTCCAGGATCATCGCACAGGCCAGGTCGAGGCCATCCGGCGTGAAGGCCGGGTCGATCCCCCGCTCGAACCGGTAGCGGGCGTCGGAATTGATCTTGAGCGCCCGGCCCGTATAGGCGGTGCGCACCGGATCGAAATAGGCCGCTTCGATAAACACATCCGTCGTCTCCGCCGTGCAGCCCGACGGCAAACCGCCCATCACGCCGCCGATGCTTTCGACGCCATTCGCGTCGGAGATCAGCGTCATCCCCTCGGCCATGGTGTAGGTCTTTTCGTCCAGCGCGGTCAGCGTCTCCCGACCCGCCGCGCGGTGCACGCGCAAGGCGCCTCCGGCAATCTTCGCCGCGTCGAAGACGTGCAAGGGGCGGTTCAGGTCGTAGGTGAAGTAGTTGGTCACATCGACGAGGAAGCTGATCGGGCGCAGGCCGATGGCGCGCAGACGGTCCTGCAGCCAGTCGGGCGACGGCCTGTTGGTGACGCCGCGGATCATGCGGCCGTAGAAGACCGGGCACTGGTCCAGCGTATCGGCGTCGATGGTCACGCTGACCGGGCAGGGAAATGCGCCTTCGATATGGGCTTCCGCCGCCGGCTTCAACGTGCCGACGCCGCGGGCGGCCAAATCGCGTGCGATGCCGCGCACGCCCAGCGCGTCGGGGCGGTTGGGGGTGATCGCGATCTCGATCACCGGATCGACCTTGGCCGGATCGTTGGCTGCGAGCCAGTCGGTGAAGCGCTCACCTACCTCGCCCGAGGGCAGCTCGATGATGCCGTCATGCTCGTCCGACAGCTCCATCTCCCGTTCGGAGGCCATCATGCCGAAGCTCTCGATCCCGCGGATCTTGCCCACGCCAATGGTCGTGTCGATGCCAGGCACGTAGACGCCCGGCTTGGCCACGACCACGGTGATCCCCTCGCGCGCGTTGGGCGCGCCGCAGATGATCTGCTTGGTGCCTTCGTCTGTCGCCACCTGGCAGACGCGCAGGCGGTCGGCGTCGGGGTGCTTTTCCGCGCTCAGCACCTTGCCGATGGTAAAGTCCGACAGGGCCGCACCGCGATCCGTAACCTCCTCGACCTCCAGACCGAGGTCGGTGAGAGCGTAGGTAATCTCGTTCAGCGTCGCCGTCGTCTCCAGGTGGTCCCGAAGCCAGGAAAGGGTGAATTTCATGAGGCCGTCCCCGTCAGCATGGCGTCAATGCCAATCAGCGCGGACATAGCGAAGAACAAAAGGGACGTCACCACCGTTTGCACGATCACACGGTTGAAGTAGCTGACCTGTTTGATCGCCTCGATCTGCAGCGCGTTCTGGCCCATCCCATCCGGCAGCTCGAACGCCTGGCGCAGATGCGGCGCGGGCTCGTAGATCAGGCAGCGCAGCAAGTAGAGGATGGAGACGGAGATGATCGCCACCTGCGCCAGCATCAGCACGAGGGTCAGCCAGGTCTGGCTGAGGCTGAACATGAACGCGCTGACCGCCAGGATGATCGCGACGACGGCGAGCAGGGCGGACGCTTTGGCGTCGATCTCCGACATGATGTCGCGCGCCTCGCTCGCGTCCATCTCCGCAATGCCGAGGCGGGCCTGCACGTCGATGCAGACCGGATCCAGCGTCAGCCGGTGGGTCTGCGGCAGCAGCGTGCGGTCCATGAGCCGGACGAGAAGGGCGAGGATGGAGATCATAAGGTTCTGCCCACGTTGATATCGGCCACGTCTACCCGCCTAGATAGGGTTCAAGAAGGCCCTAGGGATAAGACCGCTCAAGCCCCAACATCTCGTCCAGTTGCCGCGCGATCCAGCCATGGGGGATAAAATGGCCACCGGGGTGCAGATCGAGCGTCACCGCGCCGCCGTCGCAGGACCAGGAGGTCCGCGTGAAGGTCAGGAAGTCGCGCGCCTGCCAGTCGCCTTTCGCCAGCCCGTCGCGGCAGCCATAGATGTCCCGCCACAGCTGCACGGGATAGGTCGTGTCGCCGCCCGGTCCCATCGGAAAGTCCATCACCGTATCCGCCAGCCCGTGCACATGCCGCACCTGCGCGGGCGCTTCGGGACAGGCCTCATCCTGCCGCAATGTCCCGCCGATCCCAAGGAGCGCGGCCAGATCATCCCCCGACTGACAGGCAAAGCGCCACGCCATGGCCGAGCCATAGGAATAGCCGGAGACATACACATCCGTCACCGGAAAGCGCGCCCGCACATCCGCCAGTACGGCGTCGGCGAATGCGACGTCGGGCGTGCTCGCCCGCCAAAAGTCCCAGGTCTTGCGTGCCCCGTTCGGCGCCACGAGCAGCACACCGCGTTTGCGCGTCGCGCTCGCGATGCGGCCGTGATTGATGACCAGGGTACCCTGACGCATCCAACCGTGAAAATGCATCAACGCCGGCAGCGGCGTCGTTCCGTCCCACCCGTCCGGCAGGCGCAGATGATAGCTCCGCCCGTCGGGCAGCAGGCAGGGGACATTGGCGGACCCGCAGGCCTCCGCCCGCCCCAGAGCCGGCAGTAGAAGCAAAAATAGAAGGATCACTCTCATGGCCAGTAGAGTAGCCGGCTTGCGGGCCGTGTCACGTCACAGAGTTGCCAGCCAATTGGACAGCTCGTGCGCCCGGACCGGCACTGCCTGCGCCGCTTGACTGGTGCCGAGGCGTGCGGCAGCACGCGCGTCGCTCTCTACCGCAGCAAGGTCAGCCGCCAGGCCGCCGTATGCGCCGAAGAGTCCCCCGCGGTCCCCCAGATATGTGGCGATGTCGGCGGTGCTGAGCTCGGGGTGGTATTGCGTGCCCCAGACCCGAACGCCGCCGCGCTCGTACACCATGGCTTGCACCGGATGGTGCGCGTTGCCGGCCAAGACCTCCGCCCCCGCGGGCAGGTCCATTACGCCATCCCGGTGGATGCAGGGCACGGCGAACCCATCCGCGCGGCCCGCCATCATGGGATGTGCGGCGCCGGCCTCCGTCAGGGCCAGATCGCGGGCAAGGCCGACCTCCATCCCCGCGGCGCAGGCCCCGACCGTGCCGCCCAAAACGCAAGCGGCCAGGTTCAGCCCGTTGCAGGAGCCCCAGATGGGCACCTGTGCGTCCAGCGCCGTCTCCATCGCGGCGCGCTGACCTGCCGCCTCCGGCGCGTCGGTGGCCCAGTCATTCCCTGCGCCGGTGAAGATTGCGCCGATGACCCCGTCGAAGTCATCGTGGCAGAGCGGCACCGTATCGGGCTGGACGACGCGAAGCGGACGGTCTTCGCCCAGCGCCAGAAAGGTGCGCACAAAGGCGTCCGCCGCAGTCTTGCCCTGCGCCACGCGGGCGGGGCTGTTTCCCTCAACGATCAGGATCATTCGCCCTTGTTCCGCGCCTTGATCGCGTCGAGCCAGCGGTCGATCAGCAGCATTGGCGCCAAAACGATGGTCCAGCCGATGGCGTTCAGGATGGTGAAGGTTAGCTTCAGCCCGGTCTCCATCTGCGACATCCACAGGAAGACATGCGCGATCACGATGAAGGTCACCAAGATCGTCACTAAAGCGATGCGCGTTTTCATACAGCCTCCCTCAAGATCCTGCGCCGACTGGCCAAGAATGTGGCGGGCGGGCGCCCTTCGGCAAGGTCGATCCGTTCCTGCAAGACCGTTGCCATGACCAGCGCGTCGCGCGCGTTGCGGTAGCTGGGCTTGGGGAAGGGGGCCGCACGATAGGCGCGGACGAGACTAACATAATGATCGCGCGCCGCCGGCAGGACAGCATCGGGCCACGTCGCGATATGGGCCGCGTAGGCCCGGCGGCGGCGGTAATCTTGCGTGACCCAAAGCGCGTACCACAAAAAGGGCAACGCGACGCTCAGCAAGATCAACCCGTAGACGCCGCTGAGCACAGCGGCGAGGGGGTCCAGCCACATCACCTAGCGGCTGAGCCCACCGTGCAGGGTCGGCACGTCCAGCGCGGCGAACCCATAATGCCGCAGCCACCGCAGGTCCGAATCGAAGAACGCGCGCAGGTCGGGGACGCCGTATTTCAGCATCGCGATTCGGTCGATGCCCATGCCGAAAGCAAAGCCCTGGTACACCTGCGGGTCGATCCCACCCGCCTGCAGCACTTTTGGGTGCACCATGCCGGAGCCGAGGATTTCGAGCCAATCGTCCCCTTCCCCCACCTTCAGCGTGCCGCCCTCCCAGGAACAGCGGATATCGACCTCCGCCGACGGCTCGGTGAAGGGGAAGTGCGAGGCGCGGAAACGCAGGTCAACGCCGTCCACCTCGAAATAGGACTTTACGAACTCCTCAAGCGTCCACTTTAGGTTCGCCATGGAGATGTCTGTATCGATGGCCAACCCTTCGACCTGATGAAACATCGGCGTGTGCGTCTGGTCGTAATCGGCGCGGTAGACGCCGCCGGGGCAGATGATGCGTGTCGGCGCGCCGGTCTGCTCCATGGAGCGGATCTGCACTGGGCTGGTATGGGTCCGCAGCACGTGCGGAGGGCGGTTATCGCCCTCGGCCCGGTGCATGTAGAACGTGTCCATCTCTGCCCGGGCGGGGTGGTGGCCGGGGATGTTCAGCGCGTCGAAATTGTACCAATCGGTGTCGATCCGCGGGCCTTCGGCCACCGAAAAGCCCATCTCGGCGAAGATGGCCGTGACCTCTTCGGTCACCTGACTGATAGGGTGGATCGTGCCCTGGCGGCGGTTGCGCGCGGGCAGGGTCACGTCCAGCCACTCGTCCCGCAGACGCGCATCCAGCGCGGCGTCCGCAAGCGCCGCCTTCTTGGCCGCCAAAGCGCTGTTGATTTCGTCCTTCAGAGCATTCAGCGCGGGCCCGGCGCTCTGACGCTCTTCTGGCGTCATCTTGCCCAGCTCGCGCATTTTGAGGCTGACCTCGCCCTTCTTGCCCACCGCCTGAACGCGCAACGTCTCAAGCGTGTCCTCGTCGGCGGCATCGGCAATCAGGCCAAGATATTTGTCTTTCAGATCGTCCATCGGGGCGGCTCCGCTTACCTTGGGGTCTGCTACCATATCGCGCACTGATGGCAAGCTTTGCGGCCCGCGCGCCGGTCGTGTAAACCAAAGCTGACAGGTTTTGGAGGACGGACATGGCCCACGTGATGCTGTTCGGCGCGAGCGGGACCATCGGGCGCGCGGCGCGCACGGCGTTGAATGCGGCGGGCCATGTCGTCACGGCCCCCGCGCGCGGTGCGGATTTCAGGGCCAGCGTCCTGGCCGCGCGGCCCGATGTCGTCATGTCCTGCCTTGCGTCCCGCACCGGCGCGCCTGCGGATGCGGAAGCGGTCGATCACCAATTGAACGCGGCCATCCTGGAGGCAGCCATCGCTGCGGGCGTTCCGCATTTCATCCTCCTGTCGGCGATCTGCGTTCAGCGGCCCCGCCTCGCCTTCCAGCACGCCAAGCTGGCGTTCGAGGCGAAGCTGCGCGCCGCCCCTATCCGGGCGACCATCGTGCGCCCCACCGCCTATTTCAAATCGCTATCCGGTCAGGTCGACCGGCTGCGGGCGGGCAAGCCGTTCCTCGTCTTCGGGGACGGCACGTTGACCGCGTGCAAGCCGATCAGCGATACGGATCTAGGCCGCTACCTGGCCCTGTGCGTCACGGACGAAAGCCTGCAAGGCCGCATTCTGCCCATCGGCGGGCCAGGCCCCGCGCTCACCCCCCGCGCGCAGGGCAAGTTGCTGTTCGAGGCGCTTGGCCTGCCGCCGTGCTTCCGCCAGGTGCCGGTTGCGCTTCTGTCGGGGATCATCGGCGCGCTGCGGGTGGCTGGGTTCCGCGACAAAGCGGAGCTGGCGCGCATCGGGCGCTATTACGCGACCGAGTCGATGCTGGTCTGGACGGAAGCGGGCTACGACGCCGACGCGACACCCGAATTCGGATCGGACACGCTGGCCGAACATTACGCACGGCTGGCAGCGGGCGGCGTCGCGGACGACCGGCACGCCCCCGCGATATTCTAGCTGGTCTGCTGCTCCACCGCGATCCAGGCGACGTCCAGCTCCGCCTCGTAATCGGCGCCGTAGGCGACGACCCCGATGCTGGTGATCTGCGTCGGATCGAACTCCGCAACCAAACCGCCCTGCGCGGTGAACGCAGACCACGGCAGGCTAATCTCCTGCCAGTCGGTCGGCGCGTCGAACATCGCGGCGAAGTAGTGCCAAGGCCGGCGGGAAGAGCGTGGACGCAGGTGCACGTAGTATTTCGCGCCATTGCCGCGGACACGCAGACGCAGGCCGCTCGTATCCGTTGCAAAGGGCGCGTCCAGGCCGCGCCGCATCTGAATGAAGCCGCCATTGTTGGCCGTGCTGACCGTACCGCTCAGCCGTGCGAAACGGGCGTCGCCCTGCCGCGCCATCTGCATCGCGCCGTCCGACACCCCGCCCATCACGCGGTCGCTGACATAGCGCCAGTCCGGCGCGGCCCCATCGGTGAAGTCTGCGATCATCGTCATCTCCGCGCGCGTCGCCAGCACCTGGGCCGGTACGATTGACGTCGCCGCCGTCGCGGCCAGAAAGGTCCGCCGGGTCAGATCATGTGCGGGCATAGGCGCCTCCTGTTTCCTTCGATCAGGAAGGTAGAGCGCCGCCGGCCCGAGGCGACAGCACCCAGATGCCATGTTTTCGATCAGAGCGTGTAGGCGTCCGGGGTGCTACGAACTTATCCACAGAAAAACACTGCATCTTGTGGTGCAGATCATTGATACACGCGAGAAGCGGTGTACGCTACTATATGTAGATTTTCGCCATTGCAGGTATCCCCGTGGCTCCGATCATGTATTCGCATCGTTTGAAGACCGTCATCCAGCACACCGTGCGGGAGCTTGGCCTGACGCTTGTCCTGGACGATGCACGCACCGAACTCGACCTGGCGCAGAACGAAGCGATGATCCGCGAAACCGCGCAGCTGCTCGGGGTTCAAGTGCATTTCGAGCGCAACGAAGGGTCCGTTTCCGTCACGATCTACAAATGAACGAGGTGTGGGATGAAGACGTCTAAAAAGCACTTGCAACAGATGGTGGGCTTTCGCGCCGCCGGGCTGTCACCCGCGCACGCCGCGCGCCTGATGCAATCGCAGCCCGGGCGCCGCCCCCTCGCGATGCTGCTGGGCGGCGCGGCCATTCTGTGCTTGGCGGGCGCGGGGGTGTTCGCCTTGAACTCCGCGTCCCGTCCGGTGGAGGCTGTGGCTGCGGCACCAGTGGCCGAGCCAGCGCCGGTTCCCGCCCTGACGGTCGAGCAAGCGGCGCCCGAGCCGGAACCCGAGGTGGTCGAAGCCGCCGTCGCCCCGCCGCCCAGCCCAGAGCCTGAGGTGGTAGAGACAGCAACGGTTGAACCGGTGGCTCCGCCCTGCTCCACCCGTTTGGTGGGGCTGCTCAAGGACGCCGTCTTCCTCTTCGAATCGGGCCGGACGGAGCTGGACGAATTCGATGCGCAGACCCTGTCCTGGGTGAGTGCGGAGCTGATCGCCTGCCCCGAAGCGCGGGTCCAAATCTCCGGCCATTCGGACAGCTCGGGCAGTGATACGGCGAACCTCGACCTAAGCTGGAGGCGGGCGGAGGCTGTGCTGGCCGCCCTGGCGCTGTCCGGCGTCGATGTGTCCCGCTACGAGGCCGTCGGCTTCGGCGCGCGGATGCCCTTCGCGCAGGGGGACGACGGCGCCGATCCGCTGAACCGCCGCGTCGAACTGCGCCTGCTCAAATCGGAGGATACGCTGTGATCTCAGTCGCCATGATCGTGCAATTTCTGATGGTCGCCGCCCTGCTCGGCGCGGCTGCTGTGCTGGGCTATGTCCTCGCCGCGCGGCGGGTGCAGGAAGACAGCGGCACGCAAATCGTGATGGTCTCGGGCGAGATGATGCGCCTGCGCCGCCGCCTTGCCGATGCAGAACGCCGGGCCGACAGCGCCGAAGCGGCCCTCAGCCGGGAGCGGCGGCGCCACCGGGCGCGGGCAGTCTAGCGCCCGGCCTGAAGCTTCGGCGACAGCTCCACCGACAGGTCCTGCATCACGTCCAGCAGGCTTTCGACATTGACCGTCTCGGGGTTGATGTCGTCGGTGGAGAAGTAGCGCAGGTAAATCTGCCGCGCCATTTCATCCATTCCCTGATGCAGCCCCATCGACCAGGTCGGAAATAGCCGTTCCCGCACGTCATTGCAGGACAACAGGATAATGTTCATGTGCCGCGGATCCCGGCTGATCCGGTGGTAGAGGGCCGACACCTCGACCCGCCCGCCCTCGATCACCTGCAGAAAGTGGTCGCCGTTATAGTGCAGCATTCCCGTCAAGTGCAGCCGGATGTTGTTGCGCTGGCAGGTTTCGATCAGTTGCCCCGCGTCCAAGTTCTCGGACGGGTTCCGCTGCGAGTAGTAGACCAATCGTGTCAAATTCATGCGCGTCCCCCAAAGCTATTGCGCGAGTCTGCCTTTGGCGCTGAATAGCTTCAAGTCATTTCAACTTGCTGAACGGGTGTAAAAAATGACGCACCTGCTGCGTTGTGCGGGAATTCCCGCGGGGCGTGCAAAGCCGCCGTTCAAGGCGGCAGGATTGGCGCCTTGCGGTCCCACCGGATTGCGTCACCGCTCCTCAATTTCCACTTACAGGCATGTCGCGGCACGGGAGGCCTTTTTTGAAACACGCTTTCACTCTTATCGGTGCACTGACCCTCAGCGCCTGCGGGCCAAGTCCGTCGAACGATCCGATCTACCAAGCGCTGCTGGCCGACCCGCCAAAGACGGTCCCGGAGCGACACAAAGCCAAACTGCGCGCGGGGCGGGGGTCCTGCGACGTGCTGAACGAAGGCCGCGCGGATCAGTACATGCTGTTTTGGTGGCCGGGCGGGAACCCAACAGCTGGTGCAGCTTTAGCATATTACCCACCTAACCCGATCAACCCACCTTCCCCCGCTGCGGTTCTGGCCCCCGGCTCGAATACAATCACTTCGGTTCTGTTTTAGAAGAGAGATCTCAAAAACGAAAAAAGCCGCCCCGGTCAGAGCGGCTTGTCGCGTGGTGCGCAATGAATGCGCGCCCTACGGGATCAGGCGCTCAGCGCGCCTTTGGCCTGGTCCACGATGGCGCCGAACGCCTCGGGCTCGTTCACGGCCAGATCGGCGAGGACCTTGCGGTCCACTTCGATGCCGGCCAGCGTCAGACCGTTGATGAAGCGGCTGTAGGT
>JBCDFL010000028.1:0-24021 GCA_039178165.1 Pseudomonadota bacterium | reverse complement strand
GGCGCGCCGACTACAACCACACCCGGCCTCACTCCAGCCTCGCTGGCCTGACGCCACACGAATATGCTAACCGGTCAAACGAAGACCAAAACCTGAACAGAGCTAACCTATAAACGCGGACTCTCAGGGGAGCAGGTCACCGTGACAGACGCATATCGAGGCCCAAGCTATGCACGATAGCGATAAACAGAAAGGATGTGGTCACGAAGTTGCTACGCCGATCATCTAGGTCTTCGAAAAGAAGCTGCCTCTCGAACATCGGGCCGTGGAGATCGTCAACATCATTGGCAAACGCTTGGTTGTTGTTCCATTATCTGTGCCCACCAGTGTTCCAAGGTGGGTGACCGGGTTTGCAACCCCGGCCACCCGGCTCCTGAGATCAGGAGTGTCGGCTTGGTCCTATCTAAGCGACAGGCGTTCTTCGAGCCATTCTAGCACTTCACTCTCAACCCAACCCACCCGGTTCGGGCCCAGCGTTACCCGCTTAGGGAATTGGCCTGCCTTCTCCAGCCGGGCGATGTGTTGGTGTGAATACAGAACAAGCTCTTTTACCTGACGTTTTGAAAGTATCCTCATCACGATGTCTCCTTGATTTAAGAGCACCGCGATGCTCGGGTTTCAACAACTTCCCCGAGGGCCACCATTGTTATCCTGATTCTCGATTATGGCAAGTCTGCGCGGCGTTCGGCTACAATTCTGCGGTTAATTTCGATCATCTCCATGTGTTGTTCGTGCAGGTTCTCAGTTTTCTGATTCAAGGAACGATCGCGCAGTGCAATCAGGTTGTCATGCCGCTCACTGCCCACATAACTCTCAATGATTGCTCTAACTTCATCTTTGAATGGAGGGCGAATGCAGTAATCGCACATTACTTCTTCCAACTGCTTTTCTTTTTCTGTCATATGCTTGGAATCTAACAAAAATTTAAGATCTGTCGAATCCAATTCCAAAGCCAGGAAACACATTTTGTCTTGGGTCAAACCGCGGCCGGTCCATCTCGCTATCTCTTATCGAGTACCATCCTACCTTTCTCAGCTGAAAGAAGTGCTAAGATAGAGTCATAGAAATCTCCTAACCTGACGATAACCTACCGATCAACCTGCCCGAACTATTTCAGCGATACATTGGTCATATGCAGCCATTGCTGCCTGCATTTCTTCAAAATACGAGTGTCGATTGTAGACAGCTGCTACGCCGCTGATTGAACCTGAAACATGGTTCAATAGCTTTTCGGTCACATGGATAGGGGTGCCAGTCTTGGCATGGATTGTTGCGAAGGTGCGCCTAAGGTCGTGTAAGGTATATGGCGCAACATCCTCTAATCTCTCATCAAAGCGGGCTTTGTGCCATGCGAATGTTTTTGAATGGCTTCTCAAAGTTGGTTGCTGCAGGGAACAGCAAATCACCAGTATCAGGAAGCGTCTCAACTATCATATGGGCCGTGGACGACAGAGGAAACCGGTGTTCTCGTCTGTTCTTTGCAAACCCCTCAGGAAACGTCACTGAGCCGTCTATGATCCAGGAACGTCGCATTTGCCCAACTTCCATTCGACGCTGGCCTGTCAGAAGCAAAAGCTGGACTAACGGTCCGAAGGGAAACGCTGTCTCTTCTGCTCTTCGGTAGACTTGGTGCACCTCACCGTCGGTCAACACCCGATTTCGCTCAACTGTTCTTTGCTTGAGCGGCGGAACAACAGAATGCTCAATCAGCCCGTGTCGTACGCACCAATTCATCATGGTCCTGATCGCGACAAAAGCATGGGTTTGTTCAGATGGTGTAGCGGCCAACCCAGAAATCACTTTCATGATCTGCTTGCGCTCGACTGACTGAATTTCAAAAGCAAAATCGAAGTGCCGGTCAAGTAGGCGCTTATAGTCTCTAAAGGTGCGGGGCTTGTTTCTGCGCTCACTGTCTTCGAGGAAGCGGGCCTTGGCGTCAGCAAACGAAATCGGCGCCACGCTGGATGAGAGCATTCCGTCAGCTTCTAAAGCACTTGAAGCCAAAAGTTGTCTCGCCTGTTTTCTCGCATCAGCGAGAGACAAGTCGGGGTATCTCCCCAATGTCTTGCGGCGGCGCTTCTCACCAAGCAACACGATGAAGGATTTACTGCGGGTTGAACATCGGACACCAAAATTTGGCGTCAACTCATCCCAGTACGTTACCTGCCCCTTCTTAGACAAAGGCAGCTTTCGAACGGCAAGGTCAGTTAGGTGGGTGCGCATTCTAGGCTCATTTCAGGCTCAGAAACGACGAGCTTACGGGTGTTCTTCTATGTTCAACAGTGCAGCGGTTTTGATCATGTTTACAATATTTTCATATACTAAAGAGGTCATATGTTCAGCGATGAAACCGATATTGTGCGGATTGCAAATCCGTGTACACCGGTTCGATTCCGGTACTCGCCTCCACATTCATCCAGCAGGTTGCGCATTAGAGGCTGCTGCGTTTAACGCAGTGAAGTCCCGATTTAGGTGAGCATTTTCGTTGCTCGGAGGCTGCGGGGGGCAAAGATGGCGTCCTTTCTATTCAGCTGAATCGGAGCCTGGTTGTGTCGCGATGGGCATTCAGTAAAGGTGATCCCAGAGTAGCCGTTGCGCCCGCAGAAGGCGCCTGTGGCCATAGCTGAATGGCCTCGGGTGGCGAGCTGCGCCGTAGGCTCGCGCCGGGACATTCAGCAAAGCCCTAGGGCAAATTCGCCCCATTCCGTGCCGCTTTGTCACTGCCGACCGCCTCAGTCTACCGATCGGTCGGGTTGGCGGTTGGTTGCGGTTGCCGCGGGGGCATATTCATGCGACACAAAACGAAGAATCCGAACCGATGAGTTTAGCCACCATGACCGACTTTGCAGCGCGCCGCACGATGATGGTCGACACGCAGGTCCGCCCCTCGGACGTCACGAAATTCCCGATCATCGACGCGATGCTGTCCGTCCCGCGGGAGGACTTCGTGCCCGCCGGCGCGCGTGAGGCTGCCTATATCGGGGAGAACATAGATATCGCGCCGGGTCGCACCGTGCTGGAGCCGCGGACCTTGGCCAAGATGCTCGATGCGCTGGAGATCGACGGCGATGCGCTGGTCCTCGATGTCGGCGCGGGCTACGGCTACGCGTCTGCGGTGATCGCGCGTATGGCCGCTGCGGTCGTGGCGCTCGAAGAAGATGCGGACATGGCGCGCGAGGCGGGCGAGGCGCTGGTCGCCGCGGGCGCGGACAACGTCATCGTGCACGAGGGCCCGCTGACGGATGGCGCGGCGGAGCATGGACCCTACGACATCATCATCGTTCAGGGCGCGGCGGAAGCGCTGCCGGCAGCCCTCACCGATCAACTGAAGGACGGGGGGCGCATCGCGTGCCTCTTTGCCGTGGGCGCGTTGGGTGAGGTGCGGCTGGGCGTCAAATCCGGCGGCACCGTCTTCTGGCGCCCCATCTTCAACGCCGGTGCGCCGGTCCTGCCGGGCTTTGCGCAAGCGCCGGCGTTCACATTCTGACCGACACGGCTTTTGCGGGGAACGCTGACATGATTGGATCGCGGATGCGCCGCTGGGCGGGTCGAATGGCCTTGGCGGCGACGGTCTCGCTGACTGCGGTGGCTGCAGCGGCGGACACGTTGGCGGATGCGCTGGTTGGGGCCTACACACACAGTGGCCTTTTGGACCAGAACCGCGCCTTGCTGCGGGTTGCGGACGAAAATGTCGCGATTTCCCAAGCTGCGCTGCGGCCGATCCTGAATTACGAGGCGCGGTTGACGCAAAGCTGGCGGGAGAGCGGATCGTTCTCGCGCAACCTCTTTGGGCAGTCGACCTTTGGGGTGTCCCAGACCAACGCGACCGAGTTGCAGCTGAGCATTTCGGCGCAGTGGCTGCTTTACGATTTCGGCGCGTCCAATCTGCGCACCGAAGCGGAGAAAGAGGCCGTTCTAAGCACGCGTGCGCAACTTCTGTCCCTCGAACAGGAGGTGCTGATCCGCGCGATCCGGGCGTGTTTCTCCGTACGGCAAACGCTGGAGACGGTCGCCCTGCGCCAGAACAACCTGCGCCTTCTGACCGAGGAGCTGCGCGCCGCACGTGACCGGTTCGAGGTCGGCGAGGTGACACGGACGGATGTCGCACTGGCCGAGGCGCGCTTGGCCGAAGCGCGCGCGGGGCTTGCGACTGCACAGGGCGATCTGCTGCGTGCGCAGGCCGAATACATCTCCGTCACCGGGCGCCGTCCGGGACAGGTGGCCCCGCCGCCGGCGCTGCCGGGCGTGGACCGCAGCGTGGACGGCGCCATCGCGCTGGCCGTGCGCAACCATCCCGACATGGAAGCCGCGCAGCGCCAGGTCAAACAGCTCGACCTGCTGGTCGACGCGGCGGAGCGAGACCTGGACCCGACGATCAGCCTGGAAGGGCGGTTGTCGGTCACCGAAAGCCTGAGCGACCGCACGTTCAGTGACAGCCAATCGGTCGGAATCGTGTTGGGTGGGCCGATCTACCAGGGTGGGCGGCTGTCCGCGCTGATCCGCCAGGCGATGGCGCGGCGCGATGCAGCGCGCGGGAACCTGCACAACGTGCGCCACGTGGTGCAGCAGAACGTGCGCAATGCCTACGCCGATCTGGCCTCGGCCACGGCGAATATCGAAGCGTCGGATCGGCAGATCCGCGCGGCGCGTGTCGCCTTTCGCGGCGTGCGCGAGGAGGCGACGCTGGGGGCGCGCACCACGCTGGACGTGCTCGACGCGGAACAAGATCTGCTGGACGCGCAATCGGCGCTGATCAACGCGCAGGCCAGCCAATACGTGGCGGCCTACACGGTGCTGCAATCCATCGGGCGCCTTACGGCCCGGGATTTGCGGCTGAACGTGAAAATCTACGATCCAGAGGCCTATTATAACCTGGTGAAGGACGGCCCCGCGCTGAAGTCCAAGCAGGGCGCGCAGCTCGATCGTGTTTTACGAAAATTGCAAATAGACTGACGGCGCACCGGCTGTTGTGAGAATCTCGGGCGCGGGCTAGACTGCTGCGCAAGGCGAGAGTGGTAATAACATGTCCGATCCCCAGCAAAGCGACGTCGAGGACGTATTGTCGTCCATTCGGCGTCTCGTCTCCGAAGATAAACGGCCCGTTGCGGAGGTGCCAGCAGAGCCGGTGCCCGACCGGTTGGTTCTCACACCGGCCCTGCGCGTTGCCGAAGCGGTCCCGCCGGTGGAGGAGGCCGAGGAGCCAGTGATCGAGCCGCTGGACGCGACGGAGGCTTTCGTTCCGAACGAATATTGGATGGCGCCGCCGCCCGAACCCGAGGCGGAGTTGGACGATTACGTGGCCGAGGATGAGGCGACGGGCGATGCTGTCGACGAGCATGACACCCCGGACGGTGACGTGGCCGAGGACGACGCAACGGACGATCCGGTCGAAGAGGCGGTTGAGGCCGCCCTGGAACAGAGCGTGCCGGACGAGGACGAGAGCGATGCCGTTTCGGACGCTACGGATGAGCCGGAGGCACAGGGCCTGGCCTCCGACAATCTGTCCGAAAAGATCGCGGCGCTCGAGGCGGTGATCGCACGGCGCGATGAACAGTTCGAGCCGGACGATGTCGGCGCGGACGCCTATGCGGGCACCGATGCGGGCCAGATGGAATGGGAAGATGTCCCGCCAGAGGCAGACGAGGTCTCAGACCGGCCGACCGGGCCGGAGATATTCTCTTCCGACGAAGATGTCCTGGACGAAGATGCGCTTCGCGATCTGGTGGCGGATATCGTGCGAGAGGAATTGCAGGGCGCCCTTGGCGAACGTATCACACGGAACGTGCGGAAGCTGGTCCGGCGGGAAATCCATCGCGCTTTGGCGGCGCAGGACCTGGACTGACGGCGGCTGGTCTTCAAGAACCAGCGGGTGCAGTTTACCCCACTTTGATTTTCGCGGATCCGACGCCGTGGGATTAGTCTTACAGCGCCTTTTAAAGAACGGGCATAATTGCGCGCGGCGCTTGGGGGAGCTTTCCAGATTTCCCAAATGCTCGGCTTCCCGCGCGGTGCCTTCTGCGACATCTTGCGCCGGGGGGCGCGATGAATACACCTGCCCATTTGCTGATCGGTGGGGCGCTGGCCGGCCGCGATCGCCGCTTGGCGGGATGGGGTCTGCTGGGCGGAGCACTGCCGGATCTGTCGCTCTATCTGCTGATCGCCCAGGCCATGGCTCAGGGCATCTCAGAGCGCGTGATCTTCCGCGAGATGTACCACTCGGACACGTGGCAGGCGATCTTTGCCGTTGACAACTCGGCAGTGCTGTGGGCCAGCTTCTTGGCACTTGCGCTGTGGCGTGGATGGCGGGGTGGGGCGGCCCTGTGTTTCGGTGCCCTGGCGCATATCGCGCTCGATCTGCCGCTTCATGCCGGTGACGGCAGAGCGCATTTTTGGCCGCTAAGCGATTGGGTGTTCGACAGCTCGGTCAGCTATTGGGACCGCGCGCATTACGCCGCCATCGCAGCGCCGCTGGAGGCGGTGTGTGCCACGGTCGCCGCCATCTTCCTGTGGCGCGCCGGCGGCTGGCTGAGGCCAACAGCAGCCGTGCTCCTGCTGGCCGAGGTCTGGACCGTCCGCCAGTGGCTGTTCGTCTTTGGCCAATGAAAAACGCGCCCGCCGAGGCGCAGCGCGTCGTTCAATTTTCGGTCAGGATCAGGCGGCTTCGGCTTGCTGCGCCGCGTTGCGACGTTCCGATTCCTCCCGGCTGAGGGCGACGGAGGTGCGCACACCTTTGCCCACGAATTCCATCAGGCCTTCGACCACGCGCTCGTTCGGGTCGATGCCCGCACAGCTGAGCACTTCGCGGCCATCGCGAGAGCGCGCCCAGCGGGCGATCTGCTCCGGGCCGTTGCCATATTTTTTGTCATCGGCGATTGCATCGTCGAGGGCGGCCAGTACGACGGCCGCGAAAAGTTTGCGCGCACGATTGCCTTGCTCATGGTTAAAGGCAGTGCTGTCAACGAAGTCTTTCATTCGTCGTCCATCCTTGTTCTTGCTCTTGTGTTTTCGGCGTGAGGGTCGTTATGGCGCATCGCCGTCGATTCGGATACCCTATTCTTGCATGGCACCCATGCGTCCTGCGCAACGCTCGCTGCCAGTGCAGCGCGAGATATGGTGGGATTGCAGGGGCGCACCCGGCAAGATATAGGCACGCGTAACGCTTCATCAACCTTTTGCCATGGTTTTGACATAAATGCCGAAGATCAACGGAAACGAAATTCGCCCCGGCAACGTGCTGGAACACAATGACGGTCTGTGGGCCGCTGTGAAGGTGGATCACGTCAAGCCGGGCAAGGGCGGGGCCTTCGCCCAGGTGGAGCTGCGCAACCTGCGCAACGGCTCCAAATTGAACGAGCGGTTTCGCTCCGCCGACAAGGTCGAGCGGGTGCGGCTGGAGCAGAAGGACCAGCAATTCCTCTATGAAGATGACGGCAATCTGATCGTCATGGACACGGAGACCTACGAGCAGGTGCAACTGCCCGCCGAGTTGCTAGGCGAGCGGCGCCCGTTCTTGCAGGATGGCATGACCATCGTCGTCGAGTTCTACGAGGAAGAGGCGCTAAACGCGCAACTCCCCCAAAAGGTCACCTGCAAAGTGGCGGAGACGGAGCCTGTAGTGAAGGGTCAGACGGCGGCCAATTCCTTCAAGCCGGCGATCCTCGACAACGGGGTGAAGGTCACCGTTCCGCCCTTTGTCGGTCAGGACGAGGATATCGTCGTGAACACCGAAACCTTCGAATACGTCGAACGGGCCTAATCGGCCCGGCGCACGGTCGCTTCACCCGCCTGCATGGCGCCCTGCGCGCGGTCGAAGCGCAGGTAGGCGATGGCCCTGTCCCCGGCCCGCGAATGCAGCGTGCCCGCGGCCTTGCCATCTGCCACGATCTCAGTCCCAGGCTCCGCGGCGCCGTCCACCTCGACCGCGGCGAGGCCTTTGCGCAGCTCGGTCTTGTGCTTCATCCGTGCTGTGACTTCCTGCCCGACATAGCAGCCTTTGCGGAAATCGACGCCGTTCAGCGCCTCGAACCGGGCCTCTAGGATAAAGGTGTTCTCGTGCAGTTCGATCCCCGATTGCGGGATCAGGTGCTGCACGTAGAGCGCTGTCCAATCGGTGGCGTCCGTCTCCGCCGGCGCCGCACGCCAAGCGCGCCAGCCTAGGGCGGGATGGCGCGGGTCGGCCCATCCGTCCTCCGGCGCGTCGCCCAGGCCGCGGTGTAGGTGCAGGCCCGCCTCGGCGATCTGCACATCCGCGCGCAGTTTATACATGCTCAGCCGCTGCATCAGGGCGGGCGCTTGCGCCGCGTCCGCGTCGACCTGGATCGCCTCGCCCGCGCCGATCACAAAGAAGTCGGCCAGATACTTGCCCTGCGGCGTCAGCAGCGCACCGTAGACCGGCCCGTCGTTCAGATGGCTGACATCGTTCGTCACGAGGCCCTGCAGGAAGTCGACGCGGTCGGCGCCCGTAACGGAGAGGAGGGTGCGGTTGCTCATGGGCACTCCTTGCGGCATCACAGATCATATAACACCGCCCCGCCGCAGCGAAAGGCATCCCATGCGCGCGCCGCTGTCCGTCGTCATCCCCACACTCAACGCGGCTGCGTCCCTGCCTGTTTGTTTGCAAGCGCTGATGGAGGGGGTTCAGGCCGATCTGATCCGCGAGGTGATCGTGACCGATGGCGGATCAGCTGATGAGGCGCACAAGGTGGCGGAGGCGTGGGGAGCAACCTTCATCACGGGTCCGGCGTCCCGTGGGGGGCAGCTGCGTCGGGGATGCGCCGCGGCGCGCGGCGATTGGCTGTTGGTGCTGCACGCGGACACGGTGCTGGAGCCCGGCTGGGCGGAGGCGGTCATCGCGCATCTGCCGAGCGGTCACGCGGGCTATTTCAAGCTGCGCTTTGACGTCGGGGGACGGGTCGTGGCGGGCTGGGCCAATCTGCGGTCGCGGTGGTTCGGGCTGCCCTACGGCGATCAGGGGCTTGTCCTGCCCCGCGCGCTCTACGACCGGTCCGGGGGGTATCCGGACCAGCCGCTGATGGAGGATGTCGCCCTGGCGCGCGCGCTGCGCGGCTCGCTGCGTCCGCTGCCCGGGCGAGCAGTCACATCGGCGGCACGGTACAGGGCGCAAGGCTGGCTGCGCCGCGGCGCGCGGAATTGGTGGCTGTTGGGCCGGTATCTGCTTGGGGCGGACCCGGCACAGCTCGCCCGGCAATACGACTAGATCAGCCGAAAATCCGCATCCGCAGGCGCGCCAGCAGGCCGGGGCGGGGGCCGCGCACCGCGCTGAGCTGAAGGGCGATGGTTTCGGCGCGGGGCGCGTCGATCACCTCTTTACCGCCCTCGAATTGCAGGCGGTAAAGGTCGGCATAGATGCCGCCGCGGGCCAGCAGATCCTGGTGCGTGCCTTCATCTACGACCTGTCCGCGGTCCATCACGGCGATCTTGTCCGCGCCGCGGATCGTCGACAGCCGGTGCGCGATCACCAGCGTCGTGCGCCCCTTGGCCAGCCGGTCGAGCGCGGCCTGCACAACCTTCTCCGACTGCGCGTCCAGGGCGCTTGTCGCCTCGTCCAGCAGCAGCACGGGCGTGTCGCGCAGTAGGGCGCGCGCGATCACGACGCGCTGGCGCTGCCCGCCCGACAGGGCCGACCCTCGCGGGCCCACTGGCGTGTCGAGGCCTTGGGGCAAGTCCTTGGCGAAATCCGAGACATGCGCGGCGTCCAGCACCTCTTGCAGGCGCTCGTCGGTGACGTCGGTCCGGCCCAGAAGGATGTTCTCGCGCAGCGTTTCATCAAACAGCAGCGCCTCCTGCGTCACGACGGAGAAGATGCCGCGCAGATCGTCCAGCGCCAGGTCGGTCGTCGCCACGCCGCCAATAAGCACCGCGCCCGCATCCGGGTCCACCAGTCGTGTCAGCAGGTTGAAAAGGGTCGATTTGCCCGCCCCCGATGCGCCGACCAGTGCGGTGGTCTGGCCAGGCGCGGCGTTCAGGGACAGCCCGCGGATCACCTTCGTATCGCCATAGGCGAGGTGCACGTCGTCCAGCGTGATATCCGGCATCCCCTCGGGCCGCGGCGCGGGCTCTGCCGCGGAGAGCAGTGTGATCGGCGCGTCGGCCAGTGCCTTGATCCGCTCGATCGCGGCGGCCGCCACCTGCCATAGCCCAGCGATCGCGCCAAGGCGGCGCAGGGGGTCGAAGGCAAAGCCCATGGCCGTGAAGAATGTCATGAACTGGCCGATTGTCTTGTCGCCCGCGATGATCTCCGCCCCGCCGTAGAGGATCACGGCCATGAAGCCGATGCCGGACATGATGTCGATCATCGCCGGGATCGCCGCGCCGCCGAAGGCCGCGCGGACCTCCGTGCGGACGAAGCGGCGGGTCAGGGTGCTGTATTGCTTGGATTGGTATGCCTCGAGCGCGTTCAGCTTGACCTGCACGATGCCGTGGAACACCTCGTCCAGGCGGGTGGACAGGGTCGCGCCCAGATCGCGTGCCTCCCGCGCGCGGTCGCGCACGTAACGCTGCGCGATGGCTGCCGGCAGCACCAGCAGCGGCACGCCGATGCCCGCCAGCAGCGCCCAAATCGGATCCACGCTGATCGCCACGCCCACCAGCACAATCAGCCCGATGAAATCCCGCCCCGCGCCGAGGATGACGGCCTTCCACACGTCGCCCACCGCGTTCACGTCGCTCTGCACCCGCTGGATCAAGAACCCGGGCGGGTGCGCCTGGTGGAACGCCCCGTCGAGGCGCATCACATGGGCCAGAAGGTCCTGCCGGATCGCGGCGGAGGTCCGCTGGGCGATCGTTGTCAGCAGCACCTTTTGCGCGACGGAACTGACCGCGCGGACCACGAAGATGCCCACGACCAGCGCACAAACCCAGTAGAGCGTGCCGACATTGCCTTGGGTGAACACATCGTCGAACATCGGCTGCATCAGCCAGCTGAGCGCGCCGAGCATCGAGCCTTCGAGGATCATGAAGATCGCGGCAACGCCCATCATCTTCCAATGGCGGCGCAGGTAGCCGCGCCAGATCCACAGGAACAGGTCACGGCTGTCGTAATTGGGGGAGGGCTCGCTCACCAAAAGGGTCCTGGTCCGTTGCGTCGCTTTGTCTACTCCGCGGCGGGGCCGCGCGGCAAGCCGTTGACGCGGCAGGTCCGCCCGCTAGGGTCCGGCGCGGAACAGGAGAGTGCCATGACCGATCACCCCCGGGCCGCTGCGGGCCGCGCCTATCTCGCCATTCCGGGCCCGTCGGTGATGCCCGACGCAGTGCTGCGCGCGATGCACACGGCGGCGCCCAATATTTACGCCGGCGCGCTGGTCGACACGACCGCCAGCCTGATCCCAGACCTGCGCCGGGTCGCGCGGACGGAGGGGCATGTGGCCATCTATATCGGCAACGGCCACGCGGCGTGGGAGGCGGCGCTCGCCAATGTCGTGGCCCCGGGCGAGCGGGTGCTTGTGCCTGCGACGGGCCGCTTTGGCCTCGGGTGGGGCGAGATGGCGGAAGGGCTGGGGGCCGAGGTCGAGATTCTCGATTTCGGGATGCGCAGCCCGATGGACCTGGACCGGATCGCAGACGCCCTGCGCGCAGATACGGAGCGGAAAATCAAGGCTGTCCTGGCGGTGCATGTGGACACGTCGACCTCAATTCGCAACGATATCAAAGCGGTGCGCGACGTTCTGGATGCGGTGGATCACCCTGCTTTGCTGATGGCCGATTGCATAGCCTCGCTGGGCTGCGACCGGTTCGAGATGGACGCCTGGGGCGTCGACGTTATGGTGGCCGGCTGCCAGAAGGGGCTGATGGTGCCACCGGGCGTCGCTTTTGTCTTCTTCTCGGACAAGGCGGCGGAGGTGCGGGCGCGCATGGCGCGGGTCAGCAAGTACTGGGACTGGACTCCGCGCGCCAACCCCGAGGAGTTCTATCAATACTGGAACGGCACGGCGCCGACGCAGCACATCGCGGGGCTGCGCGTGGCGCTCGACATGATCCATCACGAGGGGATGGAGCAGGTCTGGGCGCGGCATGACCTTCTGGCGCGAGCGATCTGGGCGGCGTGTGAGGTTTGGGAGGATGGCGCGCTGGAAATGAATGTCGCGGACCGTGCGCACCGCTCGACCGCTGTGACGGCCCTGCGCCTGCCGGAGCACGGCACCGCCCTGCGCGACTGGACCGACCGGGAGCTCGGCCTGACGCTTGGCATCGGCCTCGGCATGGCGCCGCCGGGCGATCCGGCCTGGCACGGCTTTTTCCGACTGGGCCATATGGGCCATGTCAGCGGGCATATGGTGATGGGCATGCTCGGCGGGATCGATGCCGGCCTGAAAGCGCTGAAGATCCCGCACGGGCGCGGTGCGCTGGATGCCGCCGCAAAGGTGATCGCGGCGGGCTAGCCCCGCCGCCGCTCCAGCCAGCTCATCCAGCGGTTTACGGCCCAGCCCAGCAGCGCGACGGCCAAGAGGCCCCAAAACGCCCAGATGGCAAAGAAAATCCAGGTGATGTTCACGCCGAACATCACGACGACAGCTTGGGTGAAATCGGGGGCGGAGCGCATGTGATGATCATCCATGCCACCGACTATAGCGCAGGATTGGCCTGCGTCATCCCGCCGCGTGCACCAGTGCGCGGGGCAACGCCTGCGCCAGCGCATCGAGGTCGGCTGGCGTGCCGCAGGACACCCGGATGCAGCGGTTTTGCGGCGCGGCGAAGGGCATGCGGACAAAGAGGCCCTGCGCGATCAGGCCGTCCAGAACGGCCTTGGCAAAGGCGCCGTCGCGCCCGCAATCAATGGCCACAAAATTCGCGGCGGAAGGTAGGGCGGTGAGGCCATTGTCCGCCGCGATCTGGGCGATGCGCGCCCGCGCGGCGGCAATGCGGTCTACCACGTCTGCCAGATAGGCTTGGTCCTGCAGCGCCGCGAGCGCGCCGGCCTGCGCCGCGCGGTTCATGCCGAAATGGTTGCGCACCTTGTCGAAGGCGCGGATCAGATCGGGATGGCCGAGTGCATAGCCCACGCGCGCCCCGGCCAGCCCGTAGGCTTTGGAGAACGTGCGCATGCGGACCAGGCGCGGGTCGTCCCAGGGCAGGTCCGGCGCGGTGCCGGCGGGCGCGCAGTCGATATAGGCCTCGTCCAGCACCAGCAGAGTGCCCTGGGGCAGCGCATCAAGCGCACGCACCAGCGCCGCACCGTCGTGCCAGGACCCCATCGGGTTGTCCGGATTGGCGAGGTAGACCAGCTTGGCCCCGACCTCCGCCGCTTTGGCGAACAGGGCCGCGGGGTCCTCGTGATCGTCCCGGTAGGCGACCTTATGCAACGTCCCGCCGAAGCCCGCGACGTGGTAGTTGAAAGTCGGGTAGGCGCCATCGGACGTGACCACGGGGTCGCCCGGCCCGACGCAGAGCCGCACCAGATAGCCTAGCAGTCCGTCGATCCCTTCACCCACGACGATGTGCGCGGGTGTCGTGCCGTGATGGGCGGCGAGGGAGGCCTTCAGCTCATAGCTTTCCGGATCGCCGTACATCCACTGGCCCGCGTCCGCCATCGCGGCGGTGGAGCGGGGTGAGGGGCCGAAAACGCTCTCATTTGCTCCCATCCGCGCGGCAAAGGCCGCCCCGCGGGCCCGTTCCTGCGCCTCCGGCCCGACGAATGGCACGGTGGAGGGCAGCGCGGCGGCAAGGGTGGTGAGGCGGGCGTGCGTCATCCGGCGTCAAGCTCCGCGAGGCGGGCGAGGGCGTCTTCCAGCTTCGCGCGCTCCTCCTGCCGGGCGGTCAGGTTGCCGCGGGTCTCCTCCACCACCTCTTCGGGCGCGCTGGCGGCGAATTTGGGGTTCTTGAGCCGCCCTTCGAGCCCGCCGATCTCCTTGGCCAGCTTGCCGAGTGTCTTGTCCAGCCGTGCCTTTTCCGCCGCAACGTCGATCACATCCGCAAGGGGCAGGCCGAAGGCGCCGCCGGCGACCCCGAGGCTGACCGTGCCCCTCGGGAAGGCGTCCAGTTCGGTTAGCGCCTCGATCCGGGCGAGCCGTTTGATCATGGTCGCGTTCGCGTCAAACGCGGCGCGCGCGCTGTCGGTCAGCCCCGTCACGGCGAGCGGGATGTAGGCGCCGGCAGGCACGTGCATCTGCGCGCGGGCGGAGCGGATGCCCTCGATCAGGCCGATGACCCAGTTCAACTCTGCATCGGCGTCTGCGTCCACCAGCTCGGGGCCGTAATCGGGCCACGGCGCGTGGATGAGGGCGGTGTCGCGGGTGGCCAAACCGCCCCACAGTTCTTCGGTGATGAAGGGCATCATGGGGTGCAGCAGGATCAGGCATTGGTCGATGACCCAGGCCATGGTGGCTTGCGTTTCGGCCTTCAGCGCGGCGTCGTCGCCCTGCATCAGGGGCTTGGACAGCTCCACATACCAGTCGCAGACCTTGCCCCAGACAAAAGCGTAAAGGCCCAGCGCCGCGTCATTGAAACGGTAGTCTTCCAGCGCCTGATGTGCGGCGGCCCGGGCGCGCCCGGTCTCACCGATGATCCACTTGTTCACCGCCGCCGAGGGGGTCGGCATGGCGCCGGCTTGGCTGTAGGCGTCGTTCATCTCCGCAAAGCGGGCGGCGTTCCACAGCTTCGTGCCGAAGTTCCGGTAGCCCTTGATCCGCTCCAAATCCAGCTTGAGCGTCCCGCCAAGGCTGGCCATCGCCGCGGAGGCAAAGCGCAGCGCGTCCGCGCCGAATTCGTCGATCAGTTCAAGCGGGTCGACGACGTTGCCGAGCGATTTGGACATCTTCTTGCCCTTCGCATCGCGCACCAGACCGTGCAGGTAGACCGTGTCGAACGGCACCCGATCCACGACCGCCAGCTGCATCATCATCATCCGCGCGACCCAGAAGAACAGGATGTCCTGCCCGGTGATCAGGTCCGAGGTCGGGAAGTATTTTTGCAGTTCCTCGGTGTCCTCAGGCCAGCCGAGCGTGCCGATGGGCCAGAGTCCGGAGGAGAACCAGGTGTCGAGGACGTCGGGGTCGCGCCACATTGGAACGGGTTCATATTCGTGGGTAGATGTACCCAAAATCGCATTGCGATTGGTGTACCAACTGCCAGGATCGCTTTGAATTTCGACCAAATTCTCCGGGTCTTGTCCGGATCGCTCGCGCCAGACCTTCCGAACCTTTTCTTTTGCTTCGTCGAGGGTAGGCGCGCAAAATTCCATCGTTAGAAGTCCGCCTTGAGTCAGCTTTCCACCCATAGCCTCTTCGTCAAACCGGTTTTGGCGCATGAACTCTTGCGCTTTTGCCAAAGGCACACTGTCAGTCGCGCCAACTGTCCATGTCCCAATTTGCCCGTCCAACGTCGGAACCTGTGCTGTCCAAACCGGGATCTGGTGCCCCCACATCAACTGCCGCGAGATGCACCAGGGCTCGATATTGTCGAGCCAGTGGAAATAGACCTTCTCCCCGCTTTCGGGGATGATCTTCGTCGTCCCGTTGCGCACCGCGTCCAGCGCAGGGCCGACGATCTGGGCGGTGTCGACGAACCATTGGTCGGTCAGCATCGGCTCGATCACCACCTTCGAGCGGTCGCCGAAGGGCCGCATGATCGGTTTTGCCTCAACCAGCGGCACCTCTTCGGTACCCTCATCGGTTTGCCGCGTCGTCATCACGGCGAGCCCTTCGGAGGTGATCTGGTCCACCACCGCTTTGCGCGCCTCGAACCGATCCAGCCCGCGCAGATCGTCTGGGATCAGGTTGATGGCGTCGGTCTCCGCCTCGGTCAGCGTGCGCTCGCGTTTAGCCACGGCATTAGCGATTGCCGCGGCCTCCGCGTAGGGCGCGCCATCGTCGCGCATGTGGCCTTTGGTGTCCATCAGGCGGTACATCGGGATGTCGCCGCGTTTGGCGACCTCGTAGTCGTTGAAGTCATGCGCGCCGGTGATCTTCACCGCGCCGGAGCCGAAATTGGGGTCGGGATATTCGTCTGTGACGATTTGAATTTTACGGCGATGCTCTTTGGGCCCCACCGGAATCTCGCAGAGTCTCCCGACGATTGGCGCGTAGCGTTCATCCGATGGGTGAACCGCAACCGCGCCATCGCCCAGCATCGTCTCGGGCCGGGTCGTCGCGATAGAGATATAGTCGCGCGTCTCGCGCAGCACCTCGTTGCCGTCGGCGTCCTTCTCCACGTATTCGTAGGTCGCGCCGCCCGCGAGCGGATATTTAAAGTGCCACATATGGCCGGGCGTCTCGATATTCTCGACCTCGAGGTCGGATATCGCCGTCTCCATTGCCGGGTCCCAGTTCACCAAGCGCTTGCCGCGGTAGATCTGGCCCTTCTCGTACATCTCCACGAAGACCTTGATGACGGCGTCGTGAAAGTTCGGCGAGTTCTCGTGCCCCACCCGCGTGTCGCCCGGCGCGCCGGACATGGTGAAGGCGTTGCGCGACCAGTCGCAGGACGCACCCAGCTTTTTCAGCTGCCCGACGATGCCGTCCGCGGTGCGCTCCTTGTAGGCCCAGGCCTCTTTCAGGAATTCCGCGCGGCTGAGGTCTTTGACGTTGATCTGCCGCTCGGCGAGCTCCTTGGTCACGGCGATCTGCAGGGCGATGCCGGCGTGGTCCTGCCCGGGCTGCCACAGCGTGTCGTGGCCCTGCATCCGGTGCCAGCGCACCAGGATGTCTTGCAGCGTGTTGTTGAAGGCGTGCCCGATATGCAGCCGCCCGTTGACGTTTGGCGGCGGGATCATGACCGTATAGGCCGGCGCCCCGGGCCGTGCACCGACGCCCGCGGCGAATGCGCCGGTCTGCTCCCACCAGTTATACAGGCGGGCTTCGGCTTCGGCCGGATCAAAGGATTTTTGCAAAGGCATACTGCACCTCCAGAGGCTTTGCTGCGGCTTAGCAAGGCCGCCGCGCGAGGGAAAGCACCCAGGCGCGTGCAGGGGGCTGCATGGGACGTTCCGCCCATCTGGACAAGTGCGCGGCTGCCTCTAATGTCCCCCAAAGCGCAAGCCCGACCAAAGGACGACGCAGATGGATAAGTTCGGTAAGAGCCAGCCCGCAAAACGAGTGGAAGATGTTCGCTTTCTGACCGGGGCGGGCCGTTATGTCGACGATATCGCGCCGGAAGGGGCGCTCTTCGGCTATATGTTCCGCAGCCCGGTTGCGCACGGGGTCATCACCGCGCTGGACGTCGAAGAGGCGCGGCAGGCCGATGGCGTGGCGCTGGTCGTCACCCATGCCGATATGGTCGCCGCGGGCGTGAACACCGCGATGGCCGGCGCAACGGTCGAAAACCGGGACGGTACCAACGGCGCGGCGCCGGTGCGGCCGATGCTAGCGGATGGCAAGCTGGTTTACGTTGGCCAGCCGGTGGCGATGATCTTTGCCGACACGCTGGCACAGGCGCGCGATGCCGCAGAGCTGATTGAGCTCGAATACGACGAGCTGCCCGCGAAGATGGACCTTGCCCGCGGGGGGGAGGCGATCCACGAGGCGGCGCCGGACAACTTGGCTTTCGACTGGGGTCTTGGGGATGAGGCGGCGACCGACGCGGCCTTCGCCAAGGCCGCCCGGACCGTGAGCCTGGAGGTCGGCGACAACCGCGTGATCGTCAACGCGATGGAGCCGCGCGGCGTCTATGCCGAACTGGAGGATGGCCGGTTGCACGTCGCCATCAACGGCCAGGGCGTTTGGGTGCCCAAGCGCGCGCTGATGGCGGCGTTCGATCTGGGCGAGGATGATCTGCGCGTCACCAACCCCGATGTCGGCGGCGGCTTCGGCATGAAGGCGATGGGGTACCCTGAGAATTTCGTGGTTGCCCACGCCGCCCGCGTCACGGGCAAAGCTTGCCGCTGGATGTCGGAGCGGACGGAGGCGATGCTGTCCGACAATGGCGGGCGCGATCTGACCAGCCTGGCGGAGCTGGCCTTTGACGAGAACCACAAAATCCTCGCCTACCGGGTGCGGACGCGTTGCAACCTGGGCGCGTTCAACAGCCAGTTCGGCCAGCCGATCCAGACGCGCCTTTTCAGCCGCGTGCTGATGGGCACCTACGATGTGCAGACGACCTGGCTGCAGGTCGAAGGCTACTACACCAACACCGTGCAAGTGGACGCCTATCGAGGCGCCGGCCGGCCCGAGGCGATCTATGTGCTGGAGCGGGTCATGGACCGCGCGGCGCGCGAGCTGAACATCGACCCGCTGGAGCTGCGGCGCATCAACTTCATCAAGCTGGACCAGTTTCCCTACGACACCGCCACGGGCGAGACCTACGATGTCGGCGATTTCGCGAAGGTCTTGGGCCGCGGCGCCGCAGAGGCTGACTGGGACGGGTTCGAGGCGCGGCGCGCGTCGGATGCCGCCCGCGGTCTCCTGCGGGGCAGGGGCCTTTGCTATTACATCGAATCCATCCTGGGCGATCCCTCCGAAGGCGCGAAGGTGCAGTTCAACGACGACGGCACGGTGCACATCTTCGTCGGCACCCAGTCGAACGGGCAGGGGCACGAGACGGTCTACGCCAAGTTCCTCAGTGACCAGACCGGTATCCCTGTCGAGGCGATCCAGGTCATCCAAGGCGACAGCGATCTGATCAAGCAGGGCGGCGGCACAGGCGGCTCCCGCTCCGTCACGGTGCAGAACAACGCGACGCTCGCGACGGTAGACGTGATGCTGACCGCGATGAAGGCTTTCCTAGCCGATCACATGGGCACGGACGAGATCACGTTCGACGACGAGCGGTTCCGCGCCGAGGGCTCCAACCTCACGCCCACAGTGATGGAGGTGGCCCAGATGGCGCGCGAGGCGGGGCGCGAGGACCTGCTCGTTCACGAATCCCGCGCCCAGCTCGAGGCGCGCAGCTTCCCCAATGGGGTGCACCTCACGGAGGTTGTGATCGACCCCGACACCGGTACCACGACCGTTGATCGCTACACGGTTGTCGACGATTTCGGCAACCTTATCAACCCGATGCTGGCCGAGGGGCAAGTTCACGGCGGCGTCGTGCAAGGCATCGGCCAAGCCCTGACGGAGCATGTGGTCTACGACGAGGATGGCCAACTGCTCACGGCGACGTTCATGGACTACGCCCTGCCGCGGGCGGACGACGTACCCTATATTGGGTTCACGTCCGAACCCGTCCCGAGCACGGCCAATGTCATGGGCATGAAAGGCTGCGGCGAGGCGGGGACGGTCGGCGCGTTGGCGGCGGTCGCTAACGCGGTGCAGGATGCCCTGTGGGACCGCGGCGTGCGGCAAGCCGACATGCCCTTCACCCCCCACAAGGTGTGGGACCTTTTGAACGATGCGCCTCTCGCGGCTGAATAAACGCATATCGGACTGGCTGGTCGCCCGCTTTGGACCGGGCGCGCCGGTCCGTCCACCGCCCAGCCGCGGGCCGACGACACATGTGATCATCCTCGACGGGACGATGTCCTCCCTCGAAGACGGGGAGGAGACGAATGCCGGCCTGACGATGAAGCTTCTGCGCGGCTGTCCGGTGTCGGTCTACTACGAGCCGGGGCTGCAATGGTCCCATTGGCGGCGCTGTGGGGATGTCTTCTTTGGCCGCGGTCTAAACCGTCAGATCCGCCGCGCTTATGGCTATCTGGCCTCACGCTACCGGCCCGGCGACCGCATCTTTCTGTTCGGCTATTCGCGCGGGGCCTACGCGGTGCGCAGCCTGGCGGGCGTGATCGACCGGGTGGGCCTTTTGCACGCCGCGCACGCGACGGAGCGGAACATCCGCCAGGCCTACCGCCACTACGAATGCACGCCCGATGGCGCTGCGGCCCAGGCCTTTGCGGCGCGCCATTGCCACGCGGCCGTCCCGATCGAGATGATCGGGGCCTGGGACAGCGTCAAAAGCCTGGGGATCAACGCGCCGCTCTTGTGGCGGCTGAGCGCGCCGCGCCATGCCTTTCACAACCACCAGCTCGGCCCGTCGGTCAAACGCGGCTACCACGCGCTGGCCCGGCACGAGACGCGCGTCGTCTACAGCCCCGTCATGTGGGACAGTGATGCGGCCTGGCCGGGGCAGGACTTGGTGCAGATGTGGTTCCGCGGCAGCCATGGCGATGTCGGCGGCAATCTGGGCGGCTTTCACGCCGCGCGGCCCCTGGCGAATATCCCGCTCGTGTGGATGCTGGAACGGGCGGAGGCGGCGGGCCTACCCCTGCCAGACGGTTGGTCGGCTCGCTTCCCCCGCGATGCGAGCGCGCCCTCTGTGGGCACGTGGCGCGGCTGGTCCGCGATGTTCCCAACCCGCAAGCCCCGCCGCGTGGGCCTCGATGCGTCCGAACGCATCCATCCCAGCGTTGCCGCGCAGGAGCCAGCGGCCGCTTGGTTCTGGCCGTTCTTCGGCGCAAAGCCGGAGGCTTAGAGGGCCGATCGGGTGCTGCCTTAAACTGGACAGCAAACGGAACGGGCCAGTGTCGCCCTGCCAGCAGCCTTTTCGTCTGGCGAAATGACTGAATCGCAATTGTGTCCGCGAGCACCGCTCTTCGGCGCGCGTATCGCTCAGCGACCGGTCAACACGATGCAGGTCGTGGAGCCGGTGGCGTAAAGCTTGCCGTCATCCACGCCGCGGATCTCTCCGTTCGCCACGCCGGTGGAGCGGCCGACATGGTCGACCTGTCCGATGCAGTCGATCACCATCCCCAGAGGGATGGAGCGCAGGATATTCACTTTATATTCCAGCGTTGTATAGGCCGAACCCTTCGGCAGCATAGTTTGCACCGCGCAGGCCATCGCGCTGTCCAGCAGCGTGCCGTACCAGCCGCCATGCACCGTCCCGAGCGGATTAGTGACCTTGAATTCTGGCGCCCCGCGAAACACCACGCGGCCCTTGCTGACCTCGTGCATCCGGTAGCCCATCGTGTCGCTGATCGGCGGGGCGGGCAGTCGGCCGGCCTGGATGCCTTCGATGAACTCCATCCCCGACAGAGCCAGAAACTCTTCCTTGCTCAGCAGGTCGTCGACGGATTGGGCGGTGCGGCGGGTCATGGGAGCCTCGTATGCTAGTCTGTGACGAAGGCTAGGCCTGCGCCTCCGGCCCCTCCACCTTTACGCAACGTCGCGCAGCTGCGCCTCGCCCCGCAGGCCCAAAGCCGTGCAAATGTCGCGCGTCAGGTCAGGCTGGTTGAGCGTGTAGAAATGGAGGTGCTCCGCGCCCTCGCGGATGAGTGTTTCCGCCATTTCCGTCCCTTCGGCCAGGGCCAGCAGACGCGTGCGGTTGTCGCGTGCCGCCGTGGCAAAGGCCTGCGCGAGCCTGTCCGGCACGCGGGCGCCGACGCGGCGAGCAAAACGTGAGGCCCGGTCCCAATCGGTGATGGGCATCAGCCCAGGGATCAGTGGGGCTGTGATGCCCGCTGCGGCGCAGGCGTCACGGAAGCGTAGGAAATCGTCGACGTCGAAGAAGAATTGCGTGATCGCCGCTTCGGCCCCTGCGTCGAGTTTCGCCTTCAGCCACGCGATGTTCTGGGCGGTGTCCGCGCTGTCGGGATGGGTTTCGGGGTAGGCCGCGACGCGGATGCGGAATGCGCCCGTGTCCGCCAGTGCGCCGACCATCTCCACCGTGTTGGCGAAGCCGCCGGGATGGGCGGCCCAGGGCTCGCCCGGGGTGGCGTCCCCGCGCAGGGCAAGGATGTCCCGCACGCCCGCGCTGCGCAGCGCCTCAGCGGCGGCCAGCATCTCGGCCCGCGATTGTCCGACCATGGTCAGATGCGCCATCACATCGACCGAAAAGCGGCTGGCCAGCGCCTTTGCGGCATCGCGCGTCAGCTCGTGCGTGGCGCGGCCCGACCCGGCGCCGCAGGTCACCGAGTAGAAATCCGGGTCCAGCGGAGCGAGGTCTTGCGCGGTCTGCCACAGATCGAAACTGGCCCCGACGCTGCGCGGCGGAAAGACTTCAAAGCTGATCGTGGTCATGGCGCGTCCTTTCGTTGTCTGGTTGTAGGCAGCGGGCGGATGTGAGACAAACTCATAAATCTCACCATCTTTATGAGCGCCGCATGTATCTTGAGTTTCGCCATCTGCGTACGATCAAGGCCATCCACCAGGCCGGTGGCCTCGCCCGGGCGGCCGATCAGCTTGGGATCACCCAAAGCGCCCTGTCGCACCAGGTGAAGGGGCTGGAGGATCAGGCGGGGGTGGAGCTGTTCGTGCGCCGGTCCAAGCCTTTGAAGCTGTCGGCGGCGGGCCGGCGGCTGCTGACCCTGGCCGAGCAGGTGCTGCCGCAGGTCGAGGCGCTGCAAGCGGAATTCGCCGGACTACGCGCGGGCAGCGCCGGGCGCATGCACATCGCCATCGAGTGTCATGCCTGTTTCGAGTGGCTCTTTCCCGTGCTGGAGACGTTTCGCCGCGACTGGCCGGACGTCGATGTCGACATCCGCCCGGGCCTCGCCTTCGACGCGATGCCGGCGCTGCTGAAGGAAGAGGTGGACCTTGTCGTCTCCTCCGATCCCGAAGAGCTGGCTGGGGTGGAGTTCATCGAACTCTTTGATTACGAACCCGTTTTTGTCGCTTCGAAGGATCATCCTCTGGCGGCCAAGCCCTATATCGAGGCGCGGGATTTCACGGGGGAGACGCTGATCACCTATCCGGTGGAGCGCCAGCGCTTGGACGTCTTCAGCCAGCTTCTGATCCCCGCCAAGGTGGAGCCCGCCTCCGTCCGGCAGGCGGAGCTGACGGCAGTGATCCTATTGCTCGTCGCCTCCAACCGCGGCGTGTCGGTCCTGCCCGATTGGGTGGTGCGGGAGGTGAAGTACTCGTCTGACTACGTGACCCGGCCCCTGACCGAAGCGGGGCTGACCCGCCGCCTTTACGCCGCCATCCGCAGTGAGGAGCGGGACAAACCCTATATGCAGCGCTTGATCGCTTTGGCGCGGCAAGAGGCGCGCAAGCTGCAAGCCGCCTGAGCCCCGGCGGCGGCGTGACGCTACGGCCCGCTTGCATCCCCCGGCACGCTGCGCGCCGATGGCGGCGGGAGGATCCAACATGAACGTCACCGACGCGATCACCAGCCGCCGCTCCATCCGCGGCTTTCTGGACAAGCCCGTGCCCCGCACCCTGCTGGAGGAGATTATCGCCGTTGCCAGCCGCGCGCCGTCGTCGATGAACACCCAGCCCTGGCACATGCACGTTCTGACCGGCGCCGTGCTGGAACAGGTGCGCCGCGGCAATTCGGAGCGAATGTTGGCCGGCGTGCCGCCCAGCCGCGAGATCGCCGATCACGGCGCTTATGAAGGTGTGCACCGCACGCGGCAGGTGGACATCGCCAAGCAGCTTTTCGCAGAGATGGGGATCGAGCGGCACGACAAGGAAGCGCGGCAGGACTGGGTCATGCGCGGCTTTCGCCAGTTCGACGCGCCCGTCTCCGTCGTGATGTGCTACGACCGCTCCATGGAGCCGGGCGGCACCATCGCTCATTTCGACATGGGCGCGGTGACCTATGCCTTGGTCCTCGCCGCCTGGGAGCGGGGTCTGGGAGCTGTGATCAACGGCCAAGGCATTATGCAAAGCCCCGTGGTCCGCGAGGCCGCTGCCATCCCCGAGGACCACGTCATCCTCACCTGCGTCGCGCTCGGCTGGCCCGACGAGTCTTTCCCCGCCAACCGCGTCATCTCCGAACGCCGCCCGCCTGAGGAGGTCGCACGGTTCGTCGGCTTCGACTGAGGCGCGCAGACTTTTGCGAGATTCCAGCGGGGCATTTTCTTTAGGAAGAAAATGGGGCCTTCGCTGCTGTCGGTGTGTTGGGTGGATGAGGTTTGGGGCTTCGGGTCTCACCAAAACCAAATCTGGTTCTGGACCCACCCTCGCATGATCTTTGGCGTGACAGGAGCGTGTGTCCGCATCCAGCAGAAATACGGTTTCCACCTGCGGTGGACCCTCCGCATTTCAACTAGACCCGGCCACCCCCTCCCGTCCCTTGGCGATCAAGCGAGGGCGGCTCCAGAACCAAAAACCTCCGTGTTTTTGGTTCAGCGGCAAGGTATGTGCGCCGAAGGCGCGCGTGCAGCCGCACGGTTCAAAGCTGGGACTGCTT
>JBCDFL010000027.1:0-24056 GCA_039178165.1 Pseudomonadota bacterium | reverse complement strand
GCTGGGCTACCACGCCTCTGGCCGGTCCGCGGCCCTGTTCGAGGAAAGCTACGGCGCCCCCTCCGTCGTCGCCCTGAACCAGGCCAGCGCGGCCTACCACCGGGACGGCGGGTACCTGTCGGACCGCGGCTTCATGCTGCTCGCGCGGGACGGAGAGGACGACGCCTTCGCCGCCGACATGGCGGCCCTGCACTGCCCCGAGATCGGGGTGAAGGAGGCCAAGGCCCTCGTTCCGATCCTTGGCCCCGCGATCACCCGCGCCGCCTACCATGCGGAGGCGTACGACATCGACACCGACCGCCTGATCCAGGACTTCGCCCGCCAGGTCCGCCAAAACGGCGCGGTGGTGACGGGCGCGCGGGTGGAGGCGATCACCTATGACGGCGCCTGGCAGGTGACGGCGGGCGGGCAGGACTATACCGCACCGCTGCTGGTCAACGCGGCCGGCGCCTGGGCGGATCAGGTCGCCGCCATGGCCGGGGTCGCGCCGGTGGGCCTGACGCCGAACCGCCGCTCCATGGCGCGGATCCCGGCGCCGGGCGGGCACGATGTCACGCGCTGGCCCATCTTCTTCGGAGTGGGCGAATCCTGGTACGCCAAGCCCGACGCGGGCAAGCTGCTCGTCTCCCCCGCGGACGAGGACCCCGCCGCGCCGCACGACGCCTGGGCCGACGATCTGGTGCTGGCCGAAGGGCTTGACCGCTACGCTTCCCACGTGACCGAGCCCGTCACCCGGGTGGAGACGTCTTGGGCCGGCTTGCGCACCTTCGCCCCCGACCGCGTCCTGGTCCTAGGCCGCGACCCCGCCCAGCCCACCTTTGTCTGGTGCGCAGGCCAGGGCGGCTACGGCTTCCAAACCGCCCCGGCCGCAAGCGCGCTGGTGGCGGACTTGGTGAACGGGAGGAGCCCGGAGATTGATGCGGACATCGTGCAGAGCCTGTCACCTGGGCGGTTCGCAGCCGGGTGAAAGGCCTGTCCGCGACAACAATCGTCTGGACGACATAGGCCTAGACCCAATGTACGGGCCACTCAGTGAAAAGCCCTTCATCCTTGAACCCGTGGATACCCCTCTCTTAAACTAGGTATTCCAGTCGGGGCGAAAAACTGTCTGCCGAGTGCCGCTTGGCCAAGCGAACATTGGCTATTCCTTGCTTTGAACTGTGGCATCGCTGTGGAGAGAGATCAGACGGTGAAGCTTGCGCTTAAGCACCTAAGATCGATCAATCCACACGCGCCCAACACTTCTGGGACATGACAGTCACCGGAATAAAAAAAAATTCAAAATTATTACTAAGCTGCCCAATGTCTTTTCAACCGCTATGTTGTAATCACAGGGTTTTTGAAGGGCCAATCGCGACATGACCGTTATCCAGTATTCCCGCCTGAGCGATGTAACAGCCTTTACTCGGACCTTCATTCCCGGTGGCACAGTTTTTCCAACACCGCGCTACGTCTTCAGTCAGGATGCAGATGGTATCAGCTACACACACGTTCAACGATTGGGGTCGACGGGGTACTTCAACATCGATCCAACGGTGACCTTTTCAGGCCCAAACCTGTCCATCGATGGCAATGGGCGTCTGAGTGGCCTGATAGACCGAATGGTCTTTTCGTCCGACAACCGCGGCACGATTGCCACCCTCGAGGGCTTGTCCGCACAGGGCGCAGAGTTCACAGCCGTTTTGTTCGCGAGGCTTCAGGGAGACCGGCTTTCCAATTCGAACTTCGACGCGTTCATCGGCCGCGCTGTCGGATCGCTGTCGTTTTCATCCGAAAATGACCAAGTGCGCGTAACCGGGTTTCTGAAACACGTCACGAGCCTCGATCTAGGGGCGGGTGATGACATCGTTTCTGCAAGCCGGCCCACGTCAACCGCGCTTTCTATCGAAGGCGGCGACGGCTTCGACATCCTTCGGTTAAGCGACTTTGGCCGGCCCAATCTGTTTGTAGTCAATCTGGCGACCGGCCAAGTCATCACAGAAGACGGAAGCTTCTCATTCTCCGGTTTCGAAAGGATCGACGGAAACGCCTTCGTGCAAGAATACATCGGATCGGATGGCAATGACGCAATCTTTGCGGCTGGCCGAGATGACCTAATGGCTGGCGGGGCCGGCGCGGATACCTTGGACGGTGGCTTCGGGAACGACAGCATCACGGGCGGGTTCGGAAACGATAGCATTGCGGGCGGCAGCGGGAACGATGCGCTGGCCGGAGACGCGGGTTTCGACACGATTAACGGCGGTGCCAACAGCGACTCGATAACTGGGGGCGATGGCGCAGACTCGCTCGACGGTGGCACCGGGGACGACACGCTGCTGGGGCAGGCCGGGCTCGACAACCTCTTGGGGCGCGAGGGCGATGACTGGATCAACGGGGACGCAGGCAACGACCGGCTCTTCGGCGGCGCGGGCGGCGACACGATGCGCGGCGGCATCAACGAGGACCGCATCTTTGGCGAGGACGGCGATGATCTGCTCTACGGCGATGCAGGTTTCGACCGGGTCGAGGGCGGCGCGGGTGACGACACGCTCTATGGCGGGGCGCAGGCCGACAACATCTTTGGCGGGATCGGGAACGACGAAGGCTACGGCGGCCAAGGGTTCGACCGGCTCTTCGGCGGCGCGGGCGACGACACGCTTCGGGGTGAGCAGGGCACCGACGGCGTCTTTGGCGAACAGGGGAACGACCTGCTCTTCGGCGGGTCGGAAAACGACCGCTTCTTCGGCGGCACGGGCAACGACACGATCGACGGCGGCGCCGACGATGACGAGATTTTCG
This sequence comes from Pseudomonadota bacterium, assembly GCA_039178165.1. Lineage (GTDB taxonomy): Bacteria > Pseudomonadota > Alphaproteobacteria > Rhodobacterales > Rhodobacteraceae > JBCBCP01. The sequence goes on along the minus strand of JBCDFL010000027.1, from coordinate 21,278 downwards.
GCGGCGCGGGCTTCGACATCGTCATCGGCGGGGCCGGCAACGACACCCTGTCGGGCAATTTCAACGCCGACACCTTCGTCTTCGCCGACGGGCACGGCGTCGACCTGGTGCGCGATTTCGCGGCCACCAACCGCTTCGAGCGGATCGACCTATCGGGTGTGAGTGCGATCACCGATCTGGCTGATTTGCAGCTCGGGGATGCCTCCGCCGGCGCGGCGCGGCAGGTGGCGGCCAATGTCGAAATCGACACCGGCGGTGGCAACCTGATCGTTCTGCAGAACGTGCAGCTGAGCGACCTCGACGCCACGGATTTCATCTTCTGAACCGGCGCGCTCGCCACGCGGGATCGAAGGCGATAGGCTGAGGGCTATGAGATATCTCCTCTTCCTCGCCCTGTTTCTCCTGACCGCGTGCGGTGCGACAGGCCCTGCTCCGTTCACTGGCCCGATGGTGATCGGGGACAGCGATCCGGTGCGCTTTGCCGGGCGGCAACCGACCAGCTTTGCGGTGCGCGGCATGGATGCGGCGCGGTTCCAGACCTCGGTCGATTGGGCGCGCGCGAAGGCCGTGGGGATCGAGTTCGCGTTCCTCAAAGCCACCGAGGGCGGCGATCTGGCCGATCCGAAGTTCCGCGACCATTGGCGCGGCGCCGGCGCGGCGGGCATCCGGCGCGGGGCCTATCACTTCTACTATTTCTGCACCGCGCCGGAGGTGCAGGCGCAGTGGTTCATCCGCAACGTGCGCCGGACGCCGGGCATGCTGCCACCGGTGCTGGACATGGAGTGGAACCCCTTCTCCCCTACTTGCACCGTGCGCCCGCCGGCGGCGGAGGTGCAGCGGCAGATGAAGATCTGGCTCGACATCGTTGAAGCCCACTATGGCCAGCGCCCGATCATCTACACCGCGCCCGATTTCTACGAGGACGCGGACCTGCAGAACTTCCGCGGCTACGAGTATTGGCTGCGCACGACCGCCAAGACACCGGCCCAGGCCTATCCCGGCCAGCCCTGGCGGTTCTGGCAGTACACGGCCACGGGCACGCTGCCGAACACGCCGGGCGACGTGGACATCAACGCCTTCAACGGAACCCGCGCGGAATGGGAGGCGTGGCTGGCCGCACGGGCGCCCTAGGGGCACCACCGCACGCAGCCTTAAACCCCCGTTCACGGCTGCGGGGATAGAACGCCGCCCGTCGACAGTCCGGGCAATGCCCCGGGCACACAGGTCATCGGCGGCGCTGCGGCGCCGGCGGGATCCCAGATGTGAGCGATGCCCGTCCCCAAGTGTGGCGCCACGCTTTTTCCAAGGAAAAAACCCTCAGGACATGCGCCCTGCCCCGGCCCCGCCGCGGCGGGCCGCATGTGCTGCCGGCGCCCTGCGCGCGGCCCAATGCGGCGCGAGCAGAAAGCCCACCAGCCCCACATTCAGTGCGAGGTTCACAGCGGCCCAGCCCGCAAAGCCCGACAGCCACAGGCAGATCGGGCCAACCAGAACCACGCTCGCCCAGCCGAAGAAGACGCCATCGGCGCGCCCCGCTTTACTGCGGGCATAGGACATCACGAATCGACCTAACATGGGCAGCACTCCTTTGTGCAAGGGAGTGTCGCCGCAAAATTAGAACAAAATGTGAATCTCGGTCGAGCCTGCCCTCACCCGTCCACGCGGATCGCGGCATTTCCCGGGTCGTAGGGGCTGTCCGGCACCACTTCGGCGTCCCACAGCTCCCCGAACATGCGCACCTTCAGCTTGGTGCCCGGCACGGCCAGCGCGAGCGGGACGTAGCCCATCCCGATGCTCTTGCCGAAATGCACCGAATAGCCGCCAGACGTCAGGCGCCCCACGCGCGTATCGCTGTTATAAAGTGCCTCGCGGCCCCACGGGTCCGCATCCGCCGGCCCGTCGATCAGCAGCGTCACGCATTTGGAGCGCACGCCCGTCTCCACCATCCGGTCCTTGCCGAAGAAGTCTTTGTCCAGGTCCACGAAACGCGGCAGATCAGCCTCCAGCGGGGAGGCATCGCGGCCCAGCTCGGTCCCGAAGGCGCGGTAGGATTTCTCCTGCCGCAGCCAGTTCTGCGCCCGCGCGCCGACCAGCTTCAGCCCGTGCGGCGCGCCCGCCTCCATCAAGAGGTCCCACAGGTAATTCTGCATCTCGATCGGGTGGTGCAGCTCCCAGCCGAGCTCACCGGTATAGGCGACGCGGATCGCCTTGACCGGGCACATCTTCAGCTCGATGTCGCGGTAGGACAGCCAGGGGAAGCGTTTGTTCGACAGGGCCGTTTCCGGCTCCGCATCGACGATCAACGCCTTCAGCACATCGCGTGATTTCGGCCCGGCGATAGCAAACACACCCCATTGGGAGGTCACATCCTGCACCCCGACCCAATCATCGGTGCCGCCGGTGCTCCAATCCTCCACCGCCTTCAGCAGGTAATCCTGGTCGTAGGCCGTCCAAGCCCCCGCCGAGACGAGATAGTATTCATCTTCCGCCTCCCGCACGATGGTGTATTCGGTGCGCGTTGTGCCGTGCGCGGTCAGCGCATAGGTCAGATTGATCCGGCCCACGCGCGGCAGCTTGTTGCAGGTGAACCAATCCAGGAACGCCGTCGCGCCCGCGCCAAACACCTTGTGCTTGGTGAAGGCCGTCGCGTCGATCAGTCCGACGCCTTCCCGGATCGCCTTGGCCTCCTCCACCGCGTATTGCCACCAGCCGCCCCGGCGGAAGGACCGCGCCGCGTGATCGTCGAAGCCCTGCGGCGCGTAGTAATTCGGCCGCTCCCAGCCGTTCACTTGCCCAAACTGCGCGCCCGCCGCCTTTTGCCGGTCGTAGGCGGGCGCAGTGCGCAGGGGCCGCGCCGCTTCTCGTTCTTCGTCCGGGTGGTGCAGGATGTAGACGTGCTCGTAGGCCTCCTCGTTCTTGCGGGCCGCATATTCGGTCGTCATCCACGACCCGTAGCGCTTGGGATCGAGGGAGGCCATGTCGATCTCCGCCTCGCCCTCCACCATCATTTGCGCCAGGTAATGCCCGGTCCCGCCCGCCGCGGTGATACCGAAGGAGAAGCCCTCCGCCAGCCACATGTTGCGCAGCCCCGGCGCCGGCCCGACCAGCGGGTTGCCGTCGGGGGTGTAGCAGATCGGGCCGTTGAAATCGGCCTTGAGACCTGCGTTTTCGGAGGACGGAATGCGGTGGATCATCGACATATACTCTTCCTCGATCCGCTCCAGATCGAGGGGGAAGAGGTCCGCGCGAAAGCTGTCCGGCACCCCGAACTCGAACCGCGCCGGCGCGTTCCGCTCGTAGGGGCCGAGGATCCAGCCGCCCCGCTCCTCGCGCACGTACCATTTGGCGTCCGCATCGCGCAGGACGGGGTGCTCGGGGTTATCCTTCCGCCACTCGACCAAGGCCGGGTCGGGCTCCGTGACGATATACTGATGCTCCACCGGGATCGCCGGCATCTTGATACCCAGCAGCTGCGCGGTGCGCTGCGCGTGATTGCCCGTCGCCGTCACCACATGCTCGGCGTGCACGATCGTCTGCTCCTCCGACGGCACGAGGTTCCCGCCCCGCTCCACCATCTTGGTCAGCGTCACGTCCCAGTGATCCCCGGTCCAGGCATAGCCATCGACCTGCCACTTCCGCTCGATCACCACGCCCCGCTGCCGCGCGCCCTTGGCCATCGCCATCGTCACATCGGCGGGGTTTATGTAGCCATCGGTCGGGTGATAGATCGCGCCCTTCAGGTCCTCCGCCCGCACCAGCGGATAGCGATCCTTGATCTGCGCCGGGCTCAGCCATTCGAAGGGCACGCCGCACGTCTCCGCCGTGGAGGCGTAGAGCATATACTCGTCCATCCGCGCATCCGTTTGCGCCATCCGCAGGTTGCCGACGACGTAGAAGCCCGCGTTCAGCCCCGTCTCTTCCTCCAGCGTCTTGTAGAACTTGATGGAGTAGTCGTGGATATGCGTTGTCGCGTAGCTCATGTTGAAATAGGGCAGCAGCCCCGCCGCATGCCAGGTGGAGCCCGAGGTCAGCTCGTCCCGCTCCAGCAGCATCACATCGTCCCAGCCCGCCTTCGCGAGGTGATAGGCAATCGACGTCCCAACCGCGCCGCCACCGACGACCAGTGCTTTGACATGCGTTTTCATGGTGCGATTCCCCTCGGCGCCCTGCTCATCCGAGGTGTACCGCTCCGCCTCTCTCGGCGCATGAACCAGCCGACAGGTCGCCGATCAAAAACGACCCCTTGCAAGGGCACATCAAGACCAGCCCCGCACCGCATATGCCGACGATAAAAAAGCCCCCTGCCGCCAACACGCAACCCCCAAGCTTCTCTGTTCCGGTTAAACTCCGGGGGAGCGCGAGGGCCCTCTCGCGCAGGGCCGCTGCGCTGCCGGGTTTCGGCGGCGAAGCCGCCTGAGCAGTCCCCCCTCGCCGCGCCGAAGGCGCAATAAAATCGCGTGCGCCGCAGGCGCTCCTTTTGGTCAGACCTGGACGACCTTGCCGGGGTTGAGGATGTTCTGCGGGTCCAGCGCCATCTTCACGGCCCCCATCACGTCGACCGCATCGCCCAGCTCGCGCCGCAGATAGGGGATCTTGCCCTGCCCGATCCCGTGCTCTCCGGTGCACGTCCCGTCGAGGGAGATCGCCAATTCGTTCAGCCACGACACATAGGACGCCGCCTTCTCCAGCTCTTCCGCGCTGTCTTCGTCCACCAGGACCAGCGAGTGGAAATTGCCGTCCCCTACATGACCCACGATCGGCGCGAGAAAGCCCAGCTCCGCCAGCTTGTCCTGCGCCGCCGTCACACAATCGGCGAGGCGGGAGATCGGCACGCACACATCCGTCGACAGGCCCCGCGCGCCGGGACGCAGCTGCAAAGCGGCCCAATAAGCGTCGTGCCGCGCTTTCCACAGCTTGTTGCGCTCTTCCAATGTCGCGACGGCCGCGTAGCCCGTGCCGCCGAACTCCTCGGCAATATCCCCGAAGGTCGCCGCCTGCTCCGCCGCACTGGCGTCAGAGCCGTGAAATTCCAGCAACAGAAGCGGCGTCTCCGGCAGATCCAGCCCGGAATAGGCGTTGCAGGCCCGCACCTGCATCGTGTCCAAAAGCTCGATCCGCGCGACGGGGATGCCGTATTGGATCACCGCCATCACCGTCCGGCACGCGGCCTCCACGCTCGGGAAGGAACAGCGCGCCGCGGTGATCGCCTCCGGAATGCCCTGCAAGCGCAGCGTGATTTCCGTGATCAGGCCCAGCGTACCTTCGGAACCGACGAGCAGCCGGGTCAGATCGTAGCCCGCAGAGGTCTTCTTGGCCCGCCGCGCGGTGCGGATCACGCGGCCATCGGCCATCACCGCCTCCAGCGCCAGCACGTTGTCCTTCATCGTGCCGTAGCGCACCGCATTGGTGCCCGACGCGCCCGTCGCCACCATCCCGCCGAGGGAGGCGTTGGCCCCCGGATCGATGGGAAAGAACAGCCCCCGGTCGCGCAGATGGGTGTTCAGCGCCTCGCGCGTCACGCCGGGCTGCACGACGCAATCGAGGTCCTCACCGTGCACGGCCAGCACCCGGTCCATCCCCATCAGATCGACGCAGATGCCGCCCGCCGGTGCGTTCACGTGCCCTTCGAGCGAGGTTCCGGTGCCGAAGGGGATCACCGGCACGTCATGGGCCGCGCAGGCTGTCACGATCTCGCTGACCGCGGCGGTGCTTTGGGCAAAAACGACCGCGTCGGGCGGCTGGTTGCGGGTCCAGGTGGTGGTGTGGCCATGCTGGTCCCGGATCGCTTGGCCGGTCTGCAGACGCTCGCCGAAGCGCTGTTTGAGTATGCCCAGGACGGCGGCGATGCCCGTCTCGTTCCGGGGCAGGTCAATCGGATCACTCATCGCTATTCTCCCAGCGCGACGCCTTCGCGGCGCGGATCGGCGCCGCCGATCAGGCCGCCGGGCGTGATCTCGATCGCGTGCAGGCCGGAATTGAGGCCGCGCACCGCCACCTCGAAGCCCAACGCCGTCAGCGGATCGGCCAGCGCTTCGGCCTCCGTGCCCTCTTCCAAATCGAAGGTGCCGAAGCGGTTCACGGCGTGGCCCATCGACACCGCCTCCTGCACGTCCATGCCCCAATCGGCCCAGGCGATAATGGCCTGCGCGACGTAGCCGATGATGCGGCTGCCGCCGGGCGAGCCGATGGCGAGGACCGGCGCGCCGTCCCGCATCACGATGGTTGGCGACATGGACGAACGGGGCCGCTTGCCCGGCGCCAGCGCGTTGGCGATGGGCACGCCGTCCCGGTGCGTGCGAAAGCTGAAATCGGTGAGCTGGTTGTTCAGCAGCATCCCCGCCGCCATCACGCGGGAGCCGAAGGCATTCTCAATACTCGACGTCATCGAGGCGACATTGCCCGCCGCATCCACGATGGTGACATGGGTGGTCGAGGGGATCTCCCGGCTGTCATCGTCGCTCAGCAGCAGGGCGTGGTCCCAGTCCGGCGCGCCCGGCGCCGCGTCGTCCAGAGCGGTCTCCCGGTCCAGCAGCGCGGCGCGGGAGGCGAGGTAGCCCGGGTCCAGCAGCCCCTCGGTCGGCATGGGCACAAAGTCGCTGTCCGCCATGTACCTGCCGCGGTCCGCGAAGGCGAGGCGGGATGCATCGCCGATCCGCCGCCACGCCTCCGGGCTGGCCGCGCCCAGCCGGGAGAGGTTGGTGCCCTCGAGCATCCTCAGGATCTGCCCCACGGTCAGCCCGCCGGAAGATGGCGGCCCCATCCCGCACACGTCCATCCCGCGATAGGCCGCGCAGACCGCGCGGCGCTCCCGCACGCGGTAGGCGGCCATATCCGATTGCCGCAGCCAGCCCTGGCCCGGCGTCGCCTCCTGCACCGCAGCCACGATGTCCCGCGCGAGCGGCCCTTCGTAGAGTGCCCGCGGGTCCGCCGCATAGGCGCGCAGGGTCGCGGCGTAGTCCGGGTTGCGCAGCACCGCCCCTTCCGCCAGCGGCGCGCCGCCCGGCAAGAAATAGGCCGCCGTGGCGGGGTGGGAGGCAAGCCGTTCCGCGTCCCGCGCCACCAACCCAGCGAGGCGCGGAGAGACGGCAAAGCCCTCCTCCGACAGGGCGATCCCGGGCGCCATCAGCCCGTCCCAGTCCTGTTTGCCCCAGCGGCGATGGGCCTCGGCCAGCAGGGCGGGCGTGCCCGGCACACCGACCGACAGCCCGCCGATCACCGCCTCGAAAAAGCCCATCGGCTCCCCGTCCGGGGTCTGAAACCGCGTGGGCCGGGCGGCCATCGGCGCGGTTTCCCGCCCGTCGAGCGTAGTCAGCCGGCCCGTGCCAGCGTCAAAGTACAGCAGGAAGCCCCCACCCCCGAGGCCCGAGCTTTGCGGCTCTACCAGCCCCAGCACCGTCTGTGCGACGACCAGCGCATCCGCCGCGCTGCCGCCCTCCGCCAGAACAGCTGCCGCCGCCTCTGCCGCCAGGGGATTGGCCGCGGCGACCATGTAGCGCGCCGCCTGCACCGGCTGGCCCGCGTCCTTCGCCGCGAGGGCCGCGCGCACCGCCTCCGATGTGCCGGTCACGGCGCCGGCGGTGCCGACCTCCGGCTGCACGCTGTCGGCGGTTTGCTGCGCGCCCAAGGCGGTCCCCAAGGCCAGAAGTCCGGCGATCATCCAATGGCGCATATCGGTCCCTCCCGCGGCCTGCCCCTACAACACCGCGCAGGGGCGGCATTTGCAAGGGCGCGTCACCCGCGCCGCACCGCCAGCAGCCCGGCGGCGACGAATAAAGCGATGCCCGCAAGCCCCACACCGTCCAGCCGCTCGTCGAAGAACGCCGCGCCCCAGATCAGCGCAAAGCCGACACAGGCGAAATCGAACGCGCCGATCACCGATGCCGGCGCGGCCTGATACGTCACCGCCGTGCCCACAGAGGCGACAAGGATCAGCGCGGCCAGCACCGCGATGTTGCGCCACGCCTCCGCCCCCATCGGCGCCCAAGCGGGGTTGAGGAACCCCGCCCCCGCCGGCGACCAGACCTGCCCAACCGCCAGCCCCGCGGCGCCGAAGAGGATGAAGGCACCTTTCAGCCCCAGCGCCAGGGTCGCGGGATGGTCGGCGCGGCACAGCGTCCGGGTCAGGATCATCGCCGCGGCATAAAGCACCGCCGCCCCGATGGGCAGCACGGCGGCCCATTGGAACGCGTCGCCGCCGGGCCGCAGAATCAACCAGACACCGACAAAGCCCAAACAAACGCCGACAATCTGCCGCGGCACAACCCGCTCGCCCCCGAAGAGCGCGGCAAAGAGGACGATGAACAAAGGCAGCGTGTAGTAGGCCGCCGCCGCAACCGCCAAAGGCAGCAGCGGGAGGGAGACGTAGTAGGCGATCCACATCGCCACCAGCAGGACCGACCGCAGCGCGATCCACCCCGGCGCCTGGGGACGCAGCGCGCCGGGCCCGAACAGCAGCGCCGCCTCGATCAGCAGCACCGGGAAGGCGAGCGCGGAGCGCACCAGGAACAGCTGCCAGATCCCCATATCGCCGCGCCCGCCCAGCGCCTTGATCAGCGCATCGCCAAGGGACAGGGCGAGCACGGTGCCAAGGATCGCCCCGATGCCCAGGGGCAGCCTATCGGCGGGCGATGGCATCATGGGGGACCGAGGGCGGGGACTATACCGCTCACATCATCGACGGGACGACCTGGTCCGGTGGGCGGTGGCCGTCGTCGAAGGTTTTGATGTTGATGATCACCTTCTCGCCCATCTCGATCCGGCTTTCCTCGGTCGCCGAGCCCATATGGGGCAGCAACACGACGTTGGGCAGACCGGCCAGGCCCTGGTTCACATCCGCCCAATTCTCATAGACGTCGAGGCCCGCGCCCGCGATCTGGCCGGCGCGCAGCATGCGGGTCAGCGCTGCTTCGTCGATCACCTCCCCGCGGGAGGTGTTCACGATCACCGCGCCCGGCTTCATCAGCCGCAGACGGCGGGCGTTCATCAGGTGAAAGCTGGACGGGGTGGAGGGGCAGTTGACGCTGATCACGTCCATCCGCGCGATCATCTGGTCGAGGCTGTCCCAATAGCGCGCGCCGTAGTCTTCCTCGATCTCGGCGCGCAGGCGGCGCCGGTTATGGTAGTGGATCTGCATCCCGAAGGCCGCCGCGCGCTGCGCCACCGCGCGCCCGATCCGGCCCATGCCCAGAATGCCCAGCCGCCGCCCCGCGATCCGCCCGCCGAGGAACGCGGTCGGCGACCAGCCGTCCCACGCGCCGCTCTGCATCGCGGCCAGCCCTTCGGGCAGCCGGCGGGTCACGGCAAGGATCAGGCCCATCGTCATGTCGGCGGTGTCGTCGGTCTGCACGCCGGGCGTGTTGCTGACCAGGATGCCCCGCTGGCGCGCCGTCGCCACGTCGATATTGTCGACGCCGGCGCCGTAATTCGCGATCAGTTTCAGACGGTTACCGGCCTGACCGATCAGCCCGCCGTCGATCTGGTCGGTGATCGTCGGCACCAGAACGTCGGCCTCCTGCACCGCCTCGACCAGCTCGGCCCGGGTCATCGGGGTGTCGCCGTCGCGCAGGCGGACGTCGAAGAGTTCGGCCAGACGCGCCTCCACCGGCTGGGGCAACCGTCGCGTAACGACAACACTCAGACGCTCTTTTGCCATGGCTCCCCTTCCGCTGTTGGCGACCCGGGGGCCGCGCCGCTAACTTGGCCAAAAGGACGGCCGCAGACAAGAGACGGCCGCCGCAAGAGGCATTTCGATGAGCAAGCTGTTCGCCCTTCTGGGGGCGCTCCTTTTGTCCGTTCAGATCGCCGCCGCCGAAGGGCAGCGCGGCCCGGTCACCAACCTACCGATGCCGCGCTATGTCTCGCTCAAGGCTTCGGAGGGGAATGTGCGGCGCGGCCCGTCGCTGAGCCACCGGATCGACTGGGTCTACAAGCGCCGCGCCATGCCGCTGCGCATCACCGCCGAGCATGGCCATTGGCGCCGGGTTGAAGACCGCGACGGCATGGGCGGCTGGGTGCATTATTCGCTGCTGTCGGGCACGCGCACCGTGCTGATCGAGAAGGACATGCTGCAATTGCGCGCGCGGGCGGAGGCGGGCGCACCCGTGATCGCCGCGCTGGAGGCGGGCGTGATCGCGCGGCTGGGCAAATGCGGCCCGGAATGGTGCCGCCTGCGCTCCGGCGGGTATCGCGGCTGGGCCCCCAAATCGCGCCTCTGGGGCGTTCGCCCGGACGAGATGCGAGACTAGGGGCAGGTTGCGGAGGACCGCGCCCCCGCGCTGGCGATCCAGTCGGGCTTGGCGCCAAAGTCTCGGCTCAGATTGCCGTGCCAGGTCCAGCCGTCCCAGGTGCCGTCGCCGTCCATATCGACTTGCACGGTATGGCCTGACGGGCTTGTCTCTCCGACGCGCACGGAATTAGCGAACCATAGCAACGCCTCCCGCTTGGTGCGGGTGTTGTTGGTGCAATAGGTGCTGTCCACGATGTCCGACGCTGTGGAACTCGCCGATTTGCGCAGCACCGCATCCCCGTTGCAGACAAAGCGCCGCGCGTCGTAGACCGCCCGTGTACGGGCATAGGGCACGGCAAAACGCGCCTGCGGACGCCAGAAGCCGATGTCGTCCGGCGCGGCAGGGTTCTGCACATTCGTGTCGATCGGCAGGCCCCAGCGGCAGGCGCCGTTCGCCTCCGTAAACCATTCCCGGTTCACCTGGTTCTGAAACAGCGTCCAGCGGCCGGACCGGTGATAGGCGCTGGAGCGGTGGAAGGAGCGGGAGGCCATGATCCACGCGAAATCGATCAGCCCCCGCCCCTTAAGCACCTCCAGCGTGTGCCCGTTGCCGTAGGCGCCCGTGCGGTAGCCCGCCTGGTCCATCCGCGTGCGGATCACCTGGAAGTAGCGCACGACCTTGTCCTGCGTGGCCGCGTCCCCGGCCTTGAGGTTGAAATCCACACCGAAATAGATGGCGGAGCCCTGCGGCTGGCCCATCTGCCGGGCCTGATCGATGGCGGCATCCGCGTCCAGGCGGGCTTCCTCCTCCGCGCTACGGGGGCGGGCGGCGTCCCAGTTGCAGGAGGCATCGGGCAGCGCCGCGCCGTCCTTGTCCATCCCGTCGAACTTGGCGGGATGGTTGCTGTAGAATTGGTAGATCGACAGGATCGCCCCGCTCCGGCGCGCGATCTCGCTGACCTCACTGCCCGGATCGCGGGGCAGGCCCTGGTCGATCAGCCGCTTGGCCCGCGCCCAGTTCTGCGGCTGCTTGCAGCGGGCGTAATAGCGCCCGATGACCAGCACGCCTTTGTCCGGGCCCAGGATGCGATCCAGATAGAGGCGCGTGTCGAACGCGGTGTCGATAATCGCCGCGCGGCTGTCGGCCAAAGCGGCGGAGGCGCAAAGGGCGAGCGCGAGGCACAAGGCGCGAAGCGGCATATCTAAAATCCTCAGTAAAAATGCGGGACCAGCACAGCATCCCGGGCGGCCTTGCGTCAATGCTGCGGGGCGCCTGGCGCGGGCCGCTTACCCAGATTTGCGGATTGAAGCGGCGGCTCGCCACCCCATCTGATTAGGCAGACGCGGGCTGGATACATCATAGGATGCACTATCTCCCGCCCAGGACGACCGGAAGAAGACCAACGTGGCCCACGATACAGCGCAGCGCGGAAATGGCATCGTGGGTGTCTTGCCCGTCCTGCTGGCCCTCGCGCTTTTCGCCCTCTTCGCAACCGCCCTGCCGCGCGTCGCCGCGGGTGAGGTTTTGCGCTACGCCTGGGACTGGGTGCCCTCGCTGGGAATCGCGCTGTCCTTTGTGATCGACGGGCTGTCGCTGACCTTCGCCCTGCTGATCAGCGGGATCGGCACGCTGGTGCTGCTGTATTCCAACACCTACCTCGCCGGGCATCCACAATTCGCCCGCTTCGCGCTGTTTCTGACCAGTTTTATGCTGGCGATGCTGGGGCTGGTGCTGGCGGACAACCTGATCGCGCTGTTCGTCTTTTGGGAGCTGACGACGATCACCTCCTACCTGCTGATCGGGTTCGGCCACGAGACGGAGAAGGGGCGCCGGTCGGCCCTGCAAGCGTTGTTCGTCACCGGCGCTGGGGCGCTCGCGATGCTGGCTGGGTTCATCCTGCTCGGGGTGACCGCCGGCACGTTCGAGATTTCGGAGATCGTGGCGCAGGGCGATGCGATCATCACCGACTCGATGTATCTGCCGATCCTGATCCTGGTCCTCGCGGGCGCCTTTACCAAGTCGGCGCAGTTCCCGTTCCACTTCTGGCTGCCCAACGCGATGGCGGCGCCCACGCCGGTGTCGGCCTTCCTGCACTCGGCCACGATGGTCAAAGGCGGCGTGTACCTCATGGCGCGGCTTTATCCTGCGCTGTCGGGCACGGATGTGTGGATGTGGACGCTGACCATCGCGGGCGGATTCACGGCGGTTTTTGCAAGCGTGTTGGCCCTGCGGCAGACGGATTTGAAACAGGCGCTGGCCTACACCACGCTGATGGCCCTGGGCACGCTGACGCTGTTCCTGGGCCAATCGGGCGGCTACGCGATGACGGCCTTCGTCAGCTTCCTGATCGTGCACTCGCTTTACAAAGCCGCGCTTTTCCTGGTCGTCGGCTGCATCGACCACGGCACCGGCACGCGGGAGGCGGATGTGCTGGGCGGCCTCTTGCGCCCCATGCCGGTGACGGCGCTGGCTGCAGCTCTTGCGGCGCTGAGCATGGCGGGCCTGCCGCCCTTCATCGGCTTTATCGGCAAAGAGCTGATGTATGCGGGCGCCATCCGCGCGCCGTCCGATCCCTGGCTGGTCACGGGCGCGGTTGTCGCCGCCTCTGCCCTCATGTTTGCCGTGGCGGGCGTGGTGGGGTTCAAGCCGTTCTGGCGGCCAGCGGGCGGCGAGATGCCGATCAAACCGCACGAGGCGCCCTGGCCCATGCTGGCCGGTCCCGTCCTGCTGGCGATCTTGGGCCTCGCCTTCGGGCTGCTGCCGGGTCTGCTCCAAGTGCCGCTGGTCAATCCAACCGTCGCCGGGCTGATGGGCGAGGCCGCGGATCCCAAGACCCTTCAGCTGTGGGCGGGTGTGAACCTGCCGCTCTACCTGTCGGGCGCGACGATCGTCGCGGGCGGGGTTCTCTATGCTCTGCACCGCCCCCTGCGCCGGGCGCTGACGGCGGCGGATGCGGCGGCGCCGAATTTCGACCGGGGCTGGGACCGTTTCCTGGATGGGCTGAAGGCCTTTGCCAAATGGCAGACGCGCATCGTGCAGCCGGGGGTCCTGCGGGCCTATATCTTCATCACCTTCGCCACCGTGCTGGCGGCCACCGCGGGCACGCTGCTGGTCACCGCCGCCCTGCCCGCCGTGCCGGACTTCAGCACCGTGACCTGGAAAAACGTGGCCCTGATCGCCCTGATCATCGCCGGCGCCCTGATCACCGCCGTCACCCACAGCCGGATCACCGCGATGGCGGCCCTGGGCGTCGTTGGGATTGGGATCGCGGTCCTTTTCATCGTGTTCAGCGCACCGGATGTCGCGATCACCCAGCTGCTGGTGGAGACGCTGATCGTCGTGCTGGTCGCCGTGGCCCTCCTGCGCCTGCCGACCCTCACCGCGCACGGGCGCCCGCGCTTTCGGCCCTGGGACGCCGCGCTGGGGCTGGGGATCGGCACGTCGGTCACGCTGGTCCTGCTGGCCGTGCTGGAGGCGCCGCTGGACCGCCGACTGAGCGACTATTTTGAGATCGCCAGCTGGCCCGACGCGTTCGGGCGCAACATCGTGAACGTCATCCTGGTGGACTTCCGCGCCCTCGACACGTTCGGAGAGATCGCCGTCGTCGTGATCGCCGCCCTCTCGGCCTACGCCCTGCTGCGCACCACCAAAGAAAAGGACCCGGAATGAACTCGATCATCCTCAGGGTCGGCACGCGCTACCTGTCGGGGCTGCTGCTGCTGTTTTCGATTTACATGCTGCTGCGCGGCCATAATGAGCCCGGCGGCGGGTTCATCGGCGGGCTGATCGGCTCCACCGGTTTCGTCCTTTACGCGCTGGGCTGTTCGGTGGGGGAGGCGCGCTCCGCCCTGCGCGTGCTGCCGCAGAACATCGCGATGGCGGGCCTGGGCATCGCGCTGCTCGCGGGCATCTTCGCCGCGCTCTTCGGCGACGCGCTCTTCACCGGCCAATGGCTGTTCGTCGGCGGCACGAAGGAGGAGGGCGGCATTCCCATCTCGACCGTGCTGGTCTTCGACATCGGGGTCTATCTGGTGGTCTTCGGGTCGATCCTGTCCCTCGTCTTCGCGATGGAAGAGGAAATCTGAATGGAGGCCCTCCTCGCCATCGCCATCGGGGTGCTTGTCGCCACCTCCGTCTACCTGATGCTGTCGCGGCACGTCTTGCGCTTCATTTTCGGCCTCGTGCTGATCTCCAACGCGGCCAACCTGACGATCTTCGTCTCCGGGCGCCTGACCGAAGGGGCCCCCCCGCTGATCACCGCCGGGGAGGTCGCGCCAAGCCCCGATGTCGCCAACGCGCTGCCCCAAGCGCTGGTTCTCACCGCCATCGTGATCGGCTTCGGCCTTTTCGCCTTTGCGCTCATCCTGATGTTCCGCGCCTATACCGAACTGGGCACGCTGAACTCGGACGAGATGCGCGTGGCCGAGCCGCGTGAGGCCGGCGCATGAGCTGGGTCCTCGCCGCCCCCCTCGTCCTGCCGTTCCTGACGGCGGTCGCCGCCTTCCTGACGCGCATGTCGCCGATGGGCCGCAAGCTCAGCGTTCTGGGCAACGTCCTGTTTCTGGGCGCGGCGGGTGTGCTGATGGCGTCCGTGCTGGACCAAGGCGTCGTCGCCGGCCAGATGGGCGGCTGGGCCGCGCCCTTCGGCATAACGCTCGTGGCCGATTTGCTGAGCGCGATCATGGTCGTGATCACCGCGATCACGGCGCTGGCCGTGTCGGTCTATGCGCTGGCGGATATCGGCGAGCGCAAGGAATATCTGGGCTATCACGCCCTGTTCAATATCCTGATCGGCGGGGTGACGGGGGCGTTCATCACCGGGGACCTCTTCAACCTCTATGTCTGGTTCGAGGTCATGCTGATCTCATCCTTCGGCCTGCTGGTCCTGGGCGGCAAGAAGGAACAGATCGACGGCGGCGTGAAATATGTCACGCTCAACCTGATCTCCACCATCCTGTTCCTCAGCGGCATTGGCCTCCTGTATGGCATGACCGGCACGCTGAACATGGCGGACCTGGCGCGCACGGTGCCGCAGCTCGAAAACCAAGGGCTGGTGACCGTCGTCGCGATGATGTTCATGGTCGCCTTCGGTGTGAAGGCCGCGGTCTTCCCGCTGTTCTTCTGGTTGCCCGCCTCCTACCACACGCCGGCCTTTTCGGTCTCAGCCGTGTTCGCCGGCCTGCTGACCAAGGTCGGGGTCTATGCCCTGATCCGCATGTTCACGCTCGTCTTCAACGGCGCGCCGGAGATCACGCATACCGTCCTTCTGTGGGTCGCGGCCTTCACCATGGTCACGGGGGTTCTGGGCGCCGCGGCGCAGAACGACGTGCGCAAGATCCTGTCCTTCCACATCGTCAGCCAGATCGGCTACATGATCATGGGCCTCGCGCTGCTGACGCCTTTGGCCATCGTCGGCGCGGTCTTCTACTTGGTGCACCACATCGTGGTGAAAGCGAACCTGTTCCTGATCGGCGGCGTGATGGAGCGGGCGGCGGGCTCGACGGACCTGGACCGGATCGGCGGGCTCTATAAATCCGCGCCACTCTTGGCAATGCTCTTTCTGATCCCGGCCTTTTCGCTGGCGGGCTTCCCGCCTCTGTCGGGCTTCTGGGCGAAATATGTGCTGGTGGCCGCAGCGCTCGAGGGCAGCGCCTGGATCATGGTCGCCGTCGCGCTGGTCGTGGGCCTGCTGACGATCTACTCCATGACCAAGATCTGGGCCGCCGCGTTCTGGAAGGCGCACCCCGAGTGCGTTGAGCCACAGCTCACCCGCATCGACGCGCCCGCCCGCCGGGCGCTGCTGCTGCCCATCGCGGCCCTGGCCACTTTAACCATGATCATCGGCCTCTTCCCGCAGCCCTTCGTGACCCTGGCCGAAGACGCAGCCGCGCAACTCCTCGCGCCCGAAGGCTACATCACCGCCGTCCTAGGGGAGCCTGCCGCATGAGCAATTTCGGATCGAACCTGTTCCTGGCCGCGATTTGGGCGGTGATGATGGGCGGCTTTACCTGGCTGACCGTTCTGTCGGGCCTCGTCGTCGGGTTCGGCATCCTGTGGCTGCTGCAGCCGCTGACGGGCACGGACGGCAAGTATTTCCGCCGCGTCTATTACTGGATCAAGCTGCTGGTGATGTTCCACTACGAACTCGTCGTCTCCAGCATCTCGGTGCTGTGGGACATCATCACTCCGCGCAACCAGTCTCAACCCGCGATCCTGGAGATGCCGCTCGACGTGCGCAGCGATGCGGGCATCCTGCTGGTGACGAACCTGATCTCTCTCACGCCCGGCACGCTGAGCATCGATGTCAGCCCCGATCGCAAGACGCTGACGCTGCACGCCATGTTCGCCGAGGATCCCGGCGCCGTCATCGCACAGCTCAAGGGCGGGATGGAGAAGTGGGTGATCGACGCTGTGGAGGACGCCACATGACCGAGCTTATGGACTGGGCCGTTCTGGCCGGCTTTGCCATGGTCTTCGGCGCTGCGGGCCTCGCCATCCTGCGGCTGGCCATCGGGCCGACGCTGGCGGACCGGGTCGTGGCACTGGACATGATGACCGTCGCGATCGTGTCCTTCTGCGGTCTGGCGGCGATCCGCTCGGGCGATACCGCCTTTCTGGACGTGGCGCTGGTACTGGCGCTGGTCGGGTTCCTGGCGACGGTGGCGCTCGCCCGCTTTGCGGAGCGGCAGGTCATGCGCCAACGCGCCGCCGAAGAGGAGGAGCCGCAATGAGCGTCGCCACCATCGCCGCTGGCCTCGTCCTCTTGGGCGCGGCGCTGGCGCTTTTTGCCGGGATCGGGATCATGCGCCTGCCGGATGTGTTCATCCGGATGCACGCCGCGACCAAGGTCGGCACGCTGGGATCCGGCCTGATCGTCGCGGGCACGGCGGTCTATTTCGGCGACCTGGACGTCGTGGTGCGCTGCATCCTGATCGTCGTCTTCCTGCTTCTGACCGCGCCCATCGGGGCCCATATGATCGGCCGCGCGGCCCTGCGCACCGGGATCGTGCCCTGGTCCCCGAAGGAGAAGTGAGGGGGAGCGGGCATTCCCCTTGTGGTGTTCAGCCCCAAGCCGGCCGCGGGTAGCGTGGAACACGCCGCCCGTCAAATCTCAGGCCCACTTTCGGCAAAAAAGGGCGACCCTCCCGCGCATCTGCGATGCGCTGCCGGGTCTACGCGCACCGCTCCGCGGCACGCTTGGTCGGCGTCTCGGCATCCTGCGGATGCCGATCGGCTAAGCGCATAGAACGTCGCGGACCACGGTTTGGCCAAATCGCTTTCGGCTCCGCTTACAGGTCAAACCCACCAAAAAACCACCATCCCCGCTCAGCCCAAAGCCTGCCGCGCGGTTGGCGTGGCACACGCCAGCCGCAGGGGAGCGGCAGGCGTGTCGGCATCCTGCGGATGCCGATGGGCTAAGCGCAGACAACATCTCAGACCGTGATCTAGATAGTTTGGCCATCCGGTAGGGTGCGCATTCATTGCGCCCCGCGCCGCACACCCCGCTCAGCCCTAAGCCAACCGCGGGTGGCGTGGAACACGCCGCCCATGGGGGCGGTCGGCGTGTCGGCATCCTCGCGGAGGCCTATGGGCTTCGCGCAAAGGGGCCCAAACCCATAATCCCGCACTCCACCAACCCAGCGAAACCCCGCCCCGCCTAGACCAAAGTCGCATATGGCCCCTTGCATACAAAAGTGCACCATGCGGGCATGTACCGGACCCTCTCGTATGGTTTGCTCAGCGCGCTGATGTGGCTCTGGGCCACCGCGGCCTTGGCCGAGCCGTCCCCGCGCGAGGTCCTTGCCCCCCTCATCGTGCCGCCCATGTCGCTGGGCGAGCCGATCAACGAAAAGGGGGTCTACGAGCTGCTCAATTCCGGCGGCGCGCATGCGGGTTACGTGTTCGAGACCGAACCGCTCGCCCCCCTGCCCGGCTTTTCGGGTGCGGCGATCAACGTGCTGGTGGTGCTGGACCTCGACGGGCGGTTCCTCGACGTCCAACTGATCGGCCATAACGAGCCCATCTTCGTCTCCGGCCTGCCCGAAAAGCTGTTCTACGACTTCTTCAAACAGTACCGCGGCCACTCGATCTCCGACAGCCTGGTCGTCGGCTCGCCCTATGGCGGCGGCTCGGACGGCTCGGCGCTCGTCTACCTCGACGGGGTGACCAAGGGCACGGCCTCGGTCCGCATCGCCCACGAGAGCATCCTGGCCGCCGCCCTCCAAGTCGCGCGGGAGAAGATGGGCGGCGTCGCCTCCGGCCCGCCGGCCTACCCCGACCTCGCCCATGACGAGGACCTGACCTGGGACGATCTGGTCGAACAGGGCCTCGTCAATCGCAAGGTCATCACCAACGCGGAGGTCCAAGCCCTCTTCGACGGCACCACGTGGGAAGACGACGATCCCACGGCCCAGGACGACCCCGAGGGCACCTATCTCGACCTGTGGCTGATCGACCTCGGCCCGCCCGCCATCGCCCGCGCCGTGCTGAGCGAGGACGGTTTTGCTGCCGTGCAGGAGTTTATGTCCATCTCCACCTCCGACGAGCCGCTGCTGGTGGTGGAGACGGGCCGCCATGGCCTGGTCTCCGAAGACTTCGTGCGCAACACCTCCCCCGATTGGCTGTCGGCGGAGCAGGGCGGTTTTCCCATCGCGCTGCGTGACGGTGATCTGCTGATCGAACTGAACGACGATGTCCCGTGGGAGCTGCACGACGCGGTCGATTACGGCGCCGCGCTGATCCTGCGCACCGACCGGCGGCTGGGGTTCGATCCGTCGGCCCCCTGGACGCTAGAAGTCGCGGCGATCCGCGAGCATGGCATGTTCCAGCCGGAGATCGGGCGCATGACGATTGGGGTGCCGCACGTCACCGACGCCCGCTTCTTCGCCCGGCCCGAGGTCATCACCCCGATGCCCGCCTGGCTTGAGGCGCTGCGCGGACGGGCCGTCGACATGGCCGTCGCGGGGGCCGCGCTGACCCTCCTGCTGGGCGGCTTGCTGCTGCGCCAGAGCGCGCTGGCGGGGCACCGGCACTACACCCCCATACGGCTCAGTATCCTTGCCGGTGTCACGCTCTTCATCGGCTGGTGGGGGCAGGGGCAGCTCAGCATCGTCACACCCCTCGCGACGCTGCGCGCAGCGCTCGAGGGCGGATCCTATGCCTTTCTGATCTACGACAGTTTCAGCCTGGTCATCTGGGCCTTTGCGATTCTCGGCCTCGTGCTGTGGGGCCGAGGCCTTTTCTGCGGCTGGCTGTGCCCGTTCGGCGCGCTGCAGGAATTCGCAAACCATCTGGGCCGCCTCCTACGCCTGCGCCAGGTGGAGGTGCCGGCCGCCTGGGACGTCTGGCTGCGCAAGCTGAAATACCTCATCCTCGCGGCCCTGGTCGGTGTCGTGTTCTTCGCCCCCGGCTGGACCGACAGGGCGGCTGAGGTGGAGCCCTTCAAGACCGCGATCACCACCTTCTTCGTGCGCGAATGGTACTACGTCGCCTACGCCGCCTTCTGGCTGCTGGCCTCCATGGTCCTTTTCAAAGGCTTTTGCCGCTACGTCTGCCCGCTGGGCGCGTTCCTCGCCATCGGCGGGCTCTTGCGCGGGCGGGACTGGATCGCGCGGCGCAGCGAGTGCGGATCGCCCTGCCAGCTGTGCAAGGTCAAGTGCGGCTACGGCGCGATCCGTCCCAGCGGCGCGATCCAGTATTCGGAATGCTTCGGCTGCCTCGACTGCGTTGCGATCCACGACGACGCAGACAAATGCGTGCCGCTGATCGTCGCCGCGAAGAAGGCGCGCCGCAGCGCCGCGCGGCCCCTGGGCCACCCCAACCAGGTGCCCGCGGAATGAGGCGGCGCCGGTTCCTCACCCTGCTGGCCGCTTGCGCCGCCATGCCCGCCGGGGCGACCCCGCTGCGCTGGCACGGCACGGCCCTGGGCGCGGAGGCCAGCCTGGAGCTGCACGGGCCGGAGGCGCAGACCCGCCGGGCCCTAGGCGCCGCCCTGCGCGCGATCCGGCGGGTGGAGGCGCTCTTCTCCCTCTTCGATCCGGCTTCCGCCCTGTCGCGGCTGAACGCGGCCGGGCGGCTGGAGGCGCCGGCGGCCGATATGCGCGCACTCTTCGCCGCGGCGGATGCGGCCTGGCGCGCCACCGGAGGGCGGTTCGACCCGAGCGTCCAGGCGGTCTGGCCGCGGCGCGCCGATGCCCGCGTCGGCTGGGACCGCGTGCGGGCCGACGGGGCGGCGATCCACCTCGCGCCCGGGCAGCAGCTGACCTTCAACGGGATCGCCCAGGGGTATGCCACCGATCTGGCGGCGGCGGCACTGCGCGCCGCGGGCCTGCGCGACATCCACGTCAATGTGGGCGAACAGGTGGCGGATGGGCCGGCGCGGCGCCTCGGGCTCATCGACCCAGTGGCCGGGCAGGTCGGCACCGTGACGCTGGAGAATGCCGCCATCGCGACCTCCTCACCCGCCGCGACGCCGGTCGGGCCGGCGGGCCACATCATCTCCCCCCTCGGGGAGCCGGTGCGCTGGTCTACCGTCAGCGTCCTGGCCCGCACCGCCACCCAGGCCGACGGGCTGTCGACGGGCCTCTGCCACGCGCCGATGGAGGTCGTGCGCCAGGTGCGCCGGCAGCCAGGCATCGCGGCCATCGTGCTGGTCGACGCGGCCGGCGACGTCATCCGCATCTAGCCTGGTACAAAAAAAAGCCCCCCGGCCCGAAGGCCAGGGGGCGTAGCGCCAAGACGTGGCGCCGGGCTTAGGCCGCGGCGGCGACCGCCCGTTTGGTCATCACGGCGCACAGATGCGCGCGGTAGGCGCCCGTGCCGTGCAGGTCGGAGATCATGTCCTCCCCGCTCAGGCTCAGCCCTTCCAGCGCGGTGGCCGAGAACGTGCCGGACAAAGCCGCTTCGGCCTCAGCCCAGCGGAACACGCCGTCATTGCTGGCCCCGGTGATCGCCACGCGCACGCCGTCCGCGTATTTGGCGACGAACACGCCCACGAGGGCGAAGCGCGAGGCAGGCTGCACGAACTTCTGGTAGTTCGACACTTCGGGGATC
>JBCDFL010000026.1:0-24650 GCA_039178165.1 Pseudomonadota bacterium | reverse complement strand
GGCTTTTCGTTTGGATAAGGCTGATTTAGCCGTCAGCGGACTCGTTCGGGTCCGCGTCAATCGACTGCTGGGGCGATCCGGACGCGGTCCCCTCCCTGGAGCCTTCCTCGTCCTCGAACGTGTCCAGTGCGGTCTCGTTCGGATCGTCTTCGATCGACTGGGCGGGCGAGCCGCTTGCGGTGCCTTCCAGCGAATTCTTCAAGACCGTGCCGTCGTCGGCATACTCGTTCGGGTCGGCGTCGATGGATTGCTGCGGCGAGCCGGACATCGGCGTGTCGGCCAGAACGGCCATCGGCGACGCGGTCAGAAGGGCGATCACGGCATATTTGCTCAGGTTCGTCATAACTTGGTCTCCTATCTTTCTTGGCGCGGCATCCGCGCCGCTTGGGAAAAGAACCAGCGCGCCCCGGATCGGTTCCCCGATTTTCCGCAAAGTGCCCTGCCGCGACGGCCTGACGCACCTTGCCTTCCCCCCACTTTGGCACCACAACCCAAAGAGTCAGGAGGCACGCGATATGGCGCAAGACGGCAACCCCGCAGACCCGTTCAAAAAGGCCCTCGCCGAGGCGACGAAGGTCATGGCGGACGACCCGGAGCTGAGTGTCAGCTACTCGGTCGACCCCTCCGGCGTCTCGGGCGACAACATGCGCCTGCCCCAGGTCAGCCGCCGCATGACCCGCGACGAGGTGCTGCTGGCCCGCGGCACCGCCGACGCGCTGGCCCTGCACCGCCGCTACCACAACGGCGAGACGCACAATCGCTACGCCCCGCAAGGCGACATGGCCCGCGACCTCTACGAGGCGATGGAGACGGCCCGCTGCGAGGCGATGGGCGCGCGCGACATGCCGGGCACCGCCGGCAATATCGACGCCAAGATCGCGCACGAGACGCTGCGCAAGGGCTACGATCAGGCACGCCAAGCCTCCGACGTGCCGCTGGCGCAGGCGGCGGGCTACCTGGTTCGGCACCTGGCCACGGGCCGCGATCTGCCCAAGGGCGCGGAAAACGCGATGGAGCTGTGGCGCGGCTTTATCGAGGATCAGGCCGGGGTCAATTTCGACGACCTCGACGGCTGCCTCGACGACCAAGCCGCCTTTGCCAAATTCGCGCGGCAGGTGATCAAGGACCTCGGCTACGGCGATCAGCTGGGCGACGATCCCGACCAGATGGACGAGGATGAGGACGAGGGCGCCGAAGACAGCGCCGAAGAGCAGCAAGATCCCGACAGCACCGGCAACGACGATCAGGACGAGGAAGACGCCGAAGCCTCGCCTGAGTCGAGCCAGGAAGAACAGCAAGACGCCGCCCAGGCCCAAGTCAGCATGGACGACATGGCCGACGAGGAGATGGGCGACGAGACGGAGATGCCCGAGGGCGAGGCGCCGCTGGAGCCCCCCGCCCCGCAACCCGTCAGCGAGGCGGACCCCGATTACAAAGTCTATCTCGACACCCACGACGAAGAGATCGCCGCCGAGGACCTGGCAGAGCCCGTCGAGCTGGAGCGCCTACGGGCCTATCTGGACCAACAGCTGGAGCCCCTCAAAGGCGCGGTCAGCCGTCTCGCCAACAAGCTGCAGCGCCGCCTGCAGGCCCAGCAGAACCGCAGCTGGGAATTTGACCGGGAGGAAGGGATCCTCGACGCCGGCCGCCTGGCCCGTGTCGTCGCGGCGCCGACAACGCCCCTGTCCTTCAAGGTCGAAAAGGACACCGAGTTTCGCGACACCTGCGTGACGCTCCTGCTGGACAATTCCGGCTCCATGCGGGGCCGCCCCATCTCCATCGCCGCGATCTGCGCGGACGTGCTGGCCCGCACGCTGGAGCGGTGCAATGTGAAGGTCGAAATCCTCGGGTTCACCACCCGCGCCTGGAAGGGCGGGCAAGCCCGCGAAGGCTGGCTGAACGAAGGCCGCCCGCAGCAGCCGGGCCGCCTGAACGATCTGCGCCACATCATCTACAAAAGCGCGGACGCCCCCTGGCGCCGCACCCGGCCCAATCTGGGCCTGATGATGAAAGAGGGCTTGCTGAAGGAAAACATCGACGGGGAGGCGCTGGAATGGGCGCACCGCCGGATGAACGCCCGGCCCGAGGCGCGCAAGATCCTCATGGTGATCTCCGACGGCGCGCCGGTCGATGACAGCACCCTGTCGGTGAACCCGGCCAACTATCTTGAGAAACACCTGCGCGACGTGATCGCCATGGTGGAGCGCAAGAAGATGGTCGAACTGCTCGCCATTGGCATCGGCCACGACGTGACCCGCTACTACGACCGCGCGGTGACCATTACGGATGTGGACCAACTGGCCGGCGCGATGACCGAACAGCTGGCCGCGCTGTTCGATTCGGACCCGCGGGCCCGTGCCCGCGTCATGGGGATGAAACGGGCGTCCTAACCGACCAGCAGCGTGCTCATCCGCGCCGCCGCCGCGTGCAGGGCCGGCAGCCGTTTGGCCAGGCTCGCCGCGCTGTGGCGCTGGGTGGGCGCATGGATCGACAGGGTGGTCAGCAGGCGGCCCAGATCGTCGCGGATCGGCACCGCAATAGCCGTCATGCCGGTCATGAACTCCTGATCGTCCGTCCCGTAGCCCCGCGCGCGGGTGGCTGCGACCTCTTCGGCCAGCCTGACAGGATCGGTGATCGTCCGCTCGGTGAGCGCGTCCAGCTCCAGCCAGGACAGCACGCGCGCCAGCTTGTCCGCGCGCAGTGACGACAGATACATCTTCCCGCTGGCGGTGCAGTGCAGCGGCACCTTGGTCCCGACGGGAAGCTGGATGCGCAGCGGCCAATGCGTCTCCACTCGGTCGAGATAGACCATCTCCGCCCGGCCCGGCGCGGCCAGATTGCAGGTCTCCCCCACCTCGTCGGCCAAGCGCTGCATGATGATCAGCCGCTCAGTGCGCACCCGCTGCGAGGACAGCGTGTTGGCCGCCAGCTTGCGCAGCCGGTGGCCGGGCCCGTAGGACCGCCCATCGGCATCGCGTTGCAAGAACCCCTGCTCTTCGGCGGTGACCAGCAAGCGGTGGGTCGTCGCCTTGGGCAAGTCCAGCGCCCGCGCCACCGCCCCGGTGGAGATCGGAACCCCCGCCCGCGCGACCTCCTCGACCACCATCAGCAATCTGAGGTTGGTCGGGATTTGCGCACGTTTCTCGCCTTCGGTCTTGGGCGGGCCATCCGCGGCCATCGGCCTCTCCTTACCGTTCAGGAAGCAGCATCAGCGCCATCTCCGGCGTCAGGGACACGAAGATCCAGACGCTGATCAGCGCGACCAGATAGGGCACGGTGTAGCGCAGCAGCCGGAAATAGGGCACCCCCGTCACGCCGGATGCGACGTAAAGGTTCAGCCCGTAGGGCGGCGTGATGAACCCGATCGACGCCCCGACCAGGAAGATGACCGAGAAGTGGACCGGATCGACCCCGACCGAGGCCGCGATTGGCGCCAGGATCGGCGCCAGGATGATCGTCACCGGCAGCGATTCCAGGATCATGCCCGACACGAAGACGATGGCCATCGCGGTGAACAGCACCGCATGGTAGCCGCCCATCGAGGTCACGAAGTCGCCGATCACCTCCTGTGCGCCAAGCAGCGACAGGATCTGCTGCATCACCACCGATACCGCGATCAGCGGCGCCAGAATGCCCGTGATCTGGGCCGAGCGCATGACGATCCCCGGGATCTGAGGGACGGTGAAGCCTTCGACGACCAGCATCCCCGCCACGGATTTCTGCGACCAGTCGAGGCCCTGATCCATACGGAAGATCTTGGACACGAGCCAGCTCAGCAGGCCCGCGATCAGGCCGAAGCCGACCGTGACGCCCGCCGCCTCCGTCGGGGAGAATTTGCCGGTGTAGATGCCCCACAGCACCAGCCCGATGGCGAAGAAGCCCAGCCAGGCGCCGATGGACGTCTTCAGCACCCGGATCGGGCTCAGCCCGATCAGATAGCCCCAGCCGTTGCGGTAGCAGATGATGAAACAGGCCAGCATCATGCCCAAAACCATCAGCGCGCCGGGGATGATGCCCGCCACGAACAGGTCCGAAATCGGCAGGTTCAGGAGGAACCCGTAGACGATAAAGATGATGGAAGGCGGGATGATGATCCCCACCGTGCCGCCCGCCGCCGCCGTCGCCGCGCTGAACCGCTCGTCATAGCCGCCTTTGACCATTTCGGGGTGCAGCATGGAGCCGATGGTCGCCGTCGTCGCCGAGTTGGAGCCCGAGATCGCGGCAAAAAGGCCGCACGCCCCCAGCGACGCCATCGCTAGCCCGCCGCGGATCCAGCCCAGGCAGGCATAGGCGAAATCCGATAGCCGCCGCGCGATGCCCGAGCGGTTGATGAGGTCCCCGGTCAGGATGAACAGCGGCATCGCCAGAAGCGCGAAGCCGTCGGTGAACACGTCTTGAAGCGCCGCGCCCATGTTCAGAAGCGGCAGCTCCATCAGGAACGACATGCCGATGACCCAATAGCCGATGACCAGAAAGACCGGCACGCCGGCCATGAAAAGAAGCGTCGCGCCGATAGAGATCAGCGTGATGATGGTTGGATCGCTCATGTGTCCCCTCCGATCACGGCCGCTTCGATCATGTCGGCGCCGCTGCGGTATTTTTGGATATCGCGCGCGAGGTTCTCCATCACCCGCGCGGTCAGCAGGATGAAGGCGATCGGCACGGTCACCAGGAACCACCACTGCATGACGTTGTCGGTGCCCAGCATGATGGAGAAGTTCGCCGCCGCCCGGACGCTTTCCTGCGTCGTCGTCACCACCACGATCCAGGCAAAGCCCAGCCACAGGGCCGCGTCCAGCATCAGAAGACCCAGTTGGATCGGCCGGGGCGCCAGCTTGCGGAATTCGGCAAAGGCCAAGTGCGTGCGCAGCTTGACGTTATAACTGCACCCGACCCAGGTCATGATCAGGAACAGGAACGGCGGGATCGTCGTCGACCAGGGCGGCTGACCGCTGAGGAAGAAACGTTGGATCACGCCCGAAAAGATGATGTAGCCGATGGCCAGATAAGCGACGACCATGACCGCCGCCTCCAGATTGCGCTCCACGAACGGCACCGCCCGGTACAGCACAGCCACCAGCGCGCCGCCCACCAACGTTGCGATCAGCCCCAGCGGCCAAACCCCCGGATTGTTGCGCATCGCACTTTGCAATTCAAAGGAATCACCTGCCAACATGGCCGAGATGATCTCTCCCATACCCGCGATCATTTCCATCGCTTGCCCCCATAAGGATTGCGCGGCGGCAATCTCTTGATTGTCGTGTGAAAAAAAGGCCCGGACGGCGAACGCCCGGGCCTCTGTCTCAGCGCTCGGCTGGCAAAGGCCTTAGCCTTTCCACCAGCGACGCGGTTCGACGTTTTCGGCCAGGGTGATGTCGTGCTCGCGCACGGTGTCGTAGATCTCCTGGTAGGTGTCGAGGCCGCCGGACCAGCCGTTGATCCGCTCGCGCCACTGCTCCCAAAGCTGCGGTTGGAACTCGGGCGAGCACATTTCCTCGGCCTTCTTGATCTCCGCATCCGACAGCGCCGCGACGCGGACGTTGTTCTTGGCAAAAATCGTGTCGGGGCCCTGGTGCGGGTGGCTGAAGCCGACCGTGTTGACCAGCGCGGCTTCGTTCGCCGCCTGCACGTGCACCTGCGTGAGGTAAGCCGCTTCCATCACGGCGTCCTGCAGGTTCCCATCCAGCTTGTCGAAGGACGATGCGTTCATCGCCGTGTGCTCCGTGCCGCAGAAGAAGCGCAGATCGACACATTGGCTGACGACCGGCGACATGTTGGCGTAGGCCACCGCCGACGCCCAGGTCTCCGCCCCGTCGATGAGGCCCTGCTTCAGACCGTCCAGCGTCTCTTCCCACGCCACGGGGACGGGGTTGAGGTTCAGGGCGTTCATCGCGATCCGGCCCAACTGCGTGCCGGTGACGCGGTTCTTGGTGCCGGCAAGCTGCTCCACGCTGGTGACGGTCGGCTTGTCCTGCCAGCTCAGGCCGAGCTGGATGCCCCGCAGTTCGGCGTGGGTAAAGAGGAACTTCAGCCCGTGGCGTTTTTCGAACGGGTCACGCAGCACTTCCTGCGATTTGGGGTGGTACATGAAGTAGTACTGATCGGCCCGGCTGCGGAACATGTAGGCATAGTCCAGCACGTTCAGATAGGGCGCGCCGCCCGCGGAGTTCTGCGTCGAGGCCGCGTAGAAATCGACGATCCCCTGCTGCGCCTTCTCAACGCAGGACAGCTGCCCGCAAATTTGGTTATTGCCGATGAATTCGATGCGAATCTCGCCGTCCGTTCGCTCCTCCAGATCGCGGGCGAATTCGAGACACCCGGCCCGCTCAATCAGCAGGTTCTGCGGGTTGAAGCCGGCCGCGCCGAACTTCATTTCGAACTTCGCGGGCTTCGCGTAGCGCTTGTTATAGGTCGATTCCGCCGCTTTCGCGAGGTTCGCCGCCGTCATCACACCGCCGAATGTCCCTGCGGCCATGAGCGTCGAACTCATCCCGTAAGTCCCGGCGATTTTGAAGAAATCTCGGCGTGAGACCCCTTTAATCCGATCATAAACTCCCATTGCGTCCTCCCATTTTCGCAATAACTGAGATTTCTAGTTTCAAAAAAGGCTAGACCAGTATTTTTGATCTGCATAGTCTTTTTGCACAGGGACGAGGAATTAAGCAGTGGAAGCAGATTTCGTGATTGTCGGCGCAGGCTCTGCGGGCTGCGTCTTGGCCAACCGGCTCAGCGCCGATCCCGGCACCCGCGTCGTGCTGCTGGAGGCGGGCGGGCGCGATCTGAACCCGTGGATCCATATTCCCGTCGGCTACTTCAAAACGATCCATAACCCATCGGTCGACTGGTGCTACAAGACGGAGCCCGATCCGGGCCTCAACGGCCGCTCCATCGAATGGCCGCGCGGCAAGGTGCTGGGCGGGTCCTCTTCGCTCAACGGTCTGCTCTACGTCCGCGGACAGCCGCAGGATTACGACCGCTGGGCGCAGATGGGCAATCGCGGCTGGGCCTGGGATGACGTCCTGCCCCTCTTCAAACGGTCCGAGCGAAACGAGCGCGGCGCCGATGCCTTCCACGGGGACGAAGGCAACCTGTCGGTCTCCAACATGCGCATCCAGCGGCCCATCACCGATGCCTGGGTCGCGGCGGCCCAGGCGGCGGGCTACCCCTTCAACCCCGACTACAATGGGGCGGAGCAGGAAGGCGTCGGGTTCTTCCAGCTCACCGCGCGCAACGGGCGGCGGTGCTCCTCCGCCGTGGCCTTCCTCAACCCCGTGAAAAAGCGCCCGAATCTGCAGATCGTGACCCACGCCCAGGTCGACCGGATCGAGATGGAGGGCACCCGCGCCACCGGCGTCAGCTACACCGACCGCGCCGGCGTGCGCCAGGTCGTCGGCGCCCGGCGCGAGGTGGTCCTGTCCGGCGGCGCCATCAACTCCCCGCAGCTGTTGATGCTGTCAGGCCTGGGCGAGCCAGCCCAGCTCAAGGAACACGGGATCGAGGTCCGCGCGGACCTGCCCGGCGTCGGCAAGAACATGCAGGACCACCTTCAGGCCCGCCTCGTCTACAAATGCAACGAGCCGACGCTGAACAACGAGGTCGCAACCCTCTGGGGCCAAGCGCGCATCGGGCTCAAATACCTGATGTTCCGCGCCGGTCCCATGACGATGGCGGCCAGCCTCGCAACCGGTTTCCTAAAGACCCGCGAAGACGTCGAAACCCCCGACATCCAGTTCCATGTCCAGCCCCTGTCGGCCGAAAACCCCGGCAAGGGCGCCGACCCCTTCGCCGCCTTCACCATGTCGGTCTGCCAATTGCGCCCCGAATCGAAGGGAGAGATTCGCCTCGCCAGCGCAGACGGGCGCGCCTACCCCAAGATCATCCCCAACTACCTGAGCACCGAAACCGATTGCCGGACCATCGTCGAAGGCGTGCGGATCGCCCGCCGAATCGCTCGCCACGCGCCGCTCACCTCCAAGATTTCGGAGGAATATCGCCCCCACGCGGACCTGCCGATGGACGATTATGACGCCACGCTCGACTGGGCGCGCAGCAATACGGCCTCGATCTATCACCCGACGGGCACCTGCAAGATGGGCCAGGACACGATGGCCGTCGTCGACGACCACCTGCGGGTGCACGGCGTCCAGGGCCTGCGCGTCGCGGATTGTTCGATCATGCCGGAAATCGTGTCGGGCAACACCAACGCGCCGGCCATCATGATCGGGGAAAAAGCCTCCGACCTGATTTTGCACAACGCCTAGCGGGGGTTGGTACCACCGCCCCGGCTCGAACGGGGGACCTCCTGATCCACAATCAGGCGCTCTAACCAACTGAGCTACGGCGGCACTGCGCGATCAATTACTGCCCGCGCCGCGCGATTGCAAGTCGCCATCCCACCGCAAGGTCCACGTTTGCTCCACCAAATCGACGCCGAAGGAATGGACCGGCGCGGACCGCGTGCAGGTGAAACCGCGACGCGCATATAGCGCGCAGGCCGCGCGGTGGCTCTCGTGCGTCCAAAGCGTCAGACCGGCATAGCCGCGGGCTTTGGCAAAGCTCAGGCAGGTGTCCAAAAGCTGGCCGCCCAGGCCCCGCCCACGCGCTTCCGGCACCAGCAGGAACAGGCGCAGCTTGGCCAAATCCTCCGGCCCCCGCACGCAGAAGATGGATCCAAGGCGCCCGCCCTCTTCCGCAATCCACCCCGCCTCCCGCGCCGGGTCGTGACGGGCGGCGAAGTCCTCGAGGATCGACCGGACAAGCGGCCCAAACGTTGCGTCGAACCCTTCGGCCTCCGCGTACAGCGTCTGGTGCCGCTCCACGAGCCAGTCGGTATCGCCGGGATCAAAAGGCCGGATGCGCATGGCCCGCAGCTTGACGCCCGGCGGCTTGCCATTCAAGCGCCGCCTCGCTACGTCCGCGGGATCAGAAGGACCGGACCCATGGGCATCAACTCCGAACGCGATATCGAGGCGAATTTGCAGATCGGCCCGACCGACAAGGGCATGGTGCGCCTCTTCGTCGAAGGGGGCGGGGCGGAGATCCCGATGGATTTCGACCCCGACGAGGCGCGCGAAATCGCCGAAGAAATCCTGGCCGCCGCCAAGGCCGCGGAGGGTCTGCGCCGCTAAACGCTTGCGCGCCCGCGCGGGCCGGGCCAGCGTGACGCCATGACCACCCTGACCGCCCCCAGCGCCGCCCTGGTTGCCCAAATCCACGTCGCCCCCGGCGACATCGTGCCCGCCGGCGCGCCGCTGCTGACCACGGAACTCATGAAGATGAGCCACGTGCTGCGCGCGGACGGCCCCTGCCGGGTGGAGGCCGTGCTGGTCGCCGCCGGCGACGCGCTGAGCGAAGGCCAGCCGCTGCTGACACTCGCCCCGGCGGACGCCGCAGCGCCCACGGCGGCAATCGCTCAGACCGACCGCCCCGAGCGCGCGACCCTCACCGCCCGGCTGACCCAGCTTGAGGACGCCGCCCGCCCGGACGCCGTCGCAAAACGCCACGCCAAAGGCCTACGCACCGCGCGCGAGAACCTCGCGGACCTGCTCGATCCCGGCAGCTTCGCCGAATTCGGCGCCCTCGCCGTCGCCGCCCAGCGCACTGTCCGCGACGCCGCGGACCTTGCCGCGCGCACGCCGGCGGACGGCATCGTCACCGGCACAGGCACGGTAGCGGGCCGGCCCGTCGCGGTGCTGGCCGTCGATTACACCGTGCTCGCCGGCACCCAGGGCTACTTCCACCACCGCAAAATCGACCGCATGCTGGAGGCCTGCGCCCACCTGCCCCTTGTCCTCTACGCCGAAGGCGGCGGCGGGCGGCCCGGCGATTTGGACGTGGACCCGCTGATCGCCGCTGGCCTCACCGTGCCCAGCTTCGCCCGCTTCACCGCACACAGGCCGCTGAAGATCGGCATCGCCGCGGGCTATTGCTTTGCCGGCAACGCGGCGCTCTGGGGCGTGTGCGACATCCGCATCGCCACGGAAGGCAGCAATATCGGCATGGGCGGCCCCGCCATGATCGAGGGCGGCGGCCTTGGCCAGGTCGCCCCCGGCGCCATCGGTCCGTCACACGTCCAGGCCGCCAACGGCGTGATCGACCTCCTCGTCCCGGACGAGGCAGCCGCGACCGCCGCCGCGCGCGGCCTCCTGTCCCTGTCCACCCCTGCCGGCTCCACCGCCGATACCGCCGCCTTGCGGGAGGCGGTGCCCGCCGACCGGACGCAGGCCTACGACATGCGCCGCTTCATCGGCGGCCTGACCGATGATTTCGCCGAACTGCGCAGCGCCGCCGGCCCGGGCGTGATCGCCGGCATCGCGCGGATCGGCGCGCAGGCCACCGCGCTGATCGCCAACAACCCCTTGCACCTCGGCGGCGCCATCGACGGGCCCGCGGCGGACAAGGCCACGTGGATGCTGCGCCTCGCCGCGCGGCTCGGGCTGCCGGTGCTCAGCCTGATCGACACGCCCGGCTTTATGGTCGGGCCGGAGGCGGAGGATGCGGGCCAGGTCGCCCACGCCGCCGCGCTCTTCCAAGCTGGCGCCGCTTTCACCGGCCCTTGGGTCGCGCTGATCACGCGCAAGGCCTACGGGCTGGGCGCGATGGCCATGGCCGGCGGCTCACTCGACCGGCCCCACATGACGCTCGGCTGGCCCACAGCAGAGCTTGGCGCCATGGGCCTCGAAGGCGCCGTCCGCCTCGGCTTCCGCGCGCAGCTCGAGGCGATCGCGGACCCCGCCGAACGTCAGGCCGAATACGACCGCCTCCTCGCGCAGATGTACGACCGCGGCAGCGCCCTGAACGCGGCGAGCCTTTTGGAGTTCGACGCCGTCACCCTGCCCGAAGACACGCCTGCCGCGCTGGCCCGGGCCTTCGCCGCGGCTGGCGGCTAAGCTGTACAAGTTGGGGAAACGGCCCTTGGGACGATGTACAACACGGGCGATTTACAAGATCAGCCCCGCCCCCGGATCGCGCAGCGCCTGCAGGCGCCGCGCCGCGCAGGTGGCGAATTTCTGGATCAGCGCCTTGCGCCGCGCCGGCGCCAGCCGCGTCTCCGGCCCCATGCGCACGATCTCCGCATCGTAGCCATCCGCGAGGATCAAGCCCGTCTCGTCCGGCAACAGCTCGACCGGGAAATCCGCATCCACCGCCCAGAAGAAGCGGTCGCACCACTCCAGATAACCCTCCCACTTCCCGTCGGAGGTGAAATCCGCCCGGCTCGACTTGCATTCCACCACCCACAGCTCGCCCTTCGGCCCCAGCGCCATGACATCGACGCGCAGCCCGCGGGTCGGCGCCAGCTCCTCCACGCAGGCCATGCCCAGTTGCGCCAGATGCCGCGACACGCCCCGCGCCAGAAGCTGCCCGGGCGCCAAGGCCTTGATTTCGCTTACCCCGTCCATGGGGCGCAGCATGAACAAAATATGAACACAAAACAAGTCCGCTTGGACTGCCCCGCCGCGCGCCTTATGTTGCGCCGGCAGCAATAAAGGCCACGCCATGCCCGACACCCCCCTGACGGAGGCCGAAGCCCGCGCCGTCCGCCACGCCCGCGAGCTTGAAGGGCACCTGACTTGGCTCGGCACGTTTTCCGGCACAGCGCTCGGCGTGCTGGCCGTCGCCTCCGGCATCTACACGTATCTGGGCGTGTCGTCCCTGCTGGACGAGAATGGCGCGATGAGCGTCTTTGCCGCTATCGCCTATTCCGTCGCGGTGTCGGTCGGCATCTTCGTCTTCTGGTCCTACATGCTGCGGCTTTTTCCTGCTGTGAAAACAGCGGCTTCACGGATTGGCTTGCTGCTGGCT
Source organism: Pseudomonadota bacterium (assembly GCA_039178165.1). GTDB lineage: Bacteria > Pseudomonadota > Alphaproteobacteria > Rhodobacterales > Rhodobacteraceae > JBCBCP01. Next base: position 12,848 of record JBCDFL010000026.1, on the reverse strand, counting down.
ATGGGCCTCGGCTCGCTCGCCATCGTGGCGATGTCGAGCTGGCTGAACGCCGCTGCGCTGGCCGGCTCGGCCGCGGTCGAACAGCACCTCGCAAAGACCGTGCAGGACTACCAGGCCGCGCTAGAAGGCACCCACGAAATCGCCCTGACCGGCCAAAGCTTGGAGCGGGACGTCGCCCGCGTGCGCCAAAGCTTCGAGGATCTGAGCGAGCTGGAGGCCGAGGGCACCCTCTCCGGCCTCGCCGGGCGCGGTGCCGTCTTCCGCGTGCTGCGCCAAAAGGCGGCAGAGCTGGAGGCGCTGGAAAGCCAAATCGCCGCGCAAACCCCGCAGATCGACCGCGCCTTCGACGAGGGCAACCAAATCCTCAGCCGCATGCGCGCCCTTACGGTGGAACAAGGCCCGGTGGAGGCCCGCGCGGTCGAGTTCTCCGAAGCCGCCGTGCGCCTCGCCGGTCTCATCACCCAGATGCGCCAGCTGACCGTCGCGCCCCTGGTGGAGCGCGCGGCGCAAGACCTCGCCGCGTCCGTCGTCCTGCCGGAGCTGGACGGGCGCACCGCCGAAGGGCGCGCGGACCAATCCGCCACCATCGACAGCGTGCTGGAGGTGCTAGCCCAGCGTGCGGAAACGCTGGAGAGTGCGGCGCAATCGGTCATGGCGCTCACGCCGCCCCAGGACGTCACCTATACCCCGATCAGCTCCGCCGACGCGGTCATCCTCTATGCCCGCAATTTCGTGCCCTCCTGGGCCGGCGCCATCGCCATCGACCTGCTGCCGGCGGTGCTGGTCTTCATCCTTGCCATTACCCAGGCCGCGATCCGCCAAAACCGGGAGGGCAGCGGCGTCGAAGACACCATGACCCTGGCCGAGCTGCGCGCGGCCCTCGCCGCCGTGCGGGACGTGGAGGTTGCGATGAAGGACATGCCCGACGCCAAGCCCGGCCCGCAGAAAGACGGCCCATGAACGGCTGGCCCAGTGTCGGCCGCATCTTGGCGGGCGTGCTGTTCTTCCAGATCGGCATCGGCGCTTTACTGGTGATCGGCGATATCCAGGGCGCGGGCCTGTCCCTGCCCCGCTTTGGCCCGGCGGCTCCAGAACTGACCCAGCCGGTTCGCCCGGGCGATCAGCGCCGCACATTCGATCCCAGCCGCCCCCTGCCTTCGCAGCCGAACACCGAATTGCCGCCCCGGCTGACCCTGCTGCAGGACAGCGGCGGACGCTACTGGCTGGAAGGCACGATCGAGGCCGGCGACGCCGCGCGGGTGGAGGGGCTGATCGCGCAGGCCGACCCGCCGGTCGAGGTTCTGCTGCTGCAAAGCCCCGGCGGGTCGGTCGGCGACGCGCTGGCCCTCGGCCGCTATATCCGCGGCGCCGGCCTCGCCACGGAAATGGAGGACGGCGCGATCTGCTATTCGGCCTGCCCCTACCTGCTCACAGCCGGGACGACCCGCAGGGTTGCGGAGGGTGCATCGGTCGGTGTGCACCAACACTATTTCGACCAAAGCACGATCCTGCCGGCGGCCTTCGCGGTCGAGGACATCCAACGCGGCCAGTCTCAGGTCATGGGCTATCTGGACGAGATGGGGATCGATCCGCTGCTGATGCAGCCCGCGATGGCGACCCCTCCGGACGAGATCTACGTGCTGCTGCCCGAAGAGCTGGCGCGCTACGGGCTTGTCAGCGCGGAGAACTGAGAGGCGCGCCAAACGCCCCCGCCGCGGGGGCCGGTCCATCCTTCTCTGTTCCTATTAAACTCTGGGGGGTCTGGGGGGAGATCACCCCCCAGCCCACCGCTTGCCAAACAGACCAACCCTCCCTACCTACAGCACCGGCGGGTTCTGCCCTTTCCGTCTACGGTAAATTCCGGTGGCCTTAAGCAAATCCGAGGGAGCTGGCTCTGTTCGGACCCTGGTTCGTCTACCTGGCGCCCACCTGTATATACAGGTCCTCGGGAATTCAGACCAAACGTCTGCGGTGGTTCCCGCCACCTCCGCATCCCCGCACATAATTGGCGCCGAAACGCGCGTTGATGCGCGCATGTGCGCGGCATACCTCCCCCTCAACGCGATATAGGAGGCGAGATATGTCCCTTAGACCCACGATTGAGACCCGCCAGGCCGTCCCCACGATGGAAGGCGCCGGCGTCAAACTGCACCGCGCCTTTGGCTTTGAGGACCCGTCGGAGCTGGACCCGTTCCTGCTCTTCGACGATTTCCGCAACGAGCGGCCGCAGGATTACGCCAAGGGGTTTCCCTGGCATCCCCACCGGGGGATCGAAACGATCACCTACGTCCTGTCGGGCCAGGTCGATCACGCCGACAGCCTGGGCAACACGGGCACGCTCGGCGCGGGCGATGTGCAATGGATGACCGCCGGGCGCGGGATCCTGCACCAAGAGATGCCGCACGGGAACGCGGCGGGGCAGATGCACGGCTTCCAGCTGTGGGGCAATCTGCCGTCGAGCCAGAAGATGACCGCGCCGCGCTACCAAGACGTGCAGGCCAAGGACATCCCGGTCGTGACCCACGATGATGGCACGGTGGTGCGCGTAATCACGGGCGAATTCTGGGGCCAGACCGGCCCAGTCGACGGCATCGCCGCAGACCCGCAATACCTCGACATCAGCGTGCCGGCGGGCGTGAAGAAAACCTTCCGCATCGACACTTACCGCCGCGCTTTCGCCTACATCTTCCAGGGCAGTGCCGCCTTCGCGGATGCCTCCGCCCCCGCCGGCGTGCTGCTGGAAAAGGAAGTCGCGGGCCAGGAGGTGAATATCCGCGACCTCAGCGGTAACCGGACCCTGGTGCGCTTCGGTACGAGCGATGAGGTGACGGTCCAGGCGGGCCCGGACGGCGTGCGCTTCCTGCTCATCTCCGGCGCGCCCATCGCGGAGCCGGTCGCCTGGCACGGGCCGATCGTGATGAATACCCAAGAGGAGCTGATGCAAGCCATGCGAGAGCTGCGCAACGGCACGTTCATCCAGCCCGCCCATTGACACCAGCGCGCCGCTCGCGGGGGCGGCGCGACCTTGCCCTCAGGTCGCCGTCACAGCCCTGCGGACCATAGACCAGTAGATGTCCTGCACGTCTTCAAGGCTCAGCCGCCCAGACGGGCGGAACCAGGTGTTGACCCCCGTCAGCATCGCGATCACGGCCATGGTGGCGACCTTTGCGTCGTCCATCGCGAAAGCGCCCGTGCCCATGCCGCGCTGCAGGATGCGCTGCAGGTGATCCTCGTACGCGCGCCGCATCGCTTCGATCCGCGCGAAATTCTCCGGCTCCAGATTGCGCAGCTCCATATAGGCGATGAAGACCGCATCGGCGCGCGCGTGGTGAAAGGCGATGTGAAACCGAACGAACGCCTCCAGGTCCGCGCAAGCGGCCCCGGTCGGGTCCGGCACCGCGTCCAAAAGCTCCGCCATATGGGCCTGCATCAGATCGAAGAGGAGCGATTGCTTGTCGGGGGTGTAGTTGTAAAGCGCGCCGGCCTGAACGCCCACCGCCGACGCGATTTGGCGCATCGATACGGCCGCATAGCCCGATTTCGCAAAGAGGCGGAGCGCTTCGTCGCGCACCTTCGGGCCGGTGATATCGGAGTGGGAGCCCGCAGTTCGTGCCATACCAAAGGGTGAACTGAACGAGCGTTCAAATCAACCCCTTGCATCGGGCGGGCCAGGCGGCGCTTGCGCGTGCGCGGCGCCTGCGGCATGAACGGGATATGCCCCGCGCGCTGCTTCTTGCCCTGGCCCTGACCGCCTGCACCCAGTTTCCCGAACTGGATCAGGTGACGAGCGGTGCGGCGCAGGATGCGGACTTCCCCGCCTTAGTCCCGGTTGGCCCGCTGCTGGCGCAGACCGCGCGGCCCGGCGCGGCGCCGGAGATTTTGCGCGGCAGTGTCGAGGCGCGCGCCGCTGCCTTGCGCGCGCGGGCGGCCCGGCTGCGCGGGCGGCCGGTGATCGACCGCGCCACGCGCATCCGCATGGGCTCCGCCTCGGGTTGAGGCCGCGCGCCCGCTCCGCTAGACCCCGCGCACGCGCTTCGGACAAAGGAACATGGCTATGCAGACCCCCCTTCACCTCGGCATCGCGGGTCTGGGCACGGTGGGCGCCGGCACGGTCCGCATCCTGCGCCAACACGCCAAGCTGCTTACCGCCCGCACCGGGCGCGAGATTGTCCTGCGCGCCGTCAGCGCCCGCGACCGCAGCAAGGACCGCGGCGTGCCGCTGGCGGGCTATGCTTGGGAGGACGATCCCGTCGCCTTGGCCCGCCGGGACGACATCGACGTCTTCGTGGAGCTGATCGGCGGCACGGACGGGCCGGCCAAGGACGCGGTCGAGGCGGCGCTGGACACAGGTAAAGACGTGGTGACGGCCAACAAAGCCATGCTCGCGATCCACGGCCAGGCGCTGGCCGAACGGGCCGAGGCCGCAGGCCGCGCACTGCGCTATGAGGCGGCGGTTGCGGGGGGCATCCCCGTGATCAAGGCCCTGACCGAAGGGCTGGCGGGAAACGAGATCACGCGCGTGATGGGCGTCATGAATGGCTCGTGCAACTACATCCTGACCCGGATGCAGGATGCGGGCCTCAGCTACGAAGAGGTCTTTGCCGAGGCCGACGGGCTTGGCTATCTGGAGGCCGATCCCAGCCTCGATGTCGGCGGCATCGACGCCGCGCATAAACTGGCGATCCTCTCGGCCATCGCGTTCGGCGCCCAGCCCGATTTCGACGGGATCGAGCTGGAGGGGATCGAGCGCGTCGCCATCGAAGATATCGAAGCCGCGGCCAATATGGGTTTTCGGATCAAGCTGCTGGGCGTCGCGCAGCGGACCGGGCGCGGGCTGGAACAGCGTATGATGCCCTGCCTCGTGCCGCAGCATGCGCCCATCGCGCAGCTTCAGGGCGGCACCAACATGGTCGTGCTGGAAGGCGACGCGGTCGAACAGGTCGTGCTGCGCGGCCCCGGCGCGGGCGCGGGTCCAACCGCCTCGGCAGTGATGGCAGATATCTGCGACATCGCGCGGGGCCTGCGCGGGCCGGTCTTCGGCCAGGCGGCGGCGGAGCTGACGGCGATGACGCCCGCCCGCTCGGCCACGCCGGCGCCGTACTATCTGCGGATGAGCCTGATCGACAAACCCGGTGCGCTGGCCAAGATCGCCGCCGTCCTGGGGGAGGCAGGCATCAGCATCGACCGCATGCGCCAGACCAACCACACAGGGGGCGAGGCGCCGGTCCTGATCGTGACGCACAAAACCACCCGCGCCGCCCTGGACGAGGCGCTGGCCGCGATGCAGGCGACCGGCGTCGTCGCGACCGCGCCGGTCGCCCTGCGGATCGAGCACGTCTGACCAATTGTCACTTGCTGGCCCACATGGCCGGATGGCAGGCTAACGCCATGCGATTGTTGTTCCTTTTGCTGGCGCTGTGGCCCGCTTGGGCGGGTGCTGATCTGCTCGACGACGCTTTCCGCGCGGCGCGCTAGAGGCTGCGGCGGGGGTCGCGCGCGCAATCCGGGGCAGCGCATCAAAGCGCTGCTGACGCGCGCAACAATTGAAAGCCGCGTGAACGAACCGGACGCAGCGATCGCGGCTTTGAACCGGGCATAGGACATCGCGCGGGCCGACGGGAACGCGCAGGCGATGTCTCTGACCGATTTCGAGCGCGCGCGCGCGGTCGCAGAAGCGGCCCTTGAACGGGGCGCGCCTCTCGATGCCGCAGCACTGGCCACCACCGTGCAGGCCTATTTGCCCTTCATCCGCCCCGAAGATCACGCCTTCGCCCTGCGGGACGCTCTGTGGCTGATGGACGCCTCCGGCGCGCTGGCTCAGCAATCCGTGCTCGCGCCGCTGCTAGCGGAGGCGATCGCGGTGCGGATAAAGGCCAATGGAACGGCCGGCGCCTCCGCCGCCGCCGACCGGCGCGCGTTGCGGGGCGAGACGGAGACGCTGCTGAACACCCTGCACGATCTCAGCGTCGGCGAGACGAATCCGGCGACCTACACCTTCGATTGCGCGCCAGATGAGCGCCCGGAGCGGTGTTTGATCGCGACATTCGCTCGGTAGTCAGGCGTGCCTTGCGCCGCCAGCGCGGTTGGCGCACAAGCGGGGCCAAGATTTACGACAAAGGACATCCCATGCCCGCGCCCACCGATTTCAACGACCGTATGTTGTCCCTGGGCTTGGCCCGCGTGTCCGAGGCCGCCGCCCTCGCCTCCGCCGCCTGGGTCGGGCGGGGTGACGAAAAGGCCGCGGACCAGGCCGCCGTAAACGCCATGCGCGAGCAGCTGAACAAGTTGGATATCCACGGCGTCGTCGTCATCGGCGAGGGAGAGCGGGACGAAGCGCCCATGCTCTATATCGGCGAAGAGGTCGGCACGGGCGACGGGCCGGGCGTCGACATCGCCCTCGACCCGCTGGAAGGCACGACCCTGACCGCCAAGGATATGCCGAACGCGCTGACCGTGATCGCGATGGGCCCGCGCGGTTCGATGCTGCACGCGCCCGATGTCTACATGGACAAACTGGCCGTCGGGCCGGGCTTTGACGAGGGCGTCGTCGGGCTCGACATGACCCCGGCGGAGCGGGTCGCCGCCCTGGCCGCCGCGCGCGGCTGCAGCGCGTCCGACATCACCGTCTGCATCCTGGAGCGCCCGCGGCACGAAGACATGATCGCGGAAGTGCGCGAGACCGGCGCGGCCATCCGTCTGATCACGGACGGCGACGTCGCAGGGGTCATGCACTGCGCCGACCCGGCGACGGGCATAGATATGTACATGGGCTCCGGCGGCGCGCCCGAAGGGGTGCTTGCAGCCGCCGCGCTCAAATGCATGGGCGGGCAGATCTTTGGCCGGCTCCTTTTCCGCAACGATGACGAACGGGGCCGCGCGACCAAGGCGGGGATCGAGGATTTCGACCGCATCTATACGCGGGACGAGATGGTGACCTCCGACGTGATCTTCGCCGCGACCGGCGTCACCTCCGGCTCCCTCCTTCCGGCGGTGAAGCGCGAGCCGGGCTGGATGACCTGCGAGACGTTGCTGATGCGCTCCAAAACCGGCTCCGTCCGCCGCCTGCACTACCGCACGCCCGTATGACGCAGCCGGACGTCTCCGCGTTCACGATCCTGGAGATGATCCGCCAATTGGGGCACGACCCGGCGCTGATGGATGGCGCGCTCGGCTCGGTCTACGACCGGGTCGTTCTTCTGTCGGACGCGCCCTACACACGCGATCTGTGGCGCGAGGGGCAGCCCTACGCTACGCTGATCTGCGCGGGCGCAGCCTGCACCTTCGACTACTGGGATTTCGGCGCGCGGGTCGACGCATTCTCCGTCCAGGCGACGATGTGGGCGGAGGCGCATGTCGGCCCCGTGATGGGGGAGTGGCCGGAGCGGATGGCCCGGTCTGCCGACTGGACGCTGTCGTTGCGCCGCGCGGCGCGTGGGCCGGAGAGTGAAATCATCCTTCGGCTGGAGCGGCACGCGCCTTAGACCTTGGCCCGGGGCCGCAGTCCATATAATGTGGCGCCATGGATGGCTCCCCCCACATGTCGGCCTTTTTGGATGTCGAAGCGTCACTGACCGGCCGCCGCTGGGTCGGCCCGGGCACTGAGGTCTCGCGCGCCGCGGATATGTTGGTGCAACGCGCGGACGTCGCGCCGCCGGTGGCGCAGATCCTCGCGCGCCGCGGCGTTGCCCCCGAAGACGTGCCCGGCTTTTTGGCCCCCGCCTTGCGCGATTTGTTGCCCGACCCCCGCACACTGAAGGATATGGAGGTCGCGGCCCAACGCCTGGTGCGCGCGGTTCAAGCGCGCGAGCGCATCGCCATCTTCGCGGATTACGACGTCGACGGCGGCGCCTCCGCCGCGCTGCTGGTCTGGTGGCTCCGGTATTTTGGGAAGGACGCGACGCTGTATGTCCCCGACCGGATCGACGAAGGCTACGGCCCCAACCCCGAGGCGATCGGGGCACTGGCGGCAGACCATGACCTGATCATCTGCGTCGATTGCGGCACGCTCAGCCACGATGCGCTGGCCGCGGGTGCGGCTGCGGATATCGTGGTGCTGGACCACCATTTGGGCGCGGAGACGTTGCCCCCCGCCCTCGCCGTCGTGAACCCGAACCGCCAGGACGAGGACGGCGCGCTGGGCCATCTGTGCGCCGCCGCGGTCGTCTTCCTGTGCCTCGTGGAGGCTGGACGGCACGTGCGCGCGGCGGGTGAGGCCGGGCCAGACCTGATGGGGATGCTCGACCTCGTGGCCTTGGCGACCGTGGCCGATGTCGCGCCGCTGATCGGGGTCAACCGCGCTTTCGTGCGTCAGGGCCTCCGCATCATGGCCGAACGCGCCCGCCCGGGCCTGGCGGCGCTCGCCGATGCCGCGCGGCTCGACACCGCGCCGGCGGCGTATCATCTGGGCTACGTCCTCGGTCCGCGGATCAATGCGGGCGGTCGGATTGGTGAGGCGGATCTGGGAGCGCGGCTGCTGTCCACCGCCAACCCGCACGAGGCCGCTGCGCTCGCCGAACGGCTCGAGGCGCTGAACGCGGAGCGGCGCGAGGTCGAGGCGCAGGTGCGCGCGGCCGCCCTGTCGCAGGCCGAGGCGCGCGGACTGGACGCGCCGCTCGCCTGGGCCGCGGGTCCGGGCTGGCATCCCGGCGTCGTCGGCATCGTCGCCGCACGGCTGAAGGAGGCCGCGCACCGTCCCGCGATCGTGATCGGGGTCGAGAACGGCATCGGCAAGGGTTCCGGCCGGTCGGTGACGGGGATCGATCTTGGTGCGCCGATCCAGCGTCTTGCGGCCGAAGGGCTGCTGATCAAGGGCGGCGGGCACAAGATGGCCGCGGGCCTGACAGTCGCCGAGGACAAAATCGAGGCGGCGATGGCGCGCCTGTCGGAGCTTTTGGCGCGCCAGGGCGCCGGCGCGGGCGGTCCCGCCGCGCTGCGCGTCGACGGTGTGATGATGCCCGGCGCCGCAACGCCAGACATGATTGAAGCGCTGGAGGCGGCCGGTCCCTTCGGTGCCGCGGCGCCCGGTCCGCGCTTCGTCTTTGCCGACATGCGGATCTGGCACGCGCGGATCGTGGGCGAAGCGCACCTGAAGCTGACCTTCGGTGACACCGATGGCCCCCGCCTCGACGCCATCGCGTTTTCCGCGATGGAGGGGGCGATGGGCACGGCACTGCTGGATCATGCGGGCGCACGTTTTCACCTTGCGGGCCGCGTGGAGCTGAACATTTGGCAAGGCCGCGCCCGCGCGCAATTGCGCCTGGAGGACGCCGCTTACGCCTAACCGCTGCGGTGCAATTTGACGCAAGGTTCGGTGTCGCTGTGGTCCGTTTTTCCGCTTGCACCCTCGGCGCGCCCGGCCTATCTAACGCGTCACGGTTGGGCTTTGCCCCGTTCGTCTATCGGTTAGGACGCCAGGTTTTCAACCTGGAAAGAGGGGTTCGATTCCCCTACGGGGTACCAACAGGTTAGCTTAAAGCATTGAAGTATCACTACATTTCACCCCTGACGTAGAACAATCCACCCTTCAGACTACCCTGCAAAGATCTGCGAACTTTGCGCCAGGGCTTAGTGCGCAAAAATGTCAGCCTGATTTTTTGGTGCTGTGATGTAGCGGTCTCGAGGGAAGACTCTCTAATTGTAGATCAAGATCAGTTTAGACGGTCTTGTCGCAGTTCGCTTTAGATACACTCCTGTATCCAAGCTTCTGTATCTATGGCTACGCAAGCTCGGCCATCTATTGAACCGTATTCAATACCATCAAACTCAAACTTCAGCCGAAGCCAAAGCACCGATACACATGACCAACCGAACCAGGAAATTTCTTCCATTCAGGGTTGCATGGAATGCTTGATCAGTAGATGGTGATCTGGATGGAATATTGGCAAGCAACAACTAGCGAACACGTACTTTATCTTGAGCCACTAGCAAGAGCGGCGTTGATGGAAAGCACGACTTCCAAGGTTTCGTTTTGCACCGACAAGTTTCAAAAGATTGCTAACGATATTGAGGCCGCACCGTCCATGTTTGGTATGCTTATTGCTAGCAACAAAAACGCACCGGTGGGCTTTGCCTATTGCACTGCAGGTGAACATTTTATTGGTACAGGCGCTAGGTTTGCTTCTGTACAAGGCATATTTGTAGAGACAAGAATACGAAGGAGCTTGCTTGGAGGTAGGATCGCAAACTCGCTTATTAATGGCGCCCAGCATTGGGCCAAGCTTAGGTTGTGCCAGTCGCTGACCGCACACATTACAAGTGCAGTCTCAACGCGGACTACAGACAGGTTACTTTTTCGCAGAAGAGGGCAATACGTTGGTGGTAACTTTGTCTTTTAAATTAACTAAACAATTCTTGAACTTAATTCATGAAAGCCATCGAGCTGTTTACATATTCGGCTTTCTGTTTTTCCTGGGATGGCCGGAACATCTCTCTGCAAACTCTGATTTTAATTATCAAGTAGAATGCGGCAAGCCACTTGATAGATCATCGCTCCTAAAGCTCGACGAGGCCCCATACGTTACTGTGCCCAGAATACTACCAGCATTTGTTATATTAGCTGAGCTTTTGGACCAGCATAACCCGTCTAACAGAAATAGGTATCCAGTGGAGATACGAAAGCTGGTTGTTCGCACAGAAGAAGTCCCTAAGAATAGGCAAAATAACCAGCGACTTTTCTGCGTTCATACGTTTTTGCCACCCAAAGGACAAATGCATCTGGAGCTACGCCCTATACCCAACGCGCGGTTAACCTTCCAAAGGACTAGTAAAAAATCTCAAACGCTAGCACGAGAGTTTCTAAAGTGCCGCAAAATTTTGGAAGCATCGAACGCACCTCAAAAGCTGTTTGATCGTTACGGGTATGTGGCGTGGACTGATGACCAGGGAACAATACTTTCGACGGAAGTCGAAATGCCAAATTGCTTCCAGGCCATAGGAAAAAACTCTCTAGCTTTCAACATTGGTGGTCACTCTGTTGTTCTGGCATCTGGGGAAATGATTAGGATTAAAGGCAAGTGAGTATTCGATATAGCATCCCAAATCCTGGAGTTCAAAATGATACAGTTATTTTTTCCAGGGATGGGCTTTCCATTACCTCCGACGCCTCCGCCTCAGTAAATTGAGCTATCGCCCGATTGGAAAACGCGGATTTTTCAGCCCTCGGCGGAGACGCTTTTTTCTCCAACTATGCCGGTCGACGTTCTACCGACCTTCATATTGAAGTCGCTGACTACCAACCAGACAGCAATGGTCAATTCCCTGCCGGACATAATGTGCCTGGCCAACGGATTTCAATTGGACCGGGCAACAGCCGGCCAACTCCTGGTTCTGACACGATCTACGTTAGCAATGAAGTGATTGCACAAATTGCTTCGAGGAATAACAATCGCGTGTCGCAAGAAGATATTGCTCTTGTAGTCTTGGTCCATGAAATTGCTCATGACGCAACCAGCCCAATCAGCGCCCGGGCCAGAGAAGTTGTTAATGAAGTCTTTGCTTCGTCAAACATTGCGTTTTCCGATCTTTCTCGGAGTGCACAGGCCGAAATAAGATCACACGCTGAGCATGTTGCTATTGCGGAGGCACTTCGGCAATTCTCCGCAGACAACGAGGTTCTTCCAGCATATCGATCCTTTCACGGCACCGCAGACGCTTACCGCGCACAGCTAATGGAAACGCTGACTAAAAACGGAATTCCTCCTCAAAGTGCTCAAGAAGTTGTTGAGGAAATCCACGAAGGGCGGCTCGATGTAAGTTTTGGCGACAGCCTAGCCATATTGGGCGTGGACCCGGTGACCGGAGCTGTTACTGACTACATCAATGAGCAGGGACAACACGTTGTCGTTGGTGGTCGTTATTCAGAGCAGTTTCTAGGCCTTTACGGCGTAGAGCATGAGGATTCCGAGGGAAATGTCCAGGGTTCTGTGACATTTGGCGGTCACCTTCGTGGGTTAGCAGACTGGTTGGGTTTGGACGGTGAATTTGGCCTGCAGGGTAGCTTCGCCAGGGAGGACGAAGGGACCGCTAACAACGAGCCAAATCCAATAAAACCCGTAATTTTAGACTTGAATGGCAATGGCATTGAAGTTTTGACCAACGAAGAAGTTTCATTTGACTGGGATGAAGATGGCTTTCGTGAACGTGGCGCTTGGGTGGGACCAAACGATGGGTTTTTGATGATTGACCTCAATAGTGATGGTGACGTTTCCGGAAGTAACCAAGATGGTATTGGTCGGATTGATCAAGCTCGAGAGATCTCATTCAGCCTTTGGTCGGACGAACCGATGACCGACTTACAAGCATTAGCTGTGGCGCGCGACAGTGATGGCAACTACATATTTAACACGAATGGAGATGATTATTTAGACAACAGAGATACAGCCTGGAGTAGTCTTAGGATTTGGCGTGATCTCGACCAAGACGGGATCACTGACGATGGCGAGCTTCAAGAACTTTCCCATTGGGGAATAACCCGAATAAACCTTCGATATGATGACTAGACTGACTATGACGATAGGCAAAATGATTTGCCTATTTTTGGCACCACTTTGCACGGCCTGGCGTCTTTTGTGCACGACGGGTCGCAGATTTCGACAAACGGCAGTGTTGAAGTTAACGGCGAGTATACAGTTGAGGGTGGTGTAGGGGACGTCTCACTTTCTGCTCAAACTCTCGGTTGGAGACGAACGGATGTGGTGAACGGCAGATATTCCTGCGAATTTGAGAATGGGCCCTCATATTGGTCTTCCCCCACTGAAGTGGTCCTCCGCTATGTTTAGGAAAACGGAGGAAGACCATGGCCAACAAGCGACCCAAGCCCGAAGAAATTGTCACGAAGCTGCGGCAGGTTG